>JANOCQ010000244.1:0-1979 GCA_031412255.1 Paracoccaceae bacterium | reverse complement strand
GGCCTCGATCAGCCGCGCGCGCGCCTCGCCCCTTGGAACGCGGGTGACTACCGTCAAAGGAGCATCGGCTTTCTCATGCGCCCTTGTCCCAGAGCGCAGGATCGGGTGTCAACACCGCCCAGTTGAGGCCGAAGGGATCGGTCAGCAAGCCCCAGGTATCGCCCCAGAACTGACGCTCCAAGGGGGCGACCACCGTGCAGCCCGCCGCGACCGCCCGGTCCCACCAGACCTGCGCATCCGGGACGATGAGTTGCAGGTGGCCATGCGCCATCGGCACCTCTCCCGCTTCAATACTGGACATGCCATGGTCGGTCAGCATCAGCGCGCCGCCGTTGATCTTTAGCTGAAGATGCATGAACTTGCCCGGCGCGTCGGGCATCGGCATTCGCCCGATGTCCTCTGCGCCGAAGGCCTTGATGAAGAAGTCCGCCGCCTCGCCACAGCGACCGGCAAGGCCTAGATAGGGGATCACGCCCTGCATGATGCGGTCGTCAGGGCGGTAGCGCTGGTCGTGGGGAATGTCTTCTGGCATGGGAACTCTCCTTGTTGGTTGGGTCGGCTTGGGTGGGGCTAAGCTGCAGCCGCTTCGACAGCGGCAAGGTCGATCTTGCCCATCTGCATGACGGCCTGCAGCGCACGTTCTGCGCGGGCCCGATCGCCCGAGGCCATCAGCCGCGACGCCGCCTCTGGAATCACCTGCCACGACAGGCCGTAGCGGTCCTTCAGCCAGCCACAGGGGCCATGGCTGCCACCGCCTTCGACCAGCGCGTCCCAAAGCCGGTCCGTCTCGGCCTGGTCGGGTGTCTCGATCATCACCGACACGCATTCGGACAGGGGAAACATCGGGCCGGCTTGCAGAAGCTGATACGGCACGCCGTTCAAGGTGAAATCGATCACCTCGAAATGCATTTTCCCGTCCGGCCCGCCATTGTCGCTGGCAAAGACGCTTGTGACTGCGCTGTTCGGAATCAGACTGCAGTAAAAATCGGCAGCCTCGCGGCCTCGCTCGCTGAACCACAGGACAGTGCGGATGGAATGGGTCATGGGGTCTCCTCCTATTTTACCAGGTGTCGTCTTGTGCAATTCGGGCCTGCCGCGCCTGTTCGGCGGCGCTTGGCTCCGGGCCGGGGCGGGTGCCGATCTCTACTTCGCCCGCCAGCTCGTAATTCGCGATGACCACGCCGCTGGCCGACACCTCGCCGCCGAACATCTTCATCCCCAGCGCGGGCGTGCCCTCGCCGAACAGGCGTTTGCCGCGGCCAAGCGTGACCGGATAGGTCAGCACCATCAGCCGGTCGAGAAGCCACGCCGCCAGCAGCTGCGGGATCAGGGTGGAGCTTCCCCATACGAACAGGTCCGGCCCCTTCGTCGCCTTCAGCGCTTGAACCGCCTCAAGGTCAGCCAGCCGGTGACTGTTCTGCCAGTCCAGCGGCTGCGAACCTCTTGTGAGCACATATTTCGCCGCCTTCTCGAAGGCACCGTGGACCGGGTTGGCCGGGTCCACAAAGGGCCAGTATCCAGCGAAGATGTCGTAGGTCCTGCGCCCGAGAAGCAGGTCGTACTCGGTCTCGAACACACCCCCCAGCGCGGCGTCCGTCTCCGGGCCCTCATGCGGCATGGTCCAGCCGCCGTGGGTGAAACCACCGGTCGGGTCCTCCGTCGGCCCGCCGGGGGCCTGCATCACCCCGTCGAGCGACTGGAAAACCGCTGCATGAACCTGGCGCATCTGATCCTCCGACTCAGGTTTCGTTGCAACAAACATACCAACCAGTCGGTATTTGGCAACCCTGAATGTTCCTCCTTCGCCAGATGCGCCACTTCTTGCCTGAGTCCGGGTTTACGCCATCCCGCCCGCGATCAGACGTTTCGCAAGGGCGGCATAGGGTGCAGCCAAGGGCCCGTCCGTCGCCGCAATCGGCGTGCCCGCGTCGCCCGCGACCCGCACGTCCAGCGCCAGCGGCAGTTCTCCCAGGAACGGC
>JANOCQ010000243.1:0-15236 GCA_031412255.1 Paracoccaceae bacterium | reverse complement strand
GCCTGTGTGGTCCGATTGAAGACCGAATCCTGGTAGGAGAACCCGCCCTGCATCGCCAGGACGCGGCCGGTGTTTACATCCATCGCCATGAAGGCCCCCTGCACTTCAGGGACCTGACGCAGCGACCACCGTTTGAAGGTGCCATCCTCGTTCGTGACTGCGCGGACCAGAACCACATCGCCGACCGCGACCAGATCGCCCGCGACCTTGGCCTTCTTGCCCAGTTCGCCGCCCTCCAGCCGCTTTCTGGCCCAGGTCACGTCCTCGGCCGGGATGAAATGGCCATCCTCGTCGTCCATCACGCCTTCGATGCCGATGCGGGCGTCGCTTTCGCCCACCTCCAGCACCACAGCGGGGAACCAGGCCTCGACGTCACGGGCGATTTCGACCGAAGCCAGAGCTTCGCGCCAGGCGGCGTCGGACCCCAGAACCTCGGACGGAAGAGTTTTGCCGGTGCCGCGCCAGACGCCCTGATTGCGGTCGTATTGCTCCAACCCCTTGCGCAAAGCCTCGGCGGCAGCCTTCTGCATTTCGGGGTCGACAGTGGCTCGGATGGTCAACCCGCCCGAAAAGAACTCGTCTTCCCCGAATACCCCCGACAACTGGCGGCGGATCTCGTCGGTGAAATAGTCGCGCGGCGGCAAGGCATCGCGGAATGCCTCGAAGTCGCCGTTCTGGACCGAGCGCAGCGGCTGGTCCTTTTCCGTCAGATAGGTCGCCTCGTCGATATAGCCGTTCTGCCACATCTCGCGCAGGACGTAGTTCCGGCGTTCCGTCACCCGTTCCTTCGCGGTGACCGGGTCGTACTTCCCCGGCGCCTGGGGCATCGCCGCCAGCATGGCCGCTTCGTGCGGAGCCAGATCAGACAGGGGCTTGTTGAAATAGGTCTGCGCCGCCGCCGCCACGCCGTAGGAGTTCTTGCCCAGGAAGATCTCGTTCAGGTAAAGTTCCAGGATCTTGTCCTTGGACAGCGTCTGTTCCAGCCGGGTCGCAAGGATGATCTCCTTGATCTTCCGTTCCACCGACCGCGAACCGTCCAGAAGGAAGTTCTTCATCACCTGCTGGGTGATCGTGGATGCCCCGCGCATGCTTTGCCCGCGGCTTTGCACGGCTTCGACCACGGCCGCGACCATGCCGCGGGTGTCATAGCCGTGGTGGTTGTAGAAATTCTTGTCCTCGGCGCTGATGAACGCGTGCTTCACGAGGTCTGGAATATCCTCGGACGCGACGAACAACCGGCGCTCCTGTGCAAATTCGTCGATGATCCGGCCTTCGCCAGAGTAGATCCGGCTGATCGTGGCAGGGGTGTATTGCGCCAGGTTCTCGTGGCTGGGCAGGTCGCGGGAGTACATGAAGAAGATGCCGCCAAGGGTCAGCGCGGCAAAGATCAACCCCAACGTCACCGTTGTGAAGAGCCCGCCCAGGACATTGCCGACAAACCTTAGCACACAGACCCCCGATGCTTTGCGTCCCCGCAGTATACCAGACGCGCGGCCCCGTCAAAACCTTGGCTGGTCACAATTTCCTGTCCGGGCGGGCTTTCGCGCCGGTCAGGGGCTTGCGGCCCGGCGCAGCGCGGTGTCCTCGGCGGCCCAGGTGGCCAGCGCCTGGGCCAGAGCCTGGGCCAGGGTGCCCCGCCAGGCCGGGTCGGAAAGCCGCTTGTAGTCCCGCTCGGACGACAGGAACCCCACTTCCAGAAGCACCGAGGGAATGTCAGGGGACTTCAGGACCGAAAATCCCCCTGACTGGAAAGGGTGCCGGTGCATCCGGATTTCTGCCGCCCTGATCGCCGCAACCATCGCCTGCGCCAGGCGGTCGGTGCGGGGCTGGGTCTCGGTCCGGGCCATATCCATCAGGACTTCGGCCACCACGTCATCCTGATCGGTCAGGTCCACCCCCGCCAGAAGATCATCGCGGTCGTGCCGTTCCGCCAGCGCCGCCGACGCTTCGTCAGAGGCTTCGGCGGCCAAGGTGTAGACCGTGGCACCCTGGGCATCGCCTTCGGCCAGTGCATCGGCGTGCAGGGAAAGGAAGATGTCGGCCCCTGCCTCGCGCGCGATCGAGGTCCGGGTTTCCAGAGGGACAAAGACATCCTCGTCGCGGGTCATCACCACCCGGAAGCGGCCGTCGCGAAGCAGAACTTCCTTCACTTCGCGCGCAAAGGTCAGCATCAGCGCAGCCTCGCTGGTGCCGTCACGCTCTGCCCCGGGATCGATGCCACCATGGCCGGGATCCAGAACCACGACCAGAGGGCCACCGCCTTCCGGCAAGGGAGCGACCAGTTCGGCCGCCTCGGGCAGTGCCCAGTCCGGCAGGTCGGGACGCGCGGCCTCGACCGCAAAGCTTGCGGCATCGCTGGGTTCCAGCACGATTTCGAGCCGCGTTTCGTCGCCGGTCGTCATCTCGGCGCGCGCAACCTTGTGCGGGCCTTCCAGCTCCAGCACCATCCGCGACCAGCCTGGCCGGAAACGTCCGGCCCGCAGCGCGACACCAGGCTTGACCACTGCCAGCGCCTCGGCCCCCTTCCAGTCGACTTCCCGCGCGTCGATCACCAGCCGGGGCGGGTTGTCCATCAGACGCAGACGCCAGGGCACCGGCTGGCTCAGTGCAAGCCGCAATTCCAGCCCGCTGCCGGTGGCGACGATCCCCGACCGCATCGGGTTCACCCTGGCCAGTGCCGAAAGCTCTTGCGCGGCCACGGGAACGGCCAGCAACAGCGTCAGGACAAGGGCTTTCAGCGCGGTCATCGCCGCCTTATCCGCGCTTCCCCTGCAATTGTAAATTCGCCTGCGTCCATCGGATCACGAAACGGCGAGCCGCTTGTCACGCCCCACTGCCCCCCCTATCCTCGCGCCGCCGCAGGTCCGCGGTCTTCAGGAGCCTTCATGACCCGCCTTGCCCTTGGCCTGATCGCCGGCCTTGCCAGCCTCCCCGCCTTTGCCGAGGAGCTTGCCACCGGCACTGCCCCCACCATGACCGAGGCAGAGCGAAAGGCCTTCCGGGACGAGGTCCGGGCCTATCTCTTGGAAAACCCCGAGGTCCTGATCGAAGCGATGGATGTCCTGCAGTCGCGCGAAGAATCCGCCGGGCTGGAGCGTGACTCCACGATCATCGCCGCGAACAGCGCGCGGATCTTCGCCAATCCCAACGACTGGGTCGGCGGCAACCCCGACGGCAACATCACACTGGTCGAGTTCATGGACTATCGCTGCGGCTATTGCCGCAAGGCCTATGACGAAGTCGAAGATCTCATCGCAACTGACGGCAACATCCGCTTCGTGGTCAAGGAATTCCCGATCCTTGGCGAAGACTCGATGATGTCGGCCCAATTCGCCATCGCTTTGCGCCAGCTTCACGGCGACGAGGCCTATGACAAGGCGCACCACGCCCTGATCGCGCTGCGCGGCGAGCCCACTGTCGAGACACTGACCCGGTTGGCCGAAGACATCGGCTACGAGGCGCAGCCTGTGCTGGACCGGATGAACTCGCCCGAGGTCATGGCCGTGATCCAGGACAACTACGCGCTGGCCGAGATGATGGATATCACCGGGACTCCTGCCTTCATCATGGGCGATTCGGTGATGCGGGGTTATGCGCCGCTGGAGGTGATGCAGGGCTTTGTCGCCGACATCCGCGCCGACGGCTGAGCAGCAGCACCAAAGGACAAGGGCGGCCCATCAAGGGCCGCCCTTTTTCGTTACGCCTCAGCCGCCGTCGGCTCCGGTCGGGCAGCTTGCGTGACCCAAAGGCCCACCCCCAGAGCAACCAGCGCCAGACCGACGGCGGCAAAGGTCCCCGCCAGCCCGAACCAGGCCACCAATGGTGCCGATACCAGCGGCGAGGCGAACTGACCAAGGAAAAAGGCCGTGGTCAGCAGCCCCGAGGCCCGGCCCCGCATCGTCGCCGGAACCCGCGCCATGAACCACGTCGTATAGTTCGGCATCGAGATCCCCATCCCAAGCCCCGCGATCAGTGATCCCAGCAGAACGCCGTGCCAGTCCGTGGCTGTGGCGTGTGCCAGAAACCCAGCACCGATCAGGATGAAACTCAGCCCAAAGATCGTCATCGCCGAAAGCCGGGCGCGGATGCGGCCATACATCAACGACACCGGGGCCGACACGGTGACCAGCGCCGCCATCAGCGCGCCGACGACAAGCGGGCTGGTGGTCCCCAGAGCCTCCAGATGGAAGGGCAACCGGGTGGGTGTGACATAGAACGCCACCTGAAAGACAAAGGCCAAGGGCGCGATGAAGGCATAGGCGGCCCAGGGGAAAACCTCGACTGTAGATCGCGCCGGCTTGGGGCGGTCCCGCTCTGCGGCAATGGCGCGGGCGTGGGGCGCGAGCGCGATGAAGGCCAGCACCGCGATGGGCAGGATCAGCGCATAGACCGCGAAAGCTCCGCGCCAGTGGTAGCTGGCCAGAAGCCCGCCCAGAAGCATGAACACGATCCCCGCCCCCGAGATCGCCGCCCCCTGCATCCCCATGAACCGCGCCCGCTCGGGTCCCTGCCAAAGGTCGCTGGCCCAGGTCATGCCCAGGTTCATCGTCCCGGCAACCCCAAGCCCAAGGGCCAGCCGCCCCGCCAGCATCGCCCAGATGCTTTCCGCCCACAGCCCCGACGTCCCGCCAACGGCATAAAGCAGTGCAGTGACCAAAAGCAGCTTCTGCCGGTCCCAGCGGTCGATCAGCACGCCCATCAGCCCCGCCGAAAGCACGATCGCCAAGGATGGCAGCGTCACGAGCAGCCCGGCCAGCGTGTCGATATGCGGCACGTCGGCATAATGTTCCCGCAGGCCCGGCAGCGACGAGGCAATTGTGGCATTCGCCATGATCGTCATCGAGGCGAGGCCAAGCACAGCCAGTGTCACCGTCCGGCTTGGCGGTGTTTCGGTCTTCCGGTCCATCGGGACTCCTTGAATCTTGTCTTGTGCAGGATGCCTTATTCCACCATCCTGGACAAGCAAGCCATTTCTGCAAGGTGTGTGCCAAATTATGGACAATGACCTCGACCTTACCGCCCTGCGCGGGTTTCGCACTGTCCTGCGCGAGGGCTCGTTCTCAGCCGCCGCCCTGGCACTGCGGGTGCCGAAGTCCACCCTGTCCAAGCGCGTGGCGGACCTTGAAGCCCACCTTGGTGTCCGGCTCATCGAACGCTCGACCCGCACCCTCCGCGCCACCCAGGAGGGCGAGGTCCTGGCCGCCCGCGCCGACCGCCTTCTGGGCGAGGCCGAGGATATCCGCCGCGCCCTGGGCGAATCGGGCGGTACCCCGCGCGGGCATCTGCGACTGGCCGTGCCGCAGGTGATCGGCAACCTCCTCATCGGCCCCATAGCCGCCGGGTTCCGCAAGCTGCACCCCGAGGTGACACTGGAAATCCACTTCCTGGACCGCACGCCCGACCTTCTGGAGGAAGGCTTTGACGGCTGCATCCGCTTTGGCCCGCTGGAGGATTCCAGTCAGGTCGCACGTCGCCTGCTGCATGGTCAGGCCATGCTGGCCGCAGCTCCTGACCTTCCCGGACTGGAAACCCTGCGCCACCCGACCGACCTGACGCGCTTTCCGCTGGTCGGTCTGGCGACTCTCTGGGCGGGGGGCCTGCCTCTCAGCAACGGCGCGGAAGCGATCACCCTACCCTTCGAGCCGCCTCTGCGTCTGGGGTCGCATCTGGCGGTCCGGGATGCCGTGGTCGCGGGGGCCGGGATCGCGCCGCTGCCCGGGATGATCGTCCGCGAGGAAATTGCGCAGGGCCGCTTGGTCCACGTCCTGCCCGACTGGTCGACTCCGCGAAAGGCGATCTACTTCGTCTACCCATCGGCCCAGTCGGTAACGGCACGGCTGCGCGCCTTCATCGACCATCTGGCGCAGGAGTTGGGCGAGGACTAGGCCTCTTTGGTCCGCTCCTTGTGGACCGCGTCGCTCCGCCTTGCGACGAGAAGCCGAAGGCGCACGAGGAGGAGTCTACTCCGCAGCGAGCTTTTCCGCAGCGTCGATCTCGGCGGCCTTCGCCTCGACCAATTCAACGATATGCTCGACCATCCGGTCGTTGGACAAAGTGTGATCCTGCTTGCCGGCGAGGTAGACCATTCCCTTGCCTGCCCCGCCGCCTGTGAACCCGATGTCGGTCATCAGCGCCTCGCCCGGGCCGTTCACCACGCAGCCAATGATCGAAAGGCTCATCGACGTGGTGATATGGGCCAGCCGCTCCTCCAGCGCCGAGACGGTCTTTATCACATCGAACCCCTGCCGCGCGCAGGAAGGGCACGAGATGATCGTGACCCCCCGGTGCCGCAGGCCCAGCGATTTCAGGATTTCGAACCCGACCTTTACTTCTTCTACCGGATCGGCGGAGAGCGAGACCCGGATCGTGTCGCCTATCCCCATCCACAGAAGGTTGCCCAACCCGATGGCCGACTTGACCGTGCCGGAGGTCAGCCCCCCGGCCTCGGTGATCCCCAGATGGATCGGCGCGTCGGTGGCATCGGCCAGTTGCTGATAGGCGGCCGCAGCCATGAAGACGTCCGAGGCCTTAACGCTGATCTTGAATTCGTGAAAGTCGTTGTCTTGGAGCAGCCGGATATGGTCCAGCCCGCTTTCCACCATCGCATCCGGGCAGGGCTCGCCGTACTTGTCCAGAAGGTGCTTTTCCAGCGACCCCGCGTTCACCCCGATGCGGATCGAACACCCGTGGTCCTTTGCGGCCCGCACCACCTCGGCCACGCGCCTGGCGTCGCCGATGTTGCCGGGGTTGATCCGCAGACATGCCGCGCCCGCCTCGGCCGCCTCGATCGCACGTTTGTAGTGAAAATGGATGTCCGCGACGATCGGGACCGGGCTTTCGGCGACGATTTCCCTCAGCGCGCGGGTCGATTCCTGGTCGGGTGTCGAGACCCGCACGATATCCGCCCCGGCGACCGCGCAGCGCTGGATCTGCTCGATGGTCGCGGCCACATCCGTGGTCAGCGTGTTCGTCATGGTCTGGACGCTGATCGGAGCATCGCCGCCCACCAGCACCTTGCCCACCCGGATCTGCCGCGAGGGCCGGCGCTGGATGTTGCGCCAGGGGCGGATGGGGTTATGGCTCATGAGATCAGGCTCCGTGTCTTGCCGGCGCAGCATATGCGGCGCGGCAGGTCCCGGCAATCCGCCTATTCGCTCGCAGCCTCGGGCACCGCCGGGGCGGGGAGGACGTCCGAGGCGTCGGCGGTGGCAAAGCGGGCCAGATCCTCATCCGCAGTCGGGTCGGCCTGGGCAAAGCTTTCGGTCAGCGCCTCGGGCGACAGCGGGATATCCTTGGCCACCTGCGCGCCGGGGGCAACCGGGCCATAGGTCAGACCATCGACGACGAAGTAGATCGAGCCGGAATTACCGGTGCGGAACAGGGCTGCGGTTTCCAGCGGCGGCACCACGTAACGTTCGCCCGCGTCCAGGATCTTTTCGAAAAGAACGGTGCCATCGGCAGCATTGACCCGGACCCAAGAGGGGCGCACGGCCAAGACTTCGATGCCCTGCTTGGCTTCGGCGACGACCTGCACCTCGGCTTCAACCGCCTGATCGATGGCCTGATCCACGGAATCTGCTTCGGCCACTTCGGCAAGAACCCCGGCCTCCCGGGGGTTGATCGCGGCGATTGGACCGTCACGCGACGTCAGGACCGGCACGTCCAGAGCCTGGGGCCGGTACAGCCTGTCCAGGACATCGCGGTCGGCGGAACCCTCGGCGCTGGCCACGGCTTCTGCCGCAGGCACGGCGGGACGCGCCACGGCGATCTGCTGACCAGCGGTTCCGGCATTTGTCAGGGGGTCAAGCTCTGCCACCACGCTGGGCGCTTCGTCCACCGGAGCCAACTGCACACGCTGAACTTCCTGCAACACCGACCAGCCGCCATAGCCAATCGCGCCGATCAGTGCGACCAGCACGGCGATAGATCCGACGGCTCCGGGTTCGACGTGCGACCAGATCGCCTCGCCGCGCGGAATGAAGCTTGCGTTCGGGTCACCAAGCGGATCGGCGTTCTCGGCCCGTGCGCGGGCCTTGGCGAACTGCTGCGGCGCAGCGGCGGAGGAGAGCCCGTGCGACACGGTATAGCCCGCTTCCGCACAAAAGCGCTCGAAGGCCCATTCCGGGTCCATTGCGAGGTAACGGGCGTAAGAACGGACATAGCCCGCGACAAAGCCAGGCGTCTCGAAAGCCGACAGATCGGCGTTCTCGATCGCGGCGATGTAGGTGGCTTTGATCTTCAGCTCGCGCTGGACGTCCAGCAGCGACTTGCCAAGCGTGGCACGCTCGCCGCGCATGAGGTCGCCGAGCCGCAACTCGAAGTCGTCAAAGCCCTTTGGCTTGTCCTCTTCGGTTGTCGAAGGTTTCGACCTCCAACCGATCATCTGCCCGCTGTCCCCTTCGGTGCACCCGTCCGCGTGGCCGCCTTCCCCAGCGACTCACTGCGTTGTTCTATTGGATAAACCCTACCACAGGACAAGGCCTTTTCCACAGGCCAAAGGCCTTATGCCACCTGTTCGGCGCGATTCAGCGCACAATGCGACCAGAGTGCATCCATCGCGCGCACCAGCTTGTCGATCTCGCCCGGGCCGTGCACCGGCGAGGGTGTGAAGCGCAGCCGCTCGGTCCCGCGCGGGACGGTGGGGAAATTGATCGGCTGGACGTAGATGCCGTGGTCTTCCAGAAGCATGTCGGACAGCATCTTGCAGTGCACCGGGTTGCCGACATGGACCGGGACGATGTGCGACCCGTGGTCGATGATCGGCAGGCCCATCGCCTTCAGCCGGGTTTTCAGGATCGTCGCCTGGGTCTGGTGCCGCGCCCGCAGCGCCTGCCCCCCCGCCCCTTTCAGGAACCGGACACTGGCCGCTGCACCCGCAGCAACCGCCGGCGGCAGCGAGGTCGTGAAGATGAACCCCGGCGCATAGGACCGCACCGCATCCACCATCCGCGCCGAGGCCGCGATGTAGCCGCCGAAGACGCCGTAAGCTTTGGCAAGCGTGCCGTTGATGATGTCCACCCGGTGCATCTGCCCATCACGCTCTGCCACGCCCGCGCCGCGGGGACCGTACATGCCGACCGCGTGGACTTCGTCCAGGTAGGTCAGCGCGCCGAACTCTTGCGCCAGGTCGCAGATTTCACGGATCGGGCCAAAGTCGCCGTCCATCGAATAGATTGACTCGAAGGCGATCAGCTTCGGCACCGACGGGTCGTCACCGGCCAGAAGCTCGCGCAGATGCGCCATGTCGTTGTGCCGGAAGATGCGCTTCTCGCCACCGCCACGCCGCACCCCCTCGATCATCGAGGCATGGTTCAGCGAGTCGGAATAGATGATGAGGCCGGGGAGGATCACCCGCAGCGTCGACAAGGTCGCGTCATTCGCGATGTAGGCCGAGGTAAAGACCAGCGCGGCCTCTTTGCCGTGCAGGTCGGCCAGTTCCGCCTCCAGCCGCTTGTGCCAGACCGTGGTGCCGCTGATGTTGCGCGTGCCCCCCGAACCTGCGCCGGTCGCCTCAAGCGCCTCGTGCATTGCGGTCAGCACATCCGGGTGCTGGCCCATCCCGAGGTAGTCGTTGCCACACCACACGGTAATGTCCTTCTGCGACCCGTCGGGCTTGGTCCACACTGCATGGGGAAACTGGCCCTGTGCGCGCGCGATGTCGATGAAGGTGCGATAGCGCCCCTCGTCGTGAAGGCGTTGCAGGCTGGCATCGATCGCGTCGTCGTATCTGGTCATCGGGCTTCGGTTCCTTTTGCAAGGGTTCTCCACCGAACCCCCGCACGGGTGCCTTGATCTCGGTCAATCTTGCGGCGCTGCCAAGGGGGCGATTTGTCACCCCACGCGAAAGCACTCTCTTCCCTTACCGCAGCCTGCCCGCTCTGGACAGTCCCAACCCGCCTGCTAGGCTGGTTCCTGATCAAATCCCGGAGAGTATGATGACCACCCCGTCTCTCGACGCTGTCCTTGCCCGCATCGACGACACCCTGCCCCAGTCGCTGGACCGGCTGATGGATCTGTTGCGCATCCCGTCGATTTCCACAGACCCGGCCTACAAGGAGGATTGCGCCCGCACCGCCGACCTTCTGACCGCCGATCTGGCATCGCTTGGCTTCGACGCCCGCGCCGCGCAGACCCCGGGGCATCCGATGGTCGTGGCGCATGGCGGCGAAGGCCGCAGGCACATCCTGTTCTACGGCCACTACGACGTCCAACCCGTTGATCCATTGGACCTATGGGACCGCCCGCCCTTTGACCCCGAAGTCCAGGACACGCCAAAGGGCCAGGTGATCCGCGCCCGTGGATCGTCCGACGACAAGGGCCAACTGATGACTTTCATCGAGGCTTGCCGGGCCTGGAAACACGTTCACGGCACCCTGCCCGGCAAGCTGACGATCTTCCTCGAAGGCGAGGAGGAATCGGGTTCGCCCTCGCTGGTCCCCTTCCTGGAACAGAACCGCGAGGAACTGTCCTGCGACCTGGCCCTCATCTGCGACACCGGGCTTTTCGAAGGCGCGACCCCCGCCATCACCACCATGCTGCGCGGGCTGGCCAAGGCCGAATTCACCATCCGCGCCGCCTCACGCGACCTGCATTCCGGGATGTACGGCGGCCTTGCGCAGAACCCCCTGCACCTGATGGCGCGACTTCTGGCCGGTCTGCACGACGCGACGGGCCGGGTGCAGGTCCCCGGCTTCTATGACGACGTGGACGAACTTCCCGACACCCTCCGCCAGCAATGGCAGAAGCTGTCCTTCGACCATGCGACCTACCTTGGCGACGTCGGCCTCTCGGTGCCTGCGGGCGAACAGGACCGCACGCCGCTGGAGAAGATCTGGTCCCGTCCGACCGCCGAAGTGAACGGCATGTGGGGCGGCTACAATGGGGCCGGGTTCAAGACGGTGCTGCCGGGCGAGGCCCATGCCAAGGTCTCTTTCCGTCTGGTGTCACGCCAGGACCCGGAAAAGATCGTCGCCGCGTTCAAGCAATGGGCCGAAGCCCAGATGCGCGCCGATTGCGAGATCATCTGGCACGGCGGCAGCGATGGTGCGCCGGCGTCCGTCATGGAAATCTCCGATCCGGCCTTCGAGGCCGCCCGCGCAGCGCTGACCGAAGAATGGGGCCGCCCGGCTGCCTTTGTGGGGGCTGGCGGCTCGATCCCGGTGGCGGGCTACTTCAAGACCATCCTCGGGATGGACGCGATGCTGATCGGCTTTGGCCGGGACGACGACCAGATCCATTCGCCGAACGAGAAGTATGACCTGGAGTCGTTCCACAAGGGCATCCGCAGCTGGGCGCGCATCCTGGCCCGCATTGCGTGATGCCAGTCTCGGATGACATTGAACTTCGAGACGCAAGACCCCAAGATGAAACAGATTTCTTGCGGCTGTGGCAGGGATTTCTGGATGGCTACGGGCTGACTCTGCCGTCCGAGGTGACCGCCTTCACCTGGACCCGCCTGATGGACCCCGCAAACCCGCTGACCGGCCGGCTTGCGGTGCTGGACGGCACCCCGCAGGGCTTTGCCATCCACCAGCACCACCCCTCGACCTGGGTGCTGGGGGACGACGGCTATCTGGAAGACCTCTTCGTCGCCCCCGAGGCGCGGGGGAAGGGCCTCGGCCGCGCGCTGATCGAGGATCTTGTCGCAATCGCCCGCGCGAAGGGTTGGCGGCGGCTCTACTGGCTGACCGAGATCGAGAACGCGACGGCGCGGAGGCTCTACGACCAGTTCTGCGACAACGACGGTCATATCAGGTATCGGATGACACTCTGACCAGCCTCCTCGTTCGACTTCTTCTTCTCGTCGGGACCCGCGCGAGGAGTGGCGACGTAAACGACGAGCAACCCGCCAGGACCGGCCCAGCCGCACCGGTTACACACCACCACCGACCGGTCCGGGAAATCGAAACGCAGCTACCGCCCGTCCCCGGCCAGAATCGTGACCGCCGACTCTGTCCGGTCTTGCCGGCACCCTCGTTTAAAGCGTGGCGTCGATCCTGTTTGGTTCGCCCGGTTTACTCGACTAGGTCGGTCAGGTGATCGCGTACTCGGCACCGATTATCACGGCATCCCTGATCTCGATCCTGCCGAGGGTGTTGCAAGCAAGGCCCTCCGTCGCCTGCCGATGGCAGCGCAACGCCCTCCTCGGCCAGCGCCGAGGCTGCAAAGGGGCAAGGATGGCACTGGACAGTCCATCATGGGGACGCTCCATTCAGGACAGTGCGCCACGCATATCCGCCCCGCGCCCATGAGGCGAGGCAGGAAAGCATGACCCTGAAGGGAAGCTGGCGCGGTGGACGGGGCTCGAACCCGCGACCCCCGGCGTGACAGGCCGGTACTCTAACCAACTGAGCTACCACCGCGCGCTTGTGGGGCCAGATAAGGGGTGTCGCGGGGGGCGTCAAGCGGGAAACGGTGGAAAGGCGATCGGCGGGGGTGCGGGTCTAGAGGGTGAGGGTCGGTGTGCCAAAGTTGTTTAAATTAGGGTGCGTGATTTCACGCACCATCCGCCGATAGGGAATATGAACTGCCCCAAACTGAACGCTCGCCAGTCACGCCCTTGCACCGAGTTGCAAGGAATGCATCTAGATAATGGTGCGTGACAACACGCACCCTACGGCTTGCTGTAGGATATGGAGGGCTACTACCCATCCTACGGTTTGCTAACCGCTACTGCAATTTGAATGTAGAAGCACAATCCCAGTGCACGGACTTAATCTGATCCATGCTCAAGAAATGTATCAATGCAGGTCCTCTCGCTGCTACAGCTAATGCTTCATCGTAGTATAGGCCAGCCGAACTGATAGCCACAATCAATCCTTCCTCTGTTCGTCCAACTATTCCGACTCTAATCTTCCCTTCTTCCGTTACAATACAGTAGCGGTGGCCAATCTCCAAAGTGAGCATCCTAAGATAGCCAAAGGAAGACACAACTAAGATAGGAACACTGAAGTTCAGGATCAGAAGGGCTGGGCTTTCCCAATGGGATTTTATGCGCACTGATTGCAAAAAAGTTCTCTTTAATTAACTGGATAAATCGGCTGGCCTTTCCCTGCTCTCGGGGTTGCGATTCAGAGGCAACAGAGGACACCCAAACAAAAATGAGCGTACTGAGTAAGAGCGAAAAATGGACTAAAGAACTAAAGACAAATGCAAACGCCGCAAGAATCAGAAATGCAAAGAATAGCTTTCCCAATAGACGTACTAATCCGCTTTTGCTTCCGTTGATCAAGGCGTATCCACTTGAACAAGTAGAAGATAGGGACGGGCAAGAGCGGATAGGAGCACAACCAGTAGACTAAACTTTAGTACCTCTCCTGCAAAGAACGTAGCATCTAGCAGAGAGGTCATACCACTTCCGAGTGGGATAGTTAGTCCAGCCATGTAAGCTGATGCAATGACAAAGCGGTGATCGCAAAAAGGAGTATTTGATAACTTTTGGACAACACCCGCTTCTGCAGTGACCGTCTCCTAGGTTCAAGTGAGCGAGCCTCTCACCATTCCTGTCAGTCAGTCAACTTGAAGCCCCACTAGCAAGCCACATGATCACCGATTCTGGTCTCTTTTCGCGCACCCATGGTCAGGTCACAGCAAGCCGTAGGGTGCATGATGTCATGCACCATCTGTCGGGCAGCACGGTGCTAATGGGCGCGCGCGCATCAGCACGAAAACCGACGATCCAGGGGCGCGGGAGCAGGGGCGCAGACGGGAAGACGGGCCCTCGACAGATCTTAACAAATCCTGAACGCCCACAACCAACCCTTTGAAATCAAACGATCCGAAAAGCTGCCCACGCGTGGACACCTTGCCGGAATCGTCGCTTTCAGGAAAGCTGGCGCGGTGGACGGGGCTCGAACCCGCGACCCCCGGCGTGACAGGCCGGTACTCTAACCAACTGAGCTACCACCGCGCGTGGAGGGCGGGATAGACGGTCGCGCCGGGGGCGTCAATGGGGGAAGCGCGGGATTTTCACCGATCCGGGGCCGGGATGAATTCGCCGTCGTCATGGGGCGGCAGCTTGAAGCGGCCGTGCATCCAGTCGCCGGCGCGCCAGGCTTCCTTTGCGGCCTCGATCTTCTCGGGGCTGGAGGCGACGAAGTTCCACCAGATGAAGCGGGGGCCGTCCATCGTGGCGCCACCCAGCAGCATCACCCGCGCGCCCTGGGGGCCCGCCTTGACCGAGACCCGGTCGCCGGGGCGGAAGACCAGCATCCGGCCCGCCTCGAAAGTCTGGCCGCCGCTGGAGACCTCGCCGTCCAGAATGTAGACGCCGCGGTCTTCGTGGTCATCGGGGAGCGGGATGGAGGCCCCGGGCTGCAGGCGGGCGTCGGCGTAGAAGACCTCGGACGGCATGTCGAGACCGACCTTCTCGCCCCAGGCGGTGCCGAGGATGAGGCGGACCTGTTTGCCCTCGCCTTCCAGTTCCGGCAGGGCGGCGCGTTCGAGATGGGCGAACCCGGCGGCGTCCTCCTCGCGGTCCTTCGGGAGGGCGAGCCAGGTCTGCAGGCCGAAAAGGGAAAGCGGGGCCTTTCGGGCCTCACCGTCCGTCCGTTCCGAATGGGTGATCCCCTGCCCCGCCATCATCCAGTTGACCGCGCCGGGCTCGATCCAGAGGTCCGAACCAAGGCTGTCGCGGTGGTGCATCTTTCCCTTCAGAAGGTAGGTGACGGTGCCGAGCCCGATGTGGGGATGCGGGCGGACGTCGATGCCCTGGCCGGTCAGAAACTCGGCCGGGCCCATCTGGTCGAAGAAGATGAAGGGGCCCACCATCTGACGCTCGGCCGAGGGAAGGGCGCGGCGGACTTCGAACCCGCCAAGATCGCGGGCGCGGGGGACGATGACGGTCTCGATCGAGTCGACCTGGGTGCCGATCGGGATCGAGGGGTCGAGAAGCGGGTTCCACATGGAGGGTCTCCTTTGCAGGGGAAGGTAGACCCCCGCCCCCGGAATTTCATCCCGTTCTAGGCGCGCGAGTTGTGTGCGACGGTGAACAGGAAGGGGTGCCCACGCGTGGACAGTTTTTTGCTGCAGTAGAATCAATGGGTTGGCTGTGGGCATTCAGGGTTTGTTAACCCGCCGCACCCAACGTCCCATAGCTCAGGCCCTTGTTCAGGAGCAGGTTTTTCAGCCTCCAGAGGCTCAACACCTGTACAAAGACGTTGGACCGGGCCCAAGGGTCGCGAAATCGGGCAAGCGCCCAGATGCGAGGCGGCATAGCTGCATTCTGGGCGTCGAGG
>JANOCQ010000242.1:0-23927 GCA_031412255.1 Paracoccaceae bacterium | reverse complement strand
AAGTGCTATCCTTGACGTCGAACCTTCGCACATCTGTCTCATTCCCCGTCACGAGGAACAAGATCAGTCTCTGTCATGTACAAAGCCGTTCTCGCGAACAACCCTGCCAAGACAGTGAAGCTGACACCTACATCATCGGTCGGCAATCTCGCGATCACTCCCCTAGTAGGCCGATATGCTAGACGTTAGACGCCGATGCGCCCAAACCGCCCGCATATCCCTTCATGAACTATCAATGTCAAAGAGCGCGGACACAAAACATGCAGCACACCAGAACCCCTGGCGTACCTGCCGTCTTGCCTCCAGATTGTAGACGCAGTGGCCGAAGCCGCCGCTCCTTCCGCTTCCGTTCCGCGTTCCCGCTTCTCTTCCGCTTCGGTGAGGGGTATTTACGAAGCCGGGCTGGAACCCGCAAGAGCAAAAAACGCGTCTGTCGCAAAAAATTTGCAAAAGCAGGAAACACTCGCAAAATCTTGTGGTTGGCGCAAGAAAAGCCACAACGGGTCCAATATCACCGCAACTTTGTTGCGCGCGTACTGCCGCGAGAATCGCTCAGGCCTGGACGCGTCCCTGCAACCCGGGTTTAGGCACCAGCCGCAGAGCCAGCAGTGCCAGCGCAATCCCGAGGTAGGCGAGGACTTCGGTCGTCCAGACCTTGGACAGGAGCGCAAGATGCATCGCACCAGCCAGAATCGCGACGTATGCGAGCTTGTGCAGCCGGTTCCAGGAGACCGCTCCCATCCGCCGGATGGCTCCGTTCCAGGAGGTTGCTGCCAGGGGAATCATCACCAGGAAGCCGACCATCCCCAGAATGACGAAAGGCCGCCTGGTGAGGTCGGCCAGCATCTCGTTCCAGCGCAGGCCCATATCCAGCCAGACCCAGGCCGCAAGATGCAGAGACACATAGATAAAGGAGAGCAGCCCCAGCGCCCGGCGGAACCGCACAAGATTAAGTCCGACCCGCCGCAGGGGCGTTATCGCCAGCGACGCAAGCAGGAACTGCAGCCCGCGCTCGCCGAGGCCGCGTTCGATCGCCTTCACCGGATCAGGGCCAAGCCCACCGAAAATTGCGCCCCAGACCAGTGCGCCCAGCGGCACCAGGCCAAGGACGTAGACCACCCAGGTCGGAACCCGACGCGCCTTGGCGTTCAGCCAGTCCATCAGAAATCGACCGTCAGATCCTGGCCGGCATACAAGGACGCCACTTCCGATTCATAGCCGTTGAACATCAGCGTGTCCTGACGCCCGCCGAAAAGCCCCGATCCGATGCGGCGTTCCGAGGCCTGGCTCCAGCGGGGGTGGTCCACCTTGGGGTTCACGTTTGAATAGAAGCCGTACTCCGACGGCTGCAACATTTTCCATGTCGTCGGAGGCATCTTGTCGGTCAGCGAAATCCGCACGATAGACTTGATCGACTTGAAGCCATACTTCCACGGCACCACCAGCCGGATCGGCGCCCCGTTCTGTTTGGGCATCGGCTCGCCGTAAAGACCTGTCGCAATGATCGTCAGCGGATGCATCGCCTCGTCCAGGCGCAGCCCCTCACGGTAGGGCCAATCGATGAAGGGGGATGCCACGCCCGGCATCTCCTCGGGTCGAACCAAGGTTTCGAAGGCCACAAACTTCGCTCCCGGCTGCACGCCCACGCGGTCAAGCAGGCCGGAAAGCTGGAAGCCGATCCAGGGGACGACCATCGACCACGCCTCGACACAGCGGAAGCGGTAGATCCGCTCTTCCAACGGCTGGTCCTTAATCACGTCCGCCAGGTCGTAAGTGCCAGGCTTGTCGACCAGTCCGTCTATGGTGATCGACCAGGGGTCCACCGTCATGGCACCCGCATAGGTGGCGGGATCCTCCTTGCCGGTGCCGAACTCGTAGAAGTTGTTGTAGGAGGTAATGTCCTCCAGGCTGTTCGGCTCTTCATCAGTGGAATAAGGGCTTTTCGCGGCCTCGATCTTGGCAAGCGCCGGGGCGGCCAGCAGCATTGCCGCTCCGGCCATCAGCTGGCGGCGATTGAGCCACAGGGGCTTCGGCGTGACGTCGGACCACTTGAGGGGCATGGGCAGCGGGCTCCGTTTGAATTTCACCAAACATGCGCCGTTTGGCATGAAAGGCAAAACAAACCGCCTCACGTGTGCGCAAGAGCGATGAAACATTGCCCCGCGCGCTCACGCAGCTTGAACTTTGCTCACAGTCTTTTGAGTGGAAAGCGCGAACTGGGGTGGCTTAGCGCGACCAAAGCCCTCGTCAACCCGCCCACACGTGAAAGTCGATATGATCCGATGTCGCATCCCACCCCTATCAGTCTCGCCAATGACGGCATCCCGATCAAACGGAGTGACCCAATGATCCGCAGAACTTTCCTGGCTCTGACCGCCGCCACCGCATTTGCGATGCCTGCCTTCGCGCAGGACATGGACATCGTCGACACTGCAGTCGCGAACGGTTCGTTCAACACCCTTGCTGCCGCTCTGACCGCGGCCGGCCTGGTCGAGACGCTGAAGGGCGAAGGCCCGTTCACCGTCTTCGCGCCGACGGACGCTGCTTTCGCCGCGCTGCCCGCAGGCACCGTGGAAGACCTGCTGAAGCCCGAGAACAAGGACAAGCTGACCGCGATCCTTACCTACCACGTGGTTGCGGGCAAGGTCATGTCGACCGACCTGACCGAGGGCATGAAGGCTGCCACCGTGAACGGCGCCGAAGTGACCATCACGCTTGACGGCGGCCCGAAAGTGAACGGCGCCGTGATCTCGGCACCGGACGTCGCGGCCTCGAACGGCGTTATCCATGTGATCGACTCGGTCATCCTGCCGCCGGAAGGCTGATTGACCTAGGGGGGCGCTTCGGTGCCCCCTTTTTCTTTTCAACCAACAGGGGACAACCACATGAACCGCCGAACTCTCTTCCGCCTGGCCGCAGCCGTCTCGGCAACCGCCCTGATCGCAGCCTGCGTACCCGCCGCGACCGAGCCCGATATCGTCGACATCGCCTCGTCGAATGAAGATTTTTCCACTCTTGTCGCCGCCGTCAGCGCGGCGGGTCTCGTGGATACGCTGAAGGGTGATGGGCCCTTCACCGTCTTTGCTCCGACCAATGCCGCCTTTGCCGCCCTGCCCGCGGGCACGGTCGAGAACCTGCTCAAGCCGGAAAACAAGGACCAGCTGATCAAAGTCCTGACCTACCACGTCGTGCCGGGAGCCATCACCTCGGACCAGCTTGCCGGCAAGCGGCAGGATGTCGCCACCGTGCAGGGCCAGACGGTCCACATCGACGGTCGAAGCGGGGTCAAGGTCAACAAGTCGCGCGTCACGACGGCGGACATCATCGCTTCCAACGGGGTAATTCACGTGATCGACAAGGTCCTGCTGCCCAAGTGAGTGTCCACGCCGGACGGCGCGGAAGCTTCAAGCAAAATCAGGCCTTTGGCTCTTGGCATTCAGGGATTGTCTACCATCCCAGGCCTTTAGCCAGCATTGCGGGGTCCCTTTTGGGGCCCCGTTTTCATTAGTTCAGGCCACCCCGCCGATCTGCCCGTGTGGAATTGACGCACATCTGACGGTTTGACCTTTGCCGCATGGCGGAAATGGGCGTAGCCTTTGACCCAACGTCATATAAAGTCGCGGCTCCTGCAATGATCCGACGCCTTCTCGCCCTGCCGCTTTGTTTTTTGCTTCTCGCGACCTCTGTCCTGGCCGAGACCAGGGCAAAGGACCGCGTCGCTCTGGTGATCGGCATGGCTTCTTACCGGGCCGTGACGCCGTTGCAGAACACGATCAATGATGCCGGAGCGCTGGCAAAGACGCTTGAAGGCATCGGCTTCGAAGTCGATGTTCTGATGGACGCGACACGCAACGAAACCGTCGCGGCCCTGGACACCTTCGCCTTCAAGGCCGAAACCGCCGACATCGCGCTGATCTATTACGCCGGGCACGGAGTCTCGGTGCAGGGAACGACCTTCCTGATTCCGGTGGACGCCAAGGTGCAGCAGGCCAGGGATATCGTCTCCACTTCCGTCACGATGGATCAGATGCTTGCCGCCGTGGACGGGGCGCGGAAGATGTCGATCCTGATCCTGGACAGCTGCCGCGACAATCCTTTTCCAGACGTGATCGACCTGCGCGACCCCGAGGTTGCCAAGGGCCTCACCACCGGAACTGGCGGGCTCGCCGCGCCCTCACCGGATCGAGGTACCCTGGTGGCCTTCGCAGCCCGCGACGGTGCGGTGGCACTGGACGGCAACGGCCGCAACAGCCCCTTCAACATCGCTCTGCGCACGAACATCGTGAAGCCCGATCTTGAAATCAGCCTTCTGTTTCGGCAGGTCCGGGACGATGTGCTGGCGGCCACCGGAAACCAGCAGGAACCGACGACCTACGGCGCGCTCCCGGGCGAGCCATTCTACCTGACTTCGGGCAATGCCGGGTCATCCGAACCGGGCCTCGAAGAATTGGCCACGGCCTGGCAGCGCGTCGTCGCAACGGACCGGGCGAACCTGGAACAATCCGCAGCCGCCGGGGATTCCCGGTCACTGGTCGGCCTTGCTTTGTCCAAGCTGGACCGCCAAAGTGCCGGTTATGCCCCGCAAGAGGCGCTCGTGCTTCTGGAACAGGCGGTGGCTGCGGGCGATCCCGAGGCCAAGTACCGGCTGGCGAAGGTTCTGGAAGGCGGACTTGGCGTCGATCCCGATCCGGCCCGGGCACTGGCCCTGTACCGGGAAGCCGCCGAGGCCAAGATCCCTGCGGCGATCAACGACATGGGATATTTCCAGTTTACCGGCGAGCTTGGCCTGGCCAAGGACCGGGAAAAGGCGCTGGCGCTGTTTCAGGAGGCTGCCGCCCAGGGGCATACCGAGGCGCTGTTCAATGTGGCTTCCTTTGCGGCAAACGGTCTGGTTCCGGACCTTGGACCAAAAGAGGCCGCCGATCTTCTCTACCGCGCGCTGCGCGGCGGCAGCGAACTGGCGCTCGACGGACTGCTGAACAACGCGGACAAGTTCCCGCGCGAAACCTGGGCCGGGCTTCAGCAAATCCTGGCGGACAAGGGCCTTTATGACGGCCCGGTGGATGGCGCTTTCGGGCCGGGCACTCGCCGGGCGGTGCTTGCTGCTTACGGAATTTTTGAAACGGAGAACTGAAATGAAGAAATCAAACCTACGCACATTTCTGCTTGCTCTTGGCCTTCTCTGGCTGCTTCCGGTCGGTTCGGCCATGGCAGATTGCCATGAGATAGAGCCCGATTTCGAGGAATCCTTTGACGACGGCCCCTCGGTCGGTCTGTTCAGCATCTCTTGCCACACCGACCACGACGATCAGCCGGGTCAGAACCTCAACACCGGCGTCACCAAGGCGATTGTCAAGATTCTGCAAGGTGCGAACAAGACCTGCGACAGCCGCATCGAACTGCGCTACCGGATCGACTGCCTTCGGATCTACTATCTGAAAGTCGCGGCCAACCTGCCGGACTCGGGTGACTATCTGCCGATCAAGCGGGCGATGCTGGATGCGGCTGACAAGCTTGATGCCATCGTGACCAAGTACCAGGACGAGAACGCTCCGGTCATTCGCCCCCGCGAAGGCCACAAGTCGGGGGCAAAGCGCCTGCCGCCGGTCCGGCCGGTAAAAGAGGCCTTCGCCGAGGCCGCAGCGGTAGAAGCCGCAAGGGTGGTCGAAGAAACCGAGTTGATCATCATCCGGTCGGGTGGCGATCCGGCACGCCGGACGCAGCACTACACCGAGGTCGCAGCGGCGGTCGAAGACAACCTGGTCATCCTGCGGTCGACCTGACTGGCTGGAAATTTGCGCAAGGCGGCGGTGATCGGGGAACGAAAACCGACCGCATTGCGTTTGCCTTGCAAGCCGGGCGCATGAGCCCGGTACTTCAAGGAGACGCAGCGTGGGTATCATCTGGACAATCGTCATCGGCTTTCTGGCCGGGATCATCGCCAAATTCATCATGCCGGGCGACCGACACGAGCCTGCGGGCTTTGTAATGACCACGATCCTGGGCATCGTGGGCGCATTCGTGGCAAATTTCCTGGGCCAGGCGCTTGGCTGGTACGGGCCCGAGGATGGGGCGGGCCTGATTGGCGCGACCCTCGGCGCGATCATCGTCCTGATGATCTACGGCTACATGCGTCGCCGCGCCTGACCCTTTCAGCACAAGGAATCCATCATGGCCAAAGGCAGCCCTTCCCTGATCGCCCTCCTCGGACTTCTGGCCGTTGCGGGTTACCAGAACCGCGACAAGCTTTCCGAGGTGATGAATACCCGCCACACTGACCCCACCCACCCCGATGGCGGCGCAGGGCCGCTTGATGGGCTGCGCCAGATGCTTGGCGGGGCAGGCGGTGGCGGTGTGATGAGTGGCCTTTCAGAACTGTTCGAGCGTTTTTCCAATCCGGTCCAGCGCGCCAAGGTCGACACCTGGGTTCAGCGCGGCCCGAACGCCCCGCTGGCTCCGTCCGATCTGGAAGAGGCCCTGGACGAAGAGACGCTTGCCGAACTGGGCGCGAAGACCGGGCTCAGCCGCGAAGAGCTGCTGTCGCGTTTGGCGACCTCTTTGCCGGAGGCGGTCGATCACGCAACCCCGGACGGACATTTCCCGCCGATCAGCGCACAGGAACCGCGATCAATCTGATCGCTCATCCGGGCCGAACCCGGGTCAGCGTTTCGTGCAAGCTAAGGTGGGCGAAAAACGCCCACCTTTCTTTCAGTGCACGACCGCCGATTGCGGACGCTCGCGGCGACTTTGCACCACGCGGTCGCCGATGATCAGCCCTTCCGGCCCGGCCGTGACGCGGATCGTCGTGCCGTCAAGCACTTCCCCGGCCAGCAACATCTCGGACAACGGGTCCTGCAATTGCCGCTGGATCACCCGTTTCAGGGGCCGGGCACCGAAAACCGGGTCATAGCCTTCATCGGCAAGCCAGGCCTTCGCCTCCGCATCAAGCTCCAGCGCAATCTTTCGTGCGGCAAGGCGGGCTTCCAACCGGTGCAACTGGATTTCCACGATCCCCGACATGTCCGCCCGGTTCAGCCGGTCGAAGATGATCTGCTCGTCCAGCCGGTTCAGGAACTCCGGCCGGAAGTGCTGCCGGACCGCCTCCATCACCTCGGCCTTGGCACCACTGGCATCCACCCCTTCGAGCAGTTCGGACAAGGCCCGCGCCCCAAGGTTCGAGGTCAGGATGATCAGCGTCTGCTTGAAGTCCACCGTGCGGCCTTGACCATCGGTCAGCCGACCGTCGTCCAGAACCTGCAAAAGCACGTTGAACACGTCCGGATGCGCCTTCTCGACCTCGTCGAAAAGCACCACCTGATACGGGCGACGCCGGACCGCCTCGGTCAACACGCCACCTTCGTCATAGCCGACATAGCCGGGGGGGGCCCCGATCAGACGGCTGACCGAATGCTTCTCCATGAACTCCGACATGTCGATACGGACCATCGCCTGATCGTCGTCGAAGAGATAGGCCGCTAGCGTCTTGGTCAACTCGGTCTTGCCGACGCCGGTGGGTCCCAGGAACAGGAACGACCCCAGCGGCCGGTTCTCATCCGACAGCCCGGCCCGCGACCGCCTTACAGCCCGCGACACGGCTTCCACCGCCGCCCGCTGGCCGACGACGCGCTTTCCAAGCTCCTCTTCCATCTTAAGGAGCTTCTCCTTCTCGCCCTCCAGCATCTTGGTCGTCGGAATGCCGGTCCAGCGCTCCACCACCTCGGCGATCTGCTCGGGACGGACCGCTTCGGCGACCAGAGCTTGCCCTTCCTTGGCTTCCGCCTCGGCCAGCTCCTTCTCCAGCTGCGGGATCCGACCGTATTGCAGTTCCCCGGCCTTGGCGAAGTTGCCCTCGCGCTTGGCCTGCTCGAGTTCTGCCCGAGCGGAATCCAGCTGTTCCTTCAGCGTCCGCGCCGCCTCAAGGCTGGCCCGTTCGATCTGCCACTTTGCCGTCAATTCCGACGACTTCTGCTGCAGATCGGCCAGCTCCTTCTCCAGCTTCTCCAGCCGGTCCTTGGACGCTGCATCGTCTTCTTTCTTCAGCGCCTCCGCTTCGATCTGGAACTGCAGAACCTGACGGTCCAATGCGTCCAGTTCTTCCGGTTTCGAATCCACCTCCATCCGCAACCGGCTGGCAGCTTCGTCCATCAGGTCGATGGCCTTGTCCGGCAGGAATCGGTCGGTGATATAGCGGTGCGACAGGGTCGCCGCAGCGACAAGTGCCGCGTCGGTGATCCGCACGCCGTGGTGCAGCTCGTACTTCTCCTTGATCCCGCGCAGGATGCTGATGCTGTCCTCGACCGTAGGCTCGCTGACAAAAACCGGCTGGAAACGACGGGCCAAGGCCGCGTCCTTCTCCACGTTCTTGCGGTATTCATCCAGCGTGGTCGCTCCGATGCAGTGCAGCTCGCCCCGCGCCAGCGCAGGCTTGATCAGGTTGGCCGCATCCATGGCGCCTTCCGATTTGCCCGCGCCAACCAGCGTGTGCATCTCGTCGATGAACAGGATGATCTCGCCCGAAGCCGCCTCGATCTCTTTCAGAATGGCCTTCAGCCGTTCTTCGAACTCGCCGCGATACTTCGCGCCCGCGATCAGGGATCCCATGTCCAGAGCCATCAGCTTCTTGTTGCGCAGGCTTTCGGGAACGTCGCCGTTGACGATGCGCAGGGCCAGGCCCTCGGCGATTGCGGTCTTGCCGACGCCGGGTTCGCCTATGAGAACCGGGTTGTTCTTGGTCCGGCGCGACAGCACCTGCATCGCGCGGCGGATTTCCTCATCCCGGCCGATGATCGGGTCGATCTTGCCGTCACGTGCCGCCTGGGTCGGGTCGCGCGCATACTTGTTCAGCGCCTCCATCGTGTCTTCCGACGAAGCCGAGTCCGCCGTCCGCCCTTTGCGGACCTCGTTGATCGCCGTGTTCAGCCCCTGGGCCGTCACCGCCCCCGCGGTCAGCGCATCCTTGGCTCGGGTGTTGACCAGCGCCAGAGCGGTCAGGAGACGTTCCACCGGAACAAACGAGTCCCCGGCCTTCTTCGCCACGCTTTCCGCCTCGTCCAGCACGCGGACCAACTGCGGGTCGACATAGGTCTGCGCATCGCCGCCCGTGACCTTGGGCAGCTTGGCAATCGCCGCATTGACCGCGGCATTGACCTGCTCGGGGCTCCCGCCTGCCTTGCGGATCAGGTTCGCGGCCAAGCCCTGGTCGTCATCCATGAGTGCCTTCAGCAAGTGGTCGGGCAGCACGCGCTGGTGGCTTTCCCGCATCGCGATGGTCTGGGCGGCCTGAAGGAAACCGCGCGACCGTTCCGTGAATTTCTCCAAATTCATCGGCATTCTCCTTATGTGAAGCGCCCCGTCTGCAATGCCCGGAAATCCAGCACACCGCCTTAAGGCCTTGCGCATGATCTGGGCAGAACCCCCAAGCCTTTCAATCCCCCATGCGCAAAAAGCACAGTACCCGAATATCGCCGGCTCGGCCTTTCGTTGCCGATGGCCCAAAGGCTTTTCGGCGGGTTCAGTCTGGCGGAATCATCCCAACGCATCCTTGCCTTGCATCAATCCCTGACAACTCCCCATGGTCGTCTCTTCGGAATTCGAAAGGCACGGCCATGAGCGACGCAAAACTTCCCCTGATCCACAAGGCTCCGGTCGAGGACCTGGTGATCCACGTCGCACGTACCGGCCTTTCCATCGGCGACAATGCCCGGATTGAGCGGCTGTCTGATGGTCGGATCGGAGTGTTCGCCCGGTTGAAAAAGCCCATTCTGGGGTTGATCCCCTATCACCGCGAAGGGTTGATCGGGCACCTGGGTCCGATGGCCGAAGAAATCGTCGCGCCGTCACTTGCGCATGGCGACGATCTGCGAGTCCGGATCATCGACCTGACGCCCGAGCATCTGGCAAACGGATTTCCGCCCGAGGTCTATATCTCGGTCTGGGGCGATCCGCGCCACCTGCAACCAGTGCTCGCTTCCGTGGGGCTTCCTGCGCCCTTGCCCGAGCCGACCAAACCAAAGGGGCCAAAGGGACTTAGCGGTTTGCGCCCGGCTTAAGCTTCGTAGCGCACATAGGCGAAGGCGCTGGAATCGGGTGCCCAGCAGGGGACGTTTATCGACCCCTGTCCGCCGATGACGTCGCGCAGGCGGCGGCGTTGGCCTCCTTCGGGATCGCACAGCATCAGTGCTACGGGCAGATCAGCCGGATGCCCCGTTGTGCCGGGTGGATAGGCCAAATACAGCAGGTGCCGTCCATCTGGCGACGGATGCGGGAACCAGTTGACGAACTCGTCCTCGAAAAGCTGCCGTTGGCCCGACCCATCTGCGCCCATCACCCAGATCTGCGCATGTCCGGTCCGGTCGCAGTTATAGTAGATGTGATCACCGTCGGGACTGAAATCCGGCCCGTCGCAATGGCCTTCGCCATTGGTCAGCCGTGTCTCTGCTTGTCCCGGCACCAGGGTATAGACGTCGATCACCTTGCGTTCGCCGCGCGCCGCGACATAGGTCAACGCCTTCCCGTCGGGCGATATGCCATGCCACCAGCTTGGGCTGTCGGGCGAGACCCGGACCGGTTCTCCGCCCTCTACCGGCATCACATAGATCTGCGACCCAGCCCCTTCGTGATGCGAGGAAATGACGATCGTCTTTCCGTCCGGGCTGATCCCGTGGTCATTGTTGCACTTGATTGCCGATCCCGAGTCCACTGCCAGCAGCGAGGGCTGCGCCAGCGGCACCCTGAACAGACGCCCCTCTCCGTTCACCAACAGCCAGTCGCCGATTGGTGCCCAATTCGGCGCCTCGATCCGCCCGTCCACCGTCAGCACCTCGGTCACGCGCCCTGATGCCACCTCGTAGGTCTCGATGATGCTACGCACGGTCTCTCCAATTCGACGATTACAGCGTGGTCAGAATACCGCAGCTACTCCCGGGTCTTCGCAACCAGCAGCTTCTTCGGCCGGAGACCCTCGGCCGCCTTGAACAGCGAAAACGTCTGGTTCACGTAATTCACCACGCCCGAGATCTGTTCCAGATAAGCCTGAACTTCTGCCGTCCGCTCGGCCTCCACCACCTGCACGGGGCGCGACGGGTCCATTCCTTCGAACTGGACATAGAACAGCGGTTCACCCCGCCGCAGGATCAGGTCCTTCTGCGGCTCGTGCCATTCGAAGGCCCACATCAACGGGCGCGGCCAGATCGAGATCGGGAAGCGCCCGCCAAAGATCGTTCCGGGCAATGGGTCGGACCGGTAATGCGCGAAGGCCGACAGTTGGGTCAGATAGACCATTTCGTCGGCAATGAAGTAATAGGGCAGGTGCAGCTGGACGGTCGGGCGATCCGGAAAGCGCCATTCGGCCTCATTGACCAGCGTCAGCACCTCGTTCAGCTTCGACGACCGGATCGGACTGTTCGCCCCTGCCCGGTTGACCAGAACCGCCTTGCCCTTGTCGTCGCGCTGAAAGCCGATGTGCAGATCGAACGGACATTTCACCAGGAAATACCGGCTTTCCAACTGGATCACCGCCGGGCAACGGCTGGCCGACTTGGCATGCGACTTGTTCGGAGGGCGGACCTGCACCCGTTCCGGCGGGTCATACAGCACCGCGGCCTTGTCGGACGCAAGAAACCAGCCCACGGTCAAAGGACCCGAATTGGGGCCATCCTCCGGGCGATCGTAGTCCAGCCTCAACTCCATCACCCGCTCCTACTCCAGCGCCTTGCGCAGCGCCCGCACCGCATCCGCATGGGTCTGCCGCTGCACAGGCGGCGCAAATCCCATCTCGACCACCCGGCCCGAAACCGCAGGTGAAACCCCAGTGGAAACCGCAGTCGAGACCGCACATGACGCGTGAATCTCGCTTATGCCAAGCCCCTTCAGCATCCCGGCGTTCCGCGGGTTCACCCCCGATCCCGGCATCACCGCGATCCGCGCCGCCGCCCGGATGATCAGCGCCGCGAGCTGTGCTGCACCGGCCTCGGCGGTTGTCTCGCCACCAGAGGTCAGGACGCGGTGAAAGCCCAGCGCCACCGCCTCTTCCAGCGCCTCCCCCATATCCGGAGTCAGGTCGATGCACCGATGCAGCACCAATTCCAGGCTCCTCGGCCCTACGGTCGCCGCCGTCACCAGGCGTCGCAGCCCCCGAACGTCCAGCCGCCCGTCGGGAAGCGAAGCTCCCAGCACCACTCCCGCCAGTCCGGCGTCCCGTGCGGCCGCGATCTCTGCTTCCATCATCCCGACCTCGGCCTCGGACCAGACGAAATCCCCGGCGCGGGGCCGTATCATCGCAACCACCGGCACGCCACACCCCGCCGCCAGCGCCATCAACCCGGCCGAGGGCGTCAGGCCCCCCACTGCCAAAGCGGCACAAAGCTCGATCCGGTCCGCGCCACCCGCGACGGCCTGAGCTAATCCTTCCGCAGTGTCGACGCAAACTTCCAGCGTCACGCCCATTCCACAAGCCCCGCCATTGCCGCACCCAGAACCCCGGCATCGGCTCCGCATTCCGCGGGCACCAGCAAAGGCTGCCTTGCTCGGCGCAAGGTTCGGACCCGCACTGCTTCATCAAGGTAGCTGACCAACCCAGGAGCACGCGACAACCCGCCGCCCACCGGTACCACGTCCGCGCCCAGCACATTCAGCACCATCGCCAGTGGCCCCGCGACAAGCTCGCGCCAAAGGGCCATCGTTTCGCCGGCCTCCGCCTCGCCCGCCATCCAGTTCGAGATGATGGTCTCGGCAGTCAGCAACTCGGCGGTCCGCTTTCGGTGCAGCCGCTCCAGCCCGCGCGCACCACCCACAGTGTCGATGCACCCCACCTGTCCGCAGCCGCATTGAAAGGCGAACTCGCCCCGGATCACCGGCCCATGCCCCCATTCCCCGGCATAGCCGCCCGCGCCCGTGACCACGCGCCCGTCGATCACCAGCCCACCGCCGACGCCAGACCCCAGGATCACCCCGAACACCGTTCCATGCCCACGCCCCGCGCCTTGGGATGCCTCGGCCAGCGCAAAGCAGTCCGCGTCATTCAGCACCCGGACCGGCAGCCCGGTCGCAGCTTCGACCTCGGGTCCCAGCGCCAGGCCGTCGATGGCAGGAATGTTCGCAACTTTCCCCACGCCCGAGGCAGGATCAACCACCCCTGCGATGGAAATGGCGATCCCCCGCTCGCCCCCCCTGACAAAGCCCGCAATCGCGTCGGTGAACGCCGCCTTGTCGCCGGATGGAGTCGCAACCTCACCCAAGGGCCGCAACGCGCCGTCCCAGACCGCCGCCTTGATCCGGCTGCCGCCGATGTCGAATGCCAGGATCATCCCTCACCCCGATTTTTCGCCAGTCTTGACAGCCCTGCCCCGCCCCGTCAAACCGCCGCAAACCGCCGGAGACCCCCATGCCTGCAGATGACCGCCTGATCGTCGCCCTCGACGTGCCGAACGTGGTGCAGGGCCTGGACCTCGTGGCCCGGATCGGCGACGCAGCCAGCTTCTACAAGATCGGCCTCGGGATGCTGACCGGCGGCGGTCTGGCGCTGGCCAACGAGCTGAAGCACGAACAGGGCAAGCGCATCTTTCTGGACATGAAACTGTTCGACATCGGCGCCACCATCGAGGCCGCTGTCCGGGGACTGGCGCAGTACGATCTCGACTTCCTGACCGTCCACGGCGACCCGCAAGTGGTCGCCGCCGCCGCGACGGGCAAGGGCGGCACCGGCCTCAAGATCCTGGCGGTGACCGTGCTGACCTCGCTGGACCGCGCCGATCTGGATGAGAACCTGATCAAGGCGGGCGACATCCACGACATCACCCTGGAACGCGCCGCCCGCGCTTTGCTGGCCGGGGCGGATGGTGTGATCGCCAGCCCGCAGGAAGCCGCGATGATCCGCGCCCTGCCCGAAGCACACGGCAAGCTGATCGTCACGCCCGGAGTCCGCCCGACGGGTGCTGCCACTGGCGACCAGAAGCGCGTTGCCACCCCACATCAGGCCATCGCCGACGGTGCCGACCACATCGTCGTCGGCCGTCCGATCTGGCAGGCCAAGGACCCCGCCGCAGCTGCCCGTGCGGTGACTGCCGAACTACCTTACTAAAAGAATCGGGTTTACAAATCCAAGTGTATTGGTCAGATATTTGGCACCCAAGCCGAAGGTCTGCCCATGCGCCTCCTCTCCCTCTTCCTCTTCACCGCCACTCCCGCCCTTGCCGCCTCCCCGCAGGAGGTGACGCAACACTACGCCGATCTGGCGCTGGCGACCTACGAGGACAGCCTGACAACCGCGACCGCGCTGCAACAGGCTGTCGCCGCGCTGACTGCCTCCCCTTCGGACGCCACCTTGCAGGCCGCCCGCGACGCCTGGAAAGCCGCCCGCGTGCCCTACCAGCAGTCCGAAGCCTTCCGCTTCGGCAACCCCATCGTCGATGACTGGGAAGGCCGCGTGAACTCCTGGCCGCTGGACGAAGGGCTGATCGATTACGTCGGCACCGACTACGGCAACGAGGAAAACCAGCTTGCCACCCTGAACGTCGTCGCCACGCCCAAGTTCACCCTCTCGGGCACCGAGATCGACGCCAGCGCCATCACTCCGGACCTGATCGCCAAAACCTTGCACGAAGCCGACGGGGTCGAGGCCAATGTCGCCTCAGGCTACCATGCCATCGAATTCCTGCTCTGGGGTCAGGACCTGAACGGCACCAATCCGGGCGCAGGCAACCGTCCCGCAACGGACTTCGCCATCGGGGATGCCTGCACCAATGGCAACTGCGACCGCCGCGCCGCCTATCTGCAGGCCGCGACCGATCTCCTTGTCACCGATCTGACCGAAATGGTGGACAACTGGGACGAGGGCGGCCCTGCCCGCGCCGCCGTCACCGCCGACCCGCAGGCTGGGGTTCTGGCCGCGCTGACCGGGATGGGCAGCCTTTCCTACGGCGAACTGGCGGGCGAAAGGATCAAGCTTGGCCTGATGCTGAACGACCCCGAAGAAGAGCATGACTGCTTCTCGGACAATACCCACAACAGCCATTTCTACGACGGGGTTGGCATCCGCAACGTCTACCTCGGCACCTATACCCGCGTTGACGGTTCCGTCCTCCAAGGGCCGTCGCTGTCCGAACTGGTCGCCGCGGCCAACCCGGCTGTCGACAGCCAGCTCACCACCGAACTCGACGCCTCGGTCGCCGCTTTGCAGGCGGTAAAGGACGCGGGCGACGCCGGCCGCACCTTCGACACCCTGATCGCGCCCGGCAATGCCGAAGGCGAGACGCTGATCATGGCCGCCGTCGATGCGCTGGTTACCCAGACCGCCTCGATCGACCGCGCTGTCACGGCGCTTGGCCTCAGCAAGGTGCAGTTCGAAGGCTCCGACAGTCTCGACAGCCCGGGCGCCGTCTTCCAATGATCATCTGCCACTGCCAGTCGATCTCCGACCATGACATCCGCGCGGCGGTGGACTGGATGCGCGCCTCGGACCCCCAGACGCTGATCACCCCCGGCAAGATCTACCGCGCGCTGGGGAAACGGGCCGATTGCGGGGGGTGCCTGCCGCTGTTCCTGGATGCGATGCGCAAGACCCCGGCATTCCGCATTCCCGCACCACCCGATCCGGTCCGCAAGACCGGCTGACGGAACCACCCCCGCACCCAGACCGTTGCAAGACGGCACCCGGCACGCAAAGGAGCTTCCATGAAGGGCGACGCCAAGGTCATCGACTATCTCAACGCGGCACTTCGGTCCGAGTTGACCGCTGTCAGTCAGTATTGGCTGCACTACCGGCTGCAGGAAGATTGGGGCTTCGGTCATCTCGCCGACAAGTCCCGCGCCGAGTCGATCGAAGAGATGCACCACGCCGACCGTCTGATCGCTCGGATCATCTTTCTGGAGGGTCACCCCAACCTGCAGAAACTCGACTCCCTGCGCATCGGCCAGACCGTCCGCGAAACGCTGGAGGCCGATCTTGCGGCCGAACACGACGCCCGGACACTGTATATCGAGGCACGCCGTCATTGCGACACGGTGGGTGATTTTGTCACTCGCGGCCTGTTCGACGCGTTGATCGCAGATGAAGAAGGCCACATCGACTTTCTCGAAACCCAGCTTGGCCTGTTCGACCGGCTGGGGGCCGAACGCTACGGACTGCTGAACGCGAAACCGGCCAGCAAGATTGACTAGCCTGCATTTGCGTGGCTAGTGAAACTCCAAGGAACGCGGTCGGGCACTTATGTGTTGCCCTATCTGGCGGGATCCTATTCGTCGCGTTCTTTGGCGGCCAGGGTCGGGCGATAGCGACCGGAGGCTCATAAGGTGCACGACCACGGATGGCAGGGCGCGGGCCGCAGGCCCACACTGAAGACAATTGCCGACCTTTGCGGGCTGGGAGTGCCAACGATAAGCCGCGCGCTGAACGGCTCGCCCGAAATTGGCGAAGAAACCAAGCGCCGCATCCGACAGATCGCCGAAGAGGTCGGCTATGTCCCCGACCGCGCTGCCCAGCGGTTGCGAACCGGGCGGACCTTCGTGATCAGCCTGGTTTTCCTCATGTCACGCGATGACCAGATGGGCCGGATCATTCCTTCGATCGCAAAGTCGCTTCTGTCTACGCGGTTCCAGATCGGCATAATGCCCGCCATGTCGCAAGAGGATGGGCTGGCCGCGATACGCCAGGTCGTTGATGGTCGGTTGGCGGATGCCGTGATCTTCAACGAGACCTTGGTGGATGATCCGCGCGTCGCCTATCTTTTGGACCGACGCTTTCCGTTCGCCACCCATGGTCGCAACAGCCGGTCGGCTCTGCATCCGCATTACGATTTCGACAATGGGGCTTTCGCGCGACTGGCAGCCCAGGTTCTGCACCAGCGCGGCAGGCACAGCCTGTCACTTCTCGGGCCGCCGCACGAACGCCATTATGGTCTGGAGACTTTCCGCGAGGCGTCACGAACCGCGAATGCGCTTGGGCTCGGCTTTGGCGAGGTAGAAGGCGCACATAGTGGCGATGCACTTGCCGACCAGCAAGCCGCCGCCCGCCGCTTCGTCGCGCAGCACCCACAGAGCGATGGATTCGTCTGTTCCTCGGGTCCTGCGGCTTTGGCCGTTGCATCGGCTCTTGCCGAAACCGGACGCGTGATCGGCAAGGATGTCGACCTGATCGCGAAAGGTTCCCGTGTGTTTCTGACCATGGTAAATCCGGCCATCGTCGCCATCGAAGAGGATGTCCAGTGCGGGGCGGATTTTCTGGCGCGTGCAGTTCTGCGGGCAATCCAGGAACCGGACCTTCCGCCGATGCAGGAGGTCGAACAGCCGGACTTTTCCCTTTTCGCGACGCACTCAAGTCGGCATAGCCGAGCCGGTTGAAGATAGGGATGGTTCGGCCGCCAAAGAAGCGACCGAACCAAAGCACACTGATGATCAGGGACTCGTTAAGCGCGTTGTTCTTCCATTCCATGTATGCGCCACAGCGATAGGCTAGCACAATCGTTTTCGTAACTGCTCGCACGGCAGTTCGCGTCGCGGACAAATTGGCATCAGGGCTATTCTCGATCCGACCCGCGCGGCCCGACTTCCGTCGCCTCCACGGCCGGACCTTCACTGCAAACGAAGCCGGTTCGCCTGGAAAAATCACAGGCGAAACTGCGTCTCGCATTTTCCGATTGAAACACTCGGGAACCGAGGAGTATGAGTTGCGGCAAAGGAGGCCCTCATGCGCCTTGCCCTTCTCCTGGTCCTGTCGGCAGCCATCGCTCTCGCGCAAGGCCCCCTTCTTGCACAAGATCTTGAAGACCGCCATCTTCCCGTCATTCCCCGCACACCGGCAGACCGCGCCAAGATCGCCACCGTGCTCGCACCCCCGTCCGATTTCTCAAGACCCGAGCCATTCGAGACGAAACCCGCCGGAGCCGCCACCGTCCGCGCCATCACCACCGCCGATGCCTTCAGCCAGCACTCCGCCAATATGCCGTTCGAGCGTGAGATGGACTTCAAGCTGGGCAACGCGCTCTTCCGCAAGACCTGGGTCGCGTCCCCTGCCTCAACGCTTGCCTCCGACGGCCTCGGCCCTCTCTACAACGCCCGCGCCTGCCAGGACTGCCATCTGAAGGACGGACGCGGCCACACCCCTGCCACCGACGACACCTCCCGCGTGTCGATGTTCCTGCGGCTCTCCGTTCCCGGCGGCCCGGTCCCCGAAGGCATCGCGGAGTGGATCGCCACCTCGCCGGACCCCACCTACGGCGGCCAACTCCAGGACCTCGCCGCCCCCGGCCAATCCGCCGAAGGGCGGATGGACATCGCCTGGACAGAAACCCCCCTCACCCTCGGCGATGGCAGCACCGTCTTCCTCCGCGCTCCGACCTACACCTTCGCGGACCCCGCCTACGGCCCCGCCTCCTCCGACATCATGCTGTCACCCCGCGTCACACCGCAGATGATCGGCCTTGGCCTACTCGAAGCCATCCCCGCCGCCGACATTCTGGCCAAGGCCGACCCCGAGGACGCCAACAGCGACGGCATCTCCGGCCGCGCCCAGATCGTCCCTTCGCTGGAATTCGGCATTCCAATGCTGGGCCGCTTCGGCCTGAAGGCCGGTGCCCCGACGGTCCGTGAACAATCCGCCGGGGCCTTTGCCGGCGACATGGGCCTCTCCACGCCCCTCCACCCCGACCCTTGGGGTGACTGCACCGACGTCCAGCAAACCTGCCACGACGCCCCCCACGGCCAGGAACCCGGGGTCCGCGACGGGCTCGAGGTCGACCGGCCCTCCCTGGATCTGGTCACCTTCTATTCCCGCAACCTCGGCGTCCCCGAGCGGCGGGACACCGACGATCCCCAGGTCCTGCACGGCAAAGAGCTGTTCTACACCCTGAACTGCCAGGGCTGCCACACGCCGAAGCACGTCACCAACCGGCTGGAGGGCCAGCCCGAGCAAAGCTTTCAGCTGATCTGGCCCTACACCGACCTTCTGCTGCACGACATGGGGCCGGGCCTTGCGGACAACCGGCCCGAAGGCCGCGCCACCGGGTTCGAATGGAAAACTCCGCCGCTCTGGGGCATCGGCCTTTCCTCCCAGGTCTCCGGCCACAGCGAATACCTGCACGACGGCCGCGCCCGCAGTTTGCTTGAGGCTGTCCTCTGGCACGGCGGCGAGGCAAAATCGCAAGCCAGCGCCGTCGCCGCAATGACCAACGAAGACCGCGAGGCTCTCCTCGCCTTTCTGGAAAGCATCTGATGCCCAGCACCGCGCACCCGCACCTCACCACAGCAACCACGGCACCCTCCGCCATGCGGGCGCGCGCCGTGGGCGCAAGGCATCCGCAAAAGGTCCTCTCTGCCGCCTTACTCGCCTTCTTGCTCGCAGCCCCTGCGCTTGCGGACACCGCCGCCGCCGTCACCGACCATGCCCGCCCGGGCTATGCCGCCTTCGACGAAGCGGCCCAGCACTTGGCCGCGCTCGATACCTGCGATGCCGAAACGCTGCGCCCGGCCTTTCAGGCAGCTTACGATGCCTGGATGGCGGTCGAACACCTTCATCTTGGTCCGGCTGAACAGGACGGCCGTTCGCTTGCAATCCTGTTCTGGCCTGACTCCAAGGGCACCGGGGCCAAGGCCCAGGCGGCGCTCCTTTCCGGCGACCCCGCTGCCCTTTCCACCGACAGCATGGCGCAGCAATCCGTCGCGGCCCGTGGCCTCTCCGGCCTTGAGCGCCTGCTTTACCCCACCAAGATTCTGTCCTCGGACCCCTGCCCGCTGATCCAGGTCACCACGGACGACCTGGCACGCCAGGCCGAGGCTCTCGCCGCCGAATGGGGTCCGTTCGGTGACCAACTACTGACCGCGGGCCAACCGGGCAACGACCGGTTCCTCAAGCCCGAAGAGGCAACCCAGGCGTTCTTCACGCAACTGGCTACCGGACTGGAATTCATTGCCGACCGCCGAATTGGCCGGCCCTTGGGCACCTTCGACAAGCCTCGGCCCGACTTGGCCGAAGGCCATGCCTCGGGCCGGGCGTTGGCCAACATCACCCTGTCGCTGCAAGCACTGCGCGGGCTGGCCGCCAGCCTCAGCCCCGAAAGCGCGAAAACCCTCGCCGCGTTCGACCATGCCATCGGCCTCGCACAGGCCCTGGACGACCCGAACCTCGACGCCATCGCCGACCCGCAGGGCTGGCTGAAGCTTGAAATCCTGCAGCAAGCGGTCCGCGCCACCCGCGAGACCGCCGTCGCCGAGCTTGGTCCGGCTCTGGGCGTCGAGCTTGGCTTCAACTCGCAGGACGGCGATTGATGCAGCGCCGGACCTTTCTTGCAACGCTCGCCGCCAGCCTCGCGCCCCGCCTGACCTGGGCCGATGTCGGCGCGCCCGCCTTCCTTGCCGCCGGAAAACGCGGTGATGCCTTCTTCCTCCACGGCCTGACGGCCACCGGAACCAGCCTGTTCCAGATCGCGCTGCCGGGCAGGGGCCACGCCGCCGCCGCGCACCCCCATCTGGCCGAGGCCGTCGCCTTTGCCCGCCGCCCCGGCACCTTCGCCCTGGTGATCGATTGCGCCACCGGCGACATTCGCCACCGTCTGACCCCGCCCGATGGGATGCAGTTCAACGGCCACGGCGCCTTTTCGGCGGACGGCGCACTGCTGATGACCTCGGAGGTCATCGCCGAAACCTCCGAAGGCCGCATCGGGCTCTGGGACACCGCGCGCTATACCCGCCTGGCCGATTGGCCCAGCCACGGCATCGGCCCGCATGAGGTGAAGCGCCTGCCCGACGGCCGCCTCGCCGTCGCAAACGGTGGGATCGGGACCGACCCGGTGGATCGGACCAAGCTTAACATCCCCGATATGGCACCCAACCTGACCCTGCTGTCCCAAGAGGGCATCCTCCTCGACCAGGTCGACCTCCCCTACCTCCCACAGAACTCCATCCGTCACCTCGCGCTGTCGGGCGACGCCATCGCTTTCGCCATGCAGTGGGAAGGCGATCCGTCCGAACCCGTCCCGCAGCTTGGGCTCTGGACCCCTGGCAGCCCCCCCGCCCTCTGCGCCCCGCCCGAGGCCCAGTCCTTCACGATGAAGGGCTATGCCGGTTCCATCGCCGCGACAGCGGACCGCATCCTGATCACCTCCCCCAAGGGCGGCGCGGTGATGCTCTTCGACGCCAGCGGAACGCACGTTGCCACCCACCATCGCCCCGATCTCTGCGGCACGGCCAGCGCGGGCGCGACCTTCACCGTCACTGACGGCCAGGGCGCGATCTGGACCGCCGACGACACCGGCCTCACCCCCCTCGCTACTGACGCCACCCAGTGGGACAACCATCTGGTGGGCCTCGCGTAGGGTGCGCTACAGCGCACCACCACGGTCGCACAGTGCGCCCATCCAACCCAGACTTTCTCGTTCCAAGTATCTTCGGGGGTCCGGGGGCCAAGCGCCCCCGACGGCCGAGCCGGTTGCGCGCCCTTCGCGCGCAGAGGCGAGACAAAAGGCTTGCGCGTCAGCGCTCAATTCAAGAACCGCCCGCCACCCGCAGATCGCCAAATGCCAAGCGTTGCCCTTGTTCCTGGCCCCCCTCTTTCCCGGCGGAGAGGGCCGCGGTCAGGGGAAGATCGCCCGCAAAGGGTAAACGCCTCCCTAACGCCCGCGTTTAACCGATTGATTCTAAAGAATCGCAAAACCTGCCCGCGCGTGGGCAGCCTCAGACCAGCAGCCGCGCCCCGTCCTGGCCCGCGATGCGAACCTCAAGGATCGTCCCCTCCGGCTGGTCGGCCCGGAAGGCCACCTCCGCGAACCCCTCGGTCCGCCCGACCCGGGCCCCCTCGGTCAGGACCCGGTGGACCCGCCCGACCTGAGCCGCCAGATGCTCCCCCAGAACCCGGTCCCCCAAAGCCCGCAGCCGCGCCGCGCGCTCCTTGATCTCCGGCCCCCGCACCTGCGGCATCCGCGCCGCCGGGGTCCCCTTGCGGGGCGAGAACGGGAAGACATGCAGGAACGTGAGCCCGCAGTCCTGGACCAGGTCCAGCGAGCGGCGGAACATCTCCTCCGTCTCGGTCGGGAAACCTGCGATGATGTCGGCCCCGAAGACCATCTCGGGCCGCAAGGCGCGGACCTCCTGACAGAACCGGATCGCGTCATCCCGCAGGTGCCGCCGCTTCATCCGTTTCAGGATCAGATCATCCCCCGCCTGCAACGACAGGTGCAGGTGGGGCATCAACCGCCCCTCGGTTGCGATCGCTTCGATCAGCGCAGGGTCCGCCTCGATGCTGTCAATCGAAGAAATCCGCAGGCGGGGCACCGAGGTCAGCTTCAGGATGCGCCGCACCAGATCGCCCAGGCGCGGCTCGCCCGGCAGGTCAGCCCCCCATGAGGTCAGGTCCACCCCGGTCAGCACCACCTCGTTGAAGCCGCGGTCCACCAGCCGGTTGATCTGCTCGACCACGACCCCCGCCGGAACTGACCGCGAGTTTCCCCGACCGTAGGGGATGATGCAGAAGGTGCAGCGATGGTCGCAGCCGTTCTGGACCTGCACGTAGGCCCGGTGCCGCCCGAACCCGTCGATCAGATGCCCCGCCGTCTCACGCACGGACATGATGTCGTCGACCTGAACCTTTTCGGTCGGGCCGATCAGGTCAGGCGCCGCGATGCCTTCCCAGGTCGAGGCCTGCATCTTCTCGTGGTTGCCGACGACCCGCGTTACCTCCGGCATCGCCGCGAAAGTCTCGGGTTCGGTCTGGGCCGCGCAGCCTGTCACGATGATCGCCGCCCCGGGGTTTTCCCGCGACAGCCGCCGAATCTCCTGCTTGGCCTTGCGGACCGCCTCGCCCGTAACCGCGCAGGTGTTGACCACCACCGTGCCGGACAGGCCCGCCGCCGCCGCCAGTTCCTTCATCGCCTCGGTCTCATAGGCGTTCAGACGACAGCCGAGCGTCGCAAAGACCGGGGGCTTCGGAGCGAGGTTCATCTGTTGGCCGCCAGGTAGTCCGCTGACAGCACCCCGTCGAAAACCCGTGCCACCGGGCCCGTCAGCCAGACGCCATCGTCGCGCCAGTCGACCTCCAGCACCCCACCATCCACCTCCAGCGTGACCCGGGGGCCGATCATCCCGCGCAGATGCGCGGCCACCGCGACAGCACAGGCGCCCGAACCGCAGGCCAGCGTGATCCCGGTTCCCCGCTCCCACACCCGCATCCGCATCCGGCAGGGCGAGATGAGTTCGGCGAATTCCACGTTGGTCCGCTGCGGAAAGATGGGATCCTGCTCGATCTTCGGCCCGAGGACCGCCAGGTCGATGCCTGCCGCATCCTGGACGAAATGCACGCAATGGGGATTGCCCATCCCCACGGCCACCGGGTCGCCCGGCAGCGGCAGATGCAGATGGTCGACCTCTTGCGCAAGCGGGATCGACGCCCAGTCCAGTTGCGGCTCACCCATGTTGACCCAGACCCGCCCGTCCGCCGCCCGCTCGGCCCGCAGGTCGCCCCGGGCGGTCACCAAAGACACGGCATCGACGCCAAGGTCGCGCATCACGTAATCCGAAACGCAGCGGGTCGCGTTACCGCAAGCACCGGCCTGGGACCCGTCACTGTTCCAGAACACCAGCCCGAAGTCTGCTTCGGGCGCAGAGGTGATCTCGGCCAACTGGTCGAAGCCAACGCCCCGATTCCGGTCGCCCAGAGCCCGAGCCAGCCCAGCCGTCATCACCGCCCCGCGCCTGCGCGAGTCGATCACCACGAAGTCATTGCCCGCACCATGCATTTTCAGGAACGGCAGACCGGTTTGCGCAAGGCTATCCATCATCGGACGGCATATACGCCGACGGCCCACGATTTGCCAGTGCCGCACGTTTTCGCCCTTGACCCCCGGCAACGCCGCGACTAATCAGCCGCCTCGTGGGGCCGGTAGCTCAGTTGGTAGAGCAGCTGACTTTTAATCAGCGGGTCACAGGTTCGAATCCTGTCCGGCTCA
>JANOCQ010000241.1:0-26412 GCA_031412255.1 Paracoccaceae bacterium | reverse complement strand
GGCCTCCTCAAGCGCGGGATCGAGGCCGGCAATTCTGGCCTGGACGATGATGAAGACATAGGAGGTCAGAAAGGTGCAGTGTCCGATGATGATGGTCAGCATTGACAGGTTCATGCCGATGGTGACGAAGAAGATCAGCAGGCCGATGCCCAAGACGATGTCGGGCATCATCATCGGCAGCATCAGGAAGCCATTGTAGAAACCGCGCAGGCGAAACCTGTAGCGCGCCAACGCGATGGCGGTGGCGGTCCCGATCACCGTTGAAACGGTGGTGGTGAACAGGGCCACGGTCAGCGAGGTGCGCAGCGCGGCCAGCATCTGGTCGGTGCTTTCGACATAGGCCGCGCGGTTTGACACATCGGTCGCGCGGTCCGAGAGGCCGAGAAGCCCGGTGTACCAGTCGAAGGTGAAATGCTCCCAGATCATCATGTTGACCGGGTTCGAGTTGAACGAATAGCCGATGATCACGAAAAGTGGCGCGTATATGAAGGCGAAGAAGGCCAGCGAAAAAGCCGTAAGCGCGGCCCAAGCCAAGGGGTTACGCATGCCCCCCCACTTTCCGCGCCCGGGTCACCGCAACCAGAAGAACCATCAGCACCACCGCCATGATGATCATCGACAGGGCGGACCCGAAGGGCCAGTTGCGCGACGACAGGAACTGCTGTTCCACCAGGTTGCCGATCATCAACCCCTTGGCCCCACCCAGCACGTCCGGCACGACGAAATTGCCGACGGACGGGATGAACACGATGACCGCCCCGCCCATGATACCCGGCAGGGTTTGCGGCAGGATCACTTTGAGGAAGGTCTGGACCCGGTTTGCCCCCAGGTCCAGCGACGCCTCGACCTGTGCCTGGTCCAGATTGTCGACGGCGGCGTAGAGCGGCAGGAACATGAAGGGGACCATCACGTAGACCATGCCCAGCACGACTGCTGTGGGAGTGTACAGGATCTCGAGCGGTTCGGTGACAAGGCCGGTCCAGAGCAGGGTGCTGTTCAGTATGCCTGTGGGCTTGAGGATCAGAAGCCAGGCGTAGAGCCGAACGATCAGGCTGCAGAAGAATGGAAGGGTGATCAGGAACAGGAAGACCAGTCGCCAGCGCTGGGACAGTCGGCTAACCCAGAAAGCAACAGGGTAACAGAGAAAAAGCGTCAGAAGGACAGTCAGTGCGGCGAAGCCAAGCGAGCGCAGCAGTATCTGGAGGTAGATCGGCTCGAATATCTCGATGATACCGTCGGCCCAGCCGAAGATGCGGCCGTAGTTCCAGTGGTAGAATGCCCACTCGACGCCGCCGTAGAGGCCAGGCGTGAGAAGGGAAAACAGCGCGATGATGCAGAGAGGCAGCAGGAAGAAGACGCCAAGGAACAGCGTCACCGGGGCAAGGAGAACGCCCAGAACGACCGACTGCCGCGTCATTGCCATCACGCGGCCTCCAGCACGTGGATGCGGGACGGGTCATGAGAGAGATGGACAGTAGCGCCCGCCTGGACCCCCTCGGTGTCGCGCGCGATGACACGCAGTTCTGGCCCGCCCGCGTGCGGCTGCACGAAGACGTAGAGATCGGAGCCGAGGTAGACCGCGCGTGATACGGTCCCCGGAATACCGGCTGTGCCCAAAGTGAAGTCCGCCGGACGCAGGACCACCGTGACCTGCTCTCCCAGGTTCCGCCCTGCCCCGGGCAGTAGAAGTTCAACTCCGTCCGCGGTTCGCGCGACCGCCTGACTGCCCTCCACCCGGTCGATGGTCACGGGCAAAAGATTTGTCTCGCCGATGAACTCGGCCACGAAGCGGTTCTTCGGATGGCGATAGATGTCGCGCGGGGTGCCGATCTGTTCGATCCTTCCCGCACGCATCACCACGATTCGGTCGGACATGGTCAACGCCTCTTCCTGATCGTGCGTCACGAAGATGAAGGCGATGCCAAGAGAGTGCTGCAGCATCTTCAGCTCAAGTTGCATCTGTTGGCGCAGATTGCGGTCCAGCGCCGACAGCGGCTCGTCCAGCAGGAGAAGCCGGGGCTTTGCGATGATTGCACGCGCCAGCGCCACCCGCTGCCGCTGCCCGCCAGAAAGCTGGCCGGGCCGCCGCGTGCCCATTCCACCCAGTCCCACCTTCTCCAGCGCCTCGGCCACCTGAGCCGCCCGCGCCGCGCGGGCGACGCCGGCCACCTCCAGCGCATAGCCCACGTTCCGCGCCACCGTCATGTGGCCGAAAAGGGCATAGCTTTGGAACACCGTGTTCACCAGGCGGCGAAAAGGCGGCAGCCCGGTCAGGTCCGCCCCTCCCAGCCGCATCGTGCCGCCGTCCAGCGTTTCGAACCCCGAGATCGCGCGCAGAAGCGTGGTCTTGCCGCAGCCGGAGGGACCCAGGAGCGTGACGAACTCGTTTGCGCCGACGTCCAGACTGACACCGTCAAGGGCGGCAAGCCGGCCCCCCTCGGGTGTCACAAAGCTGCGACGCGCGTCGCGGATTTCCAGCAGCGCCGACATTCACTGCGCCGTGCGGATCGTGTTCCAGGCGCGGTCGTAAAGCTTGAGCGCCGCCCCGATATCCTCAAAGATCTGCAGCCGCGCCATGGTATCGGCACCGACGTTGATGTTCGGGTTCGACTTGATGAACTCGGGCGTGAGGTCGTTCGCCGGGGTGTTCGGCGTGCCGTTGAACTGCTGGCTGACGTTCAGCGCCGCGATCTCGGGTTTGAGGTAGAACTCCATGAACTTCTTCGCCGCATCCTTGTTCGGCGCTGAGGCCAGCACGCAGATGTTTTCCTGGTACATCGTGCCGCCCTCGGCCGGGATGATGTACTTGAGATTCGGCGTTTCGGTGAAGAACACGTTGCCTCCGACGAAGAAGTGTCCGGCCGCGATATCGCCCGACGAGAGCATCGGTGGCACCTCGTAGGTGAAGGCCGAAACCGCGGCCTTGTGCTGGAGGATATAGTCCGTGGCCGCCTGAACCTCTGCCGGATCCACGCTGTTGACTGACGTGCCGTTCATGATGTGACCGATGGCGAGCACCTCACGCATGTCGTCCAGAAGCGTGATCTTTGCCCCGGTCTTTTCCGGGATGGCGAAGAAATCCGCCCAGCCGGTGATCGGGCCGGTCACGTCCTCGTTGTAGAAGATGCCCACCGTTCCCCAGGCGTAGGGCAAGCAGTATTCGCTGGCCGGGTCCTCTTTTGCCCGCAGGAACGCCGGGTCAATGTTCTTGAAGTCGGGATGCGCGTTGATCCCGGTCTTTTCCAGAAGACCCAGCTTGATCATGATGTCGTTCATGTGGACCGAGGGGAAGACGATGTCGTAGCCGGTCGCGCCCGCCTGGATCTTGGCTAGCATCTCCTCGTTCGAGGAATAGGTGTCCAAGGTCACCGCGATGCCGGTTTCCTCGGTGAACTTGGTCAGGACTTCGGGGTTGATATAGTCGCCCCAGTTATAGAGGGCGAGTGTGCCCTCGGCCTGCGCCATTCCGGCGGCTAGGGCAAGGACGGATGCCAATCCAAGTGCCTTCATGATCTTCTCCCGGTTGCTGCCTTCGGATCGGATCGCCGGGGGTCAAAAGGCTTGGCGCTGACGACTCGGGCATGTTATATTCATGACAGAACGCTACCGTCAGGGCGCTTTGCTGTAAACTCTGTCATGAATGAACTACCTGCCCACACCGAAGAATCCCCACTTGCCGCAAGATTGCGCGGGGTTGCCGGTGGTTTGACAAAATCCGAGGCGATCATTGCCCAATGGCTGATCCTGAACGAGCAGACCCTTGGCCTGGAAACGGGGGCTTCCATCGCGACGAAGACAGGGGTCAGCGAAATCACCGTCAGCCGGTTCCTGAAACGGGCCGGTTACAAGGGCCTGCAAGGGTTGAAAGAAGGCCTGCAAGCGGCTCTGGTCCACGCCCATGTCTCGCCCTCGGACCGCTACTTTCGTCTGCTTGACGGCGAGATCGGCGCGATCCTGAAGCGCGATGCCGACGCTGTGCTGGCCCTCGCGCAAGAGGTGGAAAAACCGGCCTGGCCGCAGGCCATTGATGCCATCGCGGCGGCTGATGAAGTTTTCGTCGTCGGTTTCCAGACCATTCGCGGAATCGCAGAGGATTTCGCCCGCCGCCTTGCCATCGTGCGTGGCTCGGTTCGCTTTCTGTCACCGCATGACGGGGGATTGGTTGAGTGGATACCGTCCTTCCGTCGCGCCAGCGAGGGGCGGTGTCTGGTCATGATCGATATGGCCCCCTATGCCCGCGAGGCGCTGCCGATCGTGCAGACAGCGCGTGGCCTTGGCATGCAGGTGGTCGTCGTCACCGATGAGTTGAACACCTGGGCCAGCACCGCGACGCCACTGGTCTTTCACGTGGTCACTAAGGTGGATGCGTTCCTGGAAAGCACCGGGCCGATGACCACGCTGATGAACGTGATCATCCATGAGGTTGCCGGGAGGGCGCCGGAAAAGGCTCGCAAGCGCATCAAGGACTGGCCGCCGATCATGCGCGGGTTGGGACTTTACTGAACACGCCCCGGCGTCAGGTTCGTTCTTGGCCCGCCGTCAGGCACACCTTAACGAAACGGGATGTTCTCGCGCAGGATGATCCGCGGTTCGATGTCCTTCAGGCGCAGTTGCGGGGCAGAGGTCGCGATTGCCCCAAGCAAGCGGATGACGGCCTGTTCGGCCACCAGCTGCACGTTCTGGTCGATGACTACATCGATAAGCCCTTCTGCCAGCCAGGCGTGGGTCCGGTCGGTCAGGTCGTGCATGAAGACCAGCGGACGGCGGGCCGGCCGGATCTCCTCCATCCCGGCAACGATCCCGGTGCGGCCTGCCCCGACGCAGTAGACTCCGGCCAAGTCGGGCGAAGTGCGCAGAAGCTGCATCATAGCGCTGCGGGTGCGGTCACTGCTTTCACCGGTCTCGATGGACGGAAGCAGGGTCAGGGATGGAAACTCCCGTTGAAGGACAGCGCGAAACCCGGCCTCGCGGCCTTGATGGCCGTCATAGGCCCGCGACCCCATGAAAACCCCGACCGACCCTCCACCCGTTCCCGCCATGCGCCCCAACAAAAGAGCAGCAGTGCGCCCCGCAACCACGTTGTCGACCCCGACATAAGCCGAGCGCCCGGAGTCCGGCACGTCGGACGCGATGGTGATGGCCCGCAGCCCCGCCTCGCAGACCCGGCGGACCGCATCTCGGGACTTCGGATGATCCGCGGCGACAAGGCCGATGCCACTGGTCCGCAGCGAGATCGTTTCCAGCGCCGGCAGAAGATACTCTGGCCCGAACCCTTCAAGCGCGCGGATATTGCAGGACGCGACCAATGGAACGGTCGTTGCGAACCTTCGGATGCTGGCAACCAGTTCACCCATGAAGCCGTTCTGGACCATGGGGATGAAGAATTCGAGGTGAACTGGCCGGGACGGCAGTGCGACCATCCCTTGAAAGGGCAGGTAGCCCAGCTCTTTGGCGGCATGCAGCACCCGGTGCCGGTTGGCGGCGGACACGCCGGCGCGGCCATTCAGGACGCGGTCGACGGTGGCGGTTGAAATTCCGGCAAACCGGGCGACGTCAACGATGGTAGTCTTTCCCATGGCTTGATGGTCTCTCTGCGGAGTCAGACCGGCTGATGTAATCTGATGTGATTTCAGGTTGTGACATTCTGCCGCATCCCGCAAGCTGATCCTGTCCGGACCTGCCCAAGCACCGATGCGCAGAGGGAGAAGAGGCTGCAAGGGAGGGACGCAGCCTGACGTCCGGCCGGAACGAACACCTTCAAGCGATACCGGAAGTCCGTCGAAGCCACAGCGGCGACGGGACTGGATCTGGCTGCCTTTCGCGGCGGCGACAGTCTGCAAAGGACTTTGGCCGCCGAACAGGTTCTTGCACCCAAGGGTTATCAAGGAGGAAACCCACTATGTTCAAAAAGTTGCTTGGTGCTGTCGCTGCTCTCGCCCTAACCGCCGGCCTGGCCGCGGCTGAGGGCAAGACCTTTTACTGGGTGTCGCATGGCGGCCCGGCCGACCCGGTATGGACCTATTTCCTGCAAGGCGCCGAAGCCTATGCCACGACAAGCGGCAATACCGTGAACACCTCGTTCCATTCTGGCGACGTGCCCAGCCAGCAGGAGGCAGTTCGCGCGGCGATCGCGGCCGGTGCCGATGGCATCTGCTCGACCAGCCCGGACCCTGGTTCCATGGTCGATGTCGTCGCCGAAGCCCGCGCGGCCGGTATTCCGATCATCAACTTCAACACCTCGGATTCAGCACCAGACTGGAATGCTTATGTTGGCGGCGACCTCAGGGCCGTCGGCAAGGCATGGGCGCAATATCTGGTGGACAAGGGTCTGGTGAAGTCGGGCGATTTCGTCTGGATGCCGGTCGAAGTGCCTGGCGCGTCCTATGGCGTCGAGGAAGAGAAGGGCATCGCCGAGGTGTTCGAGCCCTTGGGGATCACCTGGGAAGTCACTGATGCCACCCTGGATCAGGCCGAAGTCATCACCCGGATGACCGACTACGTTACGGCCAACCGCGACAGGATCAAGGCAATGATCGGTCTTGGCGACATGGTCACAGGATCGGTCAAGCGGGTCTGGGACCAGGCGGGCGTGCAGCCCGGTGAAATCCCCGTGGTCGGGTGGGGCAACTCGCTGGACACCACGCAGAGTGTCATGGAAGGCTACGTCAACGCCGGCATGTGGCAGGACCCCCAGGCGACGTCCTACCTGTGTCTCTCTGCGCTGCAGATGGAAAAGGACGGCATCCCGCTGGGCTTCGACATCATCACCGGCGCGCTTTACGAAAAGGACACCGCCCCGGTCTATTCCAAGATCATGGGCGGCAACTGATCCACTGCGAGTGATCAAAGACGAGGCCGCTCGCAAGCGATGCGGGCGGCCACCACACCCCCATCCTCCAGGAAGCAGAATGTCCAACCCGTCCATGCTGTCCGCAGCACATCCCCCCGAGCCAGGCGTGCTGAAACGCTTCGTCGCCAAGCCGGAGTTCGGGCCGCTGGTCCTTCTGGTCGTGATGCTGGTCGTCTTCACGACGATCAACCCGGCCTTCCTGTCGCTGAACAACATCGGCAACGCGCTGACCTTCACGGTCGAGCTGGGCCTGATCGCGCTGGCGATGACGCTTCTGATGACCGCCGGAGAGTTCGACCTGTCGGTCGGAAGCGTCTTCGGCTTTGCGCCCGTGGTGATGTGGGCCCTGTTCAACGCCGGCCTGATGCCCCTGCCGGCGGCTTTTGTCGTCGCCATCCTGCTTGCGCTGGCGATCGGCCTCTTTACAGGCATCTTCGTGACGCGGCTTGGCATCCCGTCTTTCCTGGTGACGCTGGGGATGCTGCTGGTAGTACGTGGAACGGCGCTTTGGGTGACCTCGGGCTTTCCGCAGCGGACCTGGGATGCAGGCGATCAGTGGCTGGCAACCCTTCTGGTCGGCGACTTCTACATCGGCGGCCTGCGGATCTACATGAGCCTGATATGGTTCATCATCCTGGCCCTTGTGTTCCACGTCCTGCTGACGCGCACCCGCTTTGGCAACTGGATCCAGGCCACAGGCGGCAATCCCGGGGCCGCGCGCAATCGCGGGGTACCGATCCAGCGGGTGAAAGTCATCCTCTTCATGATCTCGGCCGCTATGGCCGCGCTGGCGGGGATCATCTCGTCGATCCGGGTGTCCGCGGCGAACCCGAACTCGGGCACGGGGTATGAACTGGAGGTCATCGCCATGGTGGTCATCGGCGGAACCGTCCTGACCGGCGGGCGCGGAACCATCATCGGCACCGTCCTCGGGGTCCTGATCCTGCGCCTCATGCGCAATGGCATCGTCCTGATAGGTGTGCCGGGGCTGGCTTACAACATTTTCATCGGCGCGATCATCCTGGGAATGATGGCGCTGCATGCGGCGCTGGAGCGCCGGCACAATCCGGGAACCTAAGCATGATCGACCAAACCACCGCCGATACTCCGCTTGTCGAGATGCGGCACATCGAGAAATCCTATGGTCGCGTCCATGCGCTCCGCGACGTGAACCTGACGATCCAAAGGGGCGAGATCGTCGGCCTTCTGGGCGACAACGGTGCGGGAAAGTCCACCCTGATCAAGGTGCTGTCCGGGGCGGTGCCCTACACGTCGGGCGAGATCCGGATCAAGGGGAGGCCCGTGATGATGCGGTCGACGAACGAGGCCATAGCGGCGGGGATCGAGACGATCTACCAGGACTCGGCGCTGGTCCCGCAGCTGTCCATCGCGCGAAATCTGTTCCTGGGGCGCGAACTGATCACCGGCAAGCTGGGTCGTCTGGACCTGGACCGGATGAACGAGGTCGCGGCGGACCTTTTGAAGCGGGTCGGGATCTCCAAGAACATCCCGCCGACGACTCCCATCGGGTCCTTGTCGGGTGGCGAGCGCCAGGCCGTCGCCATCGCCCGCGCGATGTATTTCGACAGCGATCTGATCGTGCTGGATGAACCAACCAACAACCTGGGCGTTGCCGAAACCCAAGGGGTCCTGCGCTTTGTCCGTGAGGCGCGTGACACCGGCCATTCCTGCATCTTCATCGCCCATAACATCCACCATGTCTTCCAGGTGGTCGACCGGATGGTGGTGATGCGCCGCGGCACGGTGGTGGCCGACGACCTCAGCCCCAGGACCTCGTCGATCCAGGACGTCGAGGACGTGATCACCGGGGACCACATCCTCGTCTGAGGGTGGCTTGACAGGCAGGTGCGGCCGGGCCCTCGCTCCGGGCAAGGCTGACAGCTGAAAGGAAGAATCATGCGCGTGCTTTACGATCCCGAACCGCGAGCGACCGACGAGATCTTCTCGCCGAAAGAGCTGGCGCAGCTGCGGTCGCAATATGAGGTTACCGAATGGCAGGGTGAGGACAGAGAGGAATTTTATGCCCGCCATCTGCCCGCAACCGAGATCCTGATCTCGCAGCAGGCCATGGGCGCGCACCGGCTGGAACTGGCGCCAAAGCTGCGCGCCATCTTCAACGTCGAGACGAATTTCCTGCCGAACGTGGATTATGCCGAATGCTTTCGGCGCGGCATCCATGTCCTTGCCCCGGGCGCGGTCTTTGCCGCACCGGTGGCCGAGATGGCGCTGGGGATGGCGCTCTCTCTGGCGCGCAATATCCACGGCGAACACGCGGCGTTCCTGACGGGGCAGGAGAAGTGGCTCTTCCAAGGCAACAAGCAGTCGGAGCTTCTGGCCGGGTCGACTGTAGGCATCATCGGCTTCGGCGATTTGGGCCGATCCCTCTTTCGTCTGCTTCAGCCCTTTGGCTGCCGGGTCCAGGTCTACGACCCCTGGCTGCCCCCCGGCCATCTGAAGCGCTTGGGGGTGGAGCCGGTGGAGTTTGATGCACTGATGGCGGACAACCGCTTCGTCTTTGTCATGGCCACGATCACCACCAACAATGCCGGAATGATAGACGCCCGCGCTTTGGGTCTGATGCAGCCGGGCGCAATGCTGCTTCTGATGTCACGCGCCGCTGCGGCGGATTTCCCGGCGCTGACGGAAGCGGCGGCCTTGGGGCGGATCCGGGTGGCGACAGATGTCTTCCCGGTCGAACCGGTGCCGCAGGATGATCCGATCCGCGGGGTGCCCAACATGCTTTTCTCGCCACACCGAGCCGGTGCCCTGACCTTTGCACTGCGCGAGATCGGGACCCGGGTGCTGGAGGATATGGACCTCATCTGCCGCCGACTGCCGCCCGTCGCCTGCCGCCGCGCGGAACCAGAGACGGTGGCGATGATGCGCTCGATGCCGGTCAGCGCCACGCCGGCGGCCAAGGACTAGACGATGCAGCTGTATGGCGAAACCCTCACACGCGAGGACCTGCGCAGGCGAAGCGGCCAGTTGGCAGCCTTCGGCGGCGTCCGACTGGTGGAGTTGTCCGACGGCACGGAACGTGGCCTCCGGATGCTGGAGTTTCGGACCGGTGCGGGCCTGCGCTTTAACGTGCTGGTCGATCGCGCGATGGACATCGCCGAAGTCGAATGGCGCGGGGTATCCCTTGGCTGGCACGGGCCATCCGGGCTTCGGTCGGCGGCTCTGAATGAACCCGATGGCGAAGGTGGCTTCGGCTGGACGCGGAGTTTTACCGGCTTTCTTCTGACCTGCGGCCTTGACCATATCCTCGGCCCCGAAGAGGTTGACGCCAGCCACTACGGCTATCCAGGCATCCGGACAGTGCGGCACGGTCTCCACGGTCGCGTCGCAAACATCCCCGCGCGCCTGACCGGCTATGGCGAGCGGTGGGAGGGCGACCGCTGCATCCTCTGGGCCGAGGGCACCGTGCGCCAGGCCACGACCTTCGGCGAACACCTCGTCCTTACCCGGCGGATCGAGGCGGACCTCGACGGAAAGGAAATCCGGCTGACCGACCGCGTCGCGAATGACGGTTTCGCCCCCACGCCCCACATGTTCTTCTACCATATCAATCTAGGGACCCCGCTGCTGGCTGAGGGCGCGCGCTATGTCGCCCCGATCACCGATGTCGTCTGGGCCGCACACACCGCGCGCTACCGCGATCAAAGGACCGGCTATACCGACGTTCCCACCCCGCAGGACCGCTTCGCCGAACAGGTTTGGCAACATGAGACGGCTTCAGATTCTGAAGGTGAAACCCACGTTGCGGTTACGAACCACCGGATTGGCTTCGGCCTGCAAGTCACCACCCGCAAGGATCAACTCCCCTGTCTATACCAGTGGCAGCACTTCCAAGCCGGGGCTTATGCGCTGGGGATCGAGCCTTCGACCCACCATGTTCTTGGGAACCAGGTCGCCCGTGACCGGGGCGAGATGATCTGGCTGAAGGCCGGGGATGTGCGCAACTACGACGCCCGATTCACCGTGCTCGATGGTCACGACGCGCTGGTGGCGGCCGAGGCCCGCATCCACGCCATCGCCGCCCAGCCCGATGACCCCTATCCCCGGCCTTCGGGCCAGTTTCGGCCGCTCACCGGGCGACCCCAGCCGTGACGGAGAGACAGATGCACCATGACACCCTTGTCGAGCGTCGCGACTATTCGCTGACCGGCCCGTGCGCAGCTGAGGCCATTGCACGTGGCCTGGCGTCGGCCGAATGGTATCACTCAGAGATTCCACGCAAGGTGATGAAGGAGTTGATGCAGCGCTACGACGGCCCTGCCATTCGCGATACTCTCCTGTGGTTCGCGCTCCTCGGGCTCACCGCCTGGGGCGGCATCGCCTTCTGGGGCACATGGGCCTGTGTCCCGTTCTGGCTGGTCTACGGAGTCCTTTACGGTTCGGCCTGCGACTCGCGCTGGCACGAATGTGGCCACGGCACTGCTTTTCGGACTGGCTGGATGAACGATGTCGTCTACCACATCGCCAGCTTCATGGTCATGCGGAACCCCGTCTCATGGCGCTGGAGCCACGCACGGCACCACACCGACACGATCATCGTCGGCCGCGATGCCGAGATCGGTTTCATGCACCCATCCTCGATCCCGCTGAACATCCTGCATTTCGTCGGCGTCGTGGATATCTGGCAGTGGATGAAAACCCTGCTCCGCAACGCCGCCGGCACCTTCACCCCCGACGAGCGCGACTACATCCCGGCCCCGGAGATTGCGAAGGCCATTTTCTGGGCGCGGGTGCATGTCGCGATCTATGCGGCGACGCTGGTTGCCGCCATCGCCATGCAGTCTTTCCTCCCATGCATGCTGATTGGCGGCCCGCGCATCTATGGGACCTGGCACATGTTCATGACCGGCCTCATCCAGCACGGTGGGTTGGCCGAGGATGTGCTGGACCACCGTCTGAACAGCCGGACCTGCCTGATGAACCCGGTCAGCCGCTGGATCTACTGGAACATGAACTACCATATCGAACACCACATGTTCCCCATGGTCCCCTACCACGCGCTCCCGCGCCTGCACGCTTTGATAAAGGACGACCTGCCCCCCCCCCGCCCCTCCATCGCCGCCGCCTTCGCCGAGATGGTGCCCGCGATCCTTCGCCAGCGGCACGAGAAGGGATATTACCTGCGCAAGACCCTGCCCCCCGCCGCCCGCCCCTACCGCGAGGATCTGCATGAGGTTGTCCCTGACCGCGAAGGGCTGCGGGCATGAACTGGCATCCTGTCTGCGCGCTGGACGACATCGACCCCGAGGACCTGGTCCGCTTCGATCATGGTGGGCGCACCTACGCCGTCTACCGCGATCCCACCGGTGCGGTCTTTGCCACCGATGGGCTATGCACCCACGAACAGGTGCACTTGTGCGACGGTCTGGTCATGGGCGACGAGATCGAATGCCCGAAGCACAACGGCCGCTTCAACTACAAGTCCGGCGAGGCAAGGCGTGCGCCCTGCGTAGTCGCGCTACAGACACATCCCACCCGCATCACCGGCGCAATGATCGAGATCGGCCTAAAGGAGTGACCATGCCCCGCACCCGGCCCACCGTCGCAGACCTGCGCGCCCTTAAGGGCAAACGCCAGCTTACCATGCTGCGGATTTTCACCCTGGACGAGGCCGCTGCCGCCGAGCAAGCCGGGATCGACATCGTCTCGGTCCCGCCCGACCTTGTGCTGAACCCGGACTACCGCAAGGTCGCTCCCTCGCTCTTCTCGATGTCCGGCCTCGATCATCTCGCGGCCGGAACGCGCGACGACTACCTGCGGCTTTGCGGGAAGCTGCTCTTGGCCGGAGCCGACGCGATGTACTCCTCAGCCGGGATCGAGACCGTGCGGTATCTCGCGTCCGAACACATCCCCATCGTCGGCCACGTCGGCCTGGTCCCCAGCCGCGCCACCTGGACAGGAGGTTTCCGGGCAGTCGGCAAGACCGCGGACCAGGCGTTGGCTATGTACCGGGAATGTCAGGCCTACGAAGCGGCAGGCGCTTTCGCGGTGGAGATTGAAGTGGTTCCCGAAGAGGTCGCGACCGAGATCAGCCGTCGGATGGACAAACTGCTTTTGTGGTCGATGGGCTCCGGTGCGGGGTGCGATGCCCAATACCTTTTTGCAATGGACATCCTGGGTGAGCACAAGGACAAGATGCCCCGTCACTCCAAGGTATACCGAAATTTTGCCGCCGAATACGACCGCCTGCAGCGCGAACGGGTGGCCGCCTTCCTGGAGTTTCGTCAGGACGTCGAGACCGGTCGCTTCCCCGAGGACCGTTATATCCTGCGCATGACCGATGCCGAGCTGTCAAAGTTCCGGTTAAGCCTTGGGGAAGCAGACGGCGGGCCATAACTCGCCGCCCCTTCATAGCTTACGCCATGAAATCGAACAGCTTGTTCAGTGGCAACTCCCGGGCGCGGGTGCCGGTCAGGTCGAAAAGCGCATTGGCCAGAGCTGGTGCCGCCGGTGGAGTACCCGGCTCGCCCACGCCACCGATATGCCCGAAGGTGCCGTTGTTCTGCAGGATCCTCACCTCGAAGCGTGGCATGGTGTGCATCCGCAGCGGGTCATAATCGGGGAAGTTCTGCTGAACGACCGCCTGGTCCGCGAAGGTGATTTCCCCCTGCACGGCGGCCGACAGACCATAGACCATCGCGCCAGTCATCTGTGCCTCCACGATGGAGGGGTCCATCGCCAGCCCCGGATCACATGCGATCCAGGCGCGGGTCAGGCTTATGCCTGCGGGGGTATCCTGGACCTCCATCACCTGCGCGACCGGCGTTCCGAAGGAATAGCAAAAGGCCACGCCACGCCCGAAACCGGGTCGCTTCAGACTGTCCCAGCCTGACATGTCGCGCACGGTCTCCAGCAAACTGGCCGAAGGGGCATGGGTGCCCTGCATCAGGTCCAGCCGGAAGGCTAGCGGGTCGGCGTTGGCGGCATGGGCCAGCTCGTCGATGAAGCTTTCCAGAAAGAAGGCGTTCATCGAGTTGCCCACCGACCTCCAGAAGCCAAGCGGCACGGTCAGGTCGGCGACATGCCCATCATAGCGATAGTTCGGCAGGCCGTAGGGCTGATCGAACCCGCCCTCGACCGTGGCTCGGTCCGGACCGGGAGGTGCGAAGCCGACCAGTCGCGCCAGTGCATTTCGTGTTGCCGAAGGCGCGGCGGTCCGGCCCCAAAGCGCCATGGCCTTGCCGTTCTCGATCCGCCCGGACATCCGGGCGATGGCGGCGGGACGGTAATAGTCCTGCACCATGTCTTCTTCGCGGCTGTAGGTCAGCTTGACCGGTGTATTCGGCATCGCTGCTGCGACACGGGCGGCCAGGACCGCCGGGACCGGATCAGTGCGGCCCCCGAAGCCCCCGCCCATGACCGGCGTGTGCAGCGACACCTTGTCCGACCCGATCCGCAGGGCAGAGGCGATGGCATCGCGCGTCATGATCGGGGCCTGATTGCCACACCAGACCTCGACCGAGCCGTCGGGCTTGACCCAGGCGGTCGCATTCAACGGCTCCATCGACGCGTGGGCGAGGAAGGGGACGCGGTATTCGGCCTCGATCACGTCGCCTTTGGCCAGTTCCGCTTCAACATCCCCGTCGTCGCGCAAGCGCGAGTCCGGTTCGGTGGCAAACGCCGCCTCGATCCGGGCCAGCATGGCGGCGGTGTCGGCGGGATAGTCCGTCTCGCCCCACTGAATATCAACTACTTGTGCCGCCTGCATCGCTGTCCAGGTGTTGTCGGCAATGACAGCAACGCCGTTGCCCAGACCGACCACCTGATCAACCCCCGCCATCGCCAGCGCCGCAGCCGGGTCAAAGCTGGTCATCGCCCCTCCGCGCCGCGGGTTCATCCGGACCGTTGCGAACTTCATCCCCGGTAGCACGATGTCGATCCCGAAGGTCTCGGTTCCCGTGGACTTCGCCACCATGTCCAGCCGCGGCATCGACTTGCCGACATAGCGCCAGGTCGAGGGGTCGCGCAGGGGCACGTCGTCGGGTACCAGGTCCACCGCCTGGGCGGCCAGTTCGGCATAGGTGAAGGTCTGTGCTCCGATCACCTTGCCGCCCTCGGTCCGCAGCGTGTCCGGGGCGACCCCCAGCCGCTTTGCCGCCGCGGCCTTCAGCGCCTCGCGCGCGCCAGCACCCGCCACCCGCATCTGCACGAAGCCGCCAATGGCCCCGGTCGACCCACCCGTCATCTGCATCGAGAATATCTTCGGCAAGGCCGCAAGGATCGCGTTGTGACTGTTTGGCTCCATCGACAGCTTGTAGTCTGGCTCGTTCGACATCCTCTCGACGAGGCCTGCGTTGTAATAGGCCTGAGCGGGCGGGCCGTGCAGGACCCGGACCTGCGACCAGTCCACGTCCAGTTCCTCGGCCACCAGCGCAGCCAGGGTGGTCGAGATCCCCTGCCCCATCTCAGCGCGGGGGGCGATGACGGTGATCCCGTCGGCATTGATGATCACCCAAGGGTTAAGCGGCAAGCCGTCCGGTCCGGGCACCAGCGGGTTCGCGGGCACCTCTGCAACCTTGTAGGCCCCGAAGGCGGCGCCGCCCACGACGGCGGCACCAAGGACCAGGAACGACCGGCGAGTGATGGTTTTCCAGGACGCCATGTCAGCCCGCCTTCATCGTCCGGGCCGCATCCAGGATCGCGGCGCGAATGCGGGGATAGGTGCCGCAGCGGCAGAGGTTGCCCTGCATCGCATCGTCGATGTCCTGGTCCGTCGGTTCCGGCACCTGCGCCAGCAGAGCCGCCGCCTGCATGATCTGCCCCGACTGGCAGTAGCCGCATTGCGCGACCTGGTGCCTCACCCAGGCTTCCTGCAAAGGCGCCAGCGCGCCCGGTTGGCCCACCCCCTCGATGGTGGTGATCTCGCCCGTGGCCTCGCCCAGTGGAACCTGGCAAGACCGCACGGCCTGCCCGTCGATCAGCACGGTGCAGGCCCCGCAGGAAGCCACGCCGCAACCGAACTTGGTCCCGGTCATTCCAAGACCGTCCCGGAGCGCCCAAAGCAAGGGAACATCCTTGGGCAGATCGACCTGACGCAGGGCGCCATTGACGGAAAGAGTGAAGCTCATTGCGCGGTCTCCTTTCTGACATTATGGACTTATATTGTCAAAATGTCAACAGCGTTTGACGGATCGCCGCGGTTTCCTTAGACTTAACAAATGACCGAAGCCGAGACGCCCATCGAGCCGAAAGAGGCCGCCATCCTGCGGGCTGCCTTCGAATGCTTTGCCCGCTACGGGTTGCGGCGGACATCGATGGCGGACATCGCCAAGGGCGCCGGCATGTCCCGACCGGCGCTCTATCTGCACTATGCAGGCAAGGACGACATCTTCAACGCTTTGGTGCGCCTTCACTTCGAACGATCTGAAAAGGCGGTCGCCCAGGTTCTTGCCACGCCTGGCCCGGCGGCAGAGCGCCTTCTGGCCGCCTTCCACGCCATCGACGGCGATGCGGTTGAGGCCATGCTGAACTCGCCCCACGCGGACGAGATCTTGTCGGCGAATACAACTTTTACCCAGCCGGCCGTCGAGGACGCTCATGCCCGAATTACCGGGCATCTGGCCGATTGGATCAGCAGGGGCGTTGCCCAGGGGCAGTTAAGCCTGGCGGGGCTGAACGCCAGCGCGGAAGAGATTGCCGCGACCCTGATGGCGACCAAGTTCGGCATCAAGGCCTGTGCCCGGGACTTCCCTGATTATCGCGCTGCCCAGTCTCGTCTGGCTGCCGTCTTCGGCAAGGCACTAAGCGCTGAATGAGCATACGTGCGGCTCCCGCTAGGCCGCCAAGGGTTCGACCAATCCCGGCCCGCTCGCCCGGTTCGAATTGACCTCGACGCCCACCCGGAACGGTCGCGTCATCACGCCCTCGGCCGAGGCCTTCATCAGGACCGCCGCACCATGCCCCGCCTCGCCCAGCCACAGAGGCCAGTCCGACCGCTCGAGCACCACGGGTTCGCGGTGGTGGATGTTCGCCATCCCCGGCCCGGCATCGGTCGAAACGATTGCAACGGTGTCGATGTCCCCCCAGCGTTGCCAGACGCCCGCCAGTGCCATCGGCAGGCCATCGCCCCGGGTGAAATACCATGGCAGTCGTGCGCCCTTTTCGCCCTCGCTCCATTCATAAAACCCGGTGGCCGGAACGATGCAGCGCCCCTCCCGGACGGCCGAGCGGAAGGCAGGCTTGGTCGCCACGGTGTCAGCCCGTGCGTTGATGATCAGCGGCCCGTCGTTTGGTACTTTGTACCAGGAGGGAATGAAGCCCCAGCGCATTGTCCGAAGCCGCCGCGCCCCACCTTCAGAGGTGACGACAGCCACCGGGTTAGTCGGGCAGACGTTGAAGTTCGGCACCATGGGCAGGTCGTTGCCCGGCACGGCATCGAACAACGCAGCAAGCGCCTCATTTGGATGGGTAATGGTGAAGCGACCACACATTCAGTGAAGATAGGTGATCCTCCCGCAAAGACCAAGTCGCCACCGGATTGTGATGAGTCAGACCCGCGCTCTCAGCGGAATATGGGGGCCGCTAGAAGACTGGACCGCGCTCTGTCAGACTAGGATCAAACTTTCATCGGCGACAATGGCTGTGCTCACGTCACGCTGTTCGCCGGTCGACTTCGTCTCGCCTCGCGTATCCGCGCCAGGAGAGACGATTTCAACGGCAACCAGCCCTCCAGGCGTCTACTGGCCCAGCTTCATGATCCGCCCCTCGACGGCGACCTTCACCGTGCCCAGCTTCTCTACATAGGCCATCACGTCATTGGCCACGAGTTGCCCCGTCGGCCCGTCGGTGATGATCCGTCCTCCGCCCAAGGCATCAAACCCGTCGCCGCCGCCGACGATGTAGTCGTTGACCGCGACCTTGTAGAGCTTGTCTGCCTCAAGCGGCGCGCCGCCCACCATCACTTCGCTGACCCGCGCCCCTGCCGGAGCCGAGGCGTCGAAGGCGAAGGTCAGGCCCGAGACCTGCGCAAACCGGCCGGCGCCTTTTTCTACCTGGCTCACGGCATTTTCCAGCGCCAGCAGCACCTGCGACCCCGGCAGTTCGGTGACCACGGTGGTGTTGCCGAACGGAAGCTCGGTCAGGATGTCGCGCCGCGTCAGCTTGCGCCCGGCCTCGTAAGTCGTGTCCCCCCGGATGCCGCCGCCGTTCATCAACGCGATATCCGCCCCTGTCGCATCGCGCAACGCGTCGGTGATCAGGTTGCCCATCGTCGATTCCTCGGCCCGCACGACATTGCGCCGACTGTCCAGCGGGGTTTCGACCGTCCCGATTTCGACGTTCAGGTTCTGGTCCATCGTCGCCCGCAAGGCATCGGCCATTGCGACTGACTCCGGGTCCGGCGTGACCGTTGCCGTGTCGATGAAACGGAATGCCGGTACCCAGGACACCTCACGCGTTCCGTCGTCCTTGACCGTGACGTCCACGGCAAGATCGACCGGCGTCAGGAACTGGCCGTCGATCGAGGTTTCCACATAGGCGGTCCGCCCGTCATAGGCCGTGGCATAGGAATGGTCGTCGCCCGACAGGATGACATCGAACGCTCCGCTTGCCATCAGCGCGCGGTCGTTCTCCATATTGGTCTGAACCACCCCCACCACGATATCCGCCCCGTCCTCCCGCGCCTTTTCCGCCGCCGCGACCCCGCTATCCACGGTCGGCAGGAACTTCAGGCTGCCTGTCGAACTGACCTCGGGCGAAGTGTCCTGTGCAACCGGGATCAGCGCCACCTTCAGGCCGGCGACTTCCATGACCGTCACCCCGCCAAGACCTTCGATGGCGCTGCCATCGCCGTTGGTAATGTTGATCGCCGCCCAAGGATACTTCGACGCCTTCATCTTCTCGGCGAAGTTTTCCGGCCCGAAGTCGAACTCATGGTTGCCCGGCACTGCAAGGTCGAACGGGACCAGGTTGGTAAAGTCGATGGTGTTCTGGCCCTTGTCGAAGCCCGAGGCAAGCGAGGGCGACAGCATATCCCCGTTGAACAAATACAGTGTGTTAGGATTGGCCGCGCGCTCTGCTTTCGCAACTGCGTTCAGGCGGGCAAAGCCGCCGCGCCCATCCTCTTCTTCGAAGTTGTAGACATCGCCCACGCCAAGAAGCGTCAGCTTCACGGTCTCGGCCTCTGCTGGTGCAGCGAGTAGTGCCGCGACAACCGCCAACCTGGAAAATCCACGCATCGCGAGTCTCCCTGTGTTTGGTACCTTGCGCAAGACTGCTCCAAGGCAGGGTCTGCTGTCAAAGAAACTGAAGGGTCTTGGTGCCCTCTTTGCGGTTACCCGCACAACCACAGGTAAGTATTTGTTGCCGGATACTTAAATCAGCCTTGTGTGAACTTCACCTTGGCCTCGGGGCAAGATCAAACTCGGTTGATTTGATTGTGTCCTGACGCCGGATCCGGTTCCGGCACCCGTTACACCAACCCCGCAAGCCGAGACTTCGGTGCCGACGGATGATGGCACCATCGGCCGCGGGGAAGAGCCTGACCACATGGTCTGGCACCAACCCGGCTGGACAAGGCCAGGGTCGTTCCATGTTCTTGTCCCGTCACCGCAGTGCCAGCCGTCGGGCAGCAGGCACGACGGGCGTCCGGACCACGGCAACCATTGCCAGACTCTGCAAGCTTCGCTATTCGGCCAGAATGCTGATCCTCAAGATCTTCCGCCGCCCCGAGTGGGACGCCTTCCGAAACGCCGGTGAAACCTGGGGCGCAGCGGTCGATCTTGTCGACGGCTACATCCACTTTTCCACCGCGGCGCAGGTGGCTGAGACTGCGGCAAAGTGGTTTGCCACGGAAAGCGATCTCGTGCTGGTGGCTTTCGACCCTGACAAGCTTGGCCCCGCCCTGAGGTGGGAACCGTCGAGGGGCGGGCAACTCTTCCCGCATCTTTACCGGTCGCTTCGGATTGACGAAGTCGTGTGGGACAAGTCTCTGCCGCTTGGCGCTACGGGCCATATCTTCCCGGAAGGTCTTTGGTGAACAGCGTCGAGCGACTGGGTCTGTCGCTGCTGCACCGCATCGATCCCGAGCGGGCGCATGGCCTGTCGCTGCTGGCATTGCGTGCGGGGCTGGCCCCATTGCCTGGCCCCGTCGATCTGCCGCGCCTGCACACGATGATCGCCGGTCTACCCGTCTTGAACCCCGTGGGCCTGGCCGCCGGCTACGACAAGAACGCCGGGGCCGTGGCCCCCCTTTCGCGCGCCGGATTCGGCTTCATCGAGGTTGGCGCGGCCACGCCTCTGCCCCAGCCTGGAAATGACAAGCCCCGGCTTTTCCGGCTTACCGAAGATCGCGCTGTGATCAACCGTTTCGGCTTCAACAACCATGGGATGGAAGCGATCTGCACGCGGCTTGCCGCGCGAACCGCCGGTGCGGTGCCCGTCGGCCTGAACCTCGGCGCCAACAAGACTGCGCTGAACCGAGCCGCGGACTTCGCGACCGTGCTGACCTATTGCGGCCCCCATGTCGACTTCGCCACGGTGAACGTAAGCTCACCCAACACCGAACGTCTGCGTGACTTGCAAGGCCGTGCCGCTCTGCACGCGCTTCTTGACCGGGTGATGGAGGCGCGTGCCGCCCTGATCCGCCCGATCCCGGTTTTTCTGAAGATCGCGCCCGACCTTGGGGGATCGGACCTGGAGGACATCGTCGAAGTTGCCCTTGCCGCCCGAATATCCGGGATTATCGCAACGAACACGACGCTGTCGCGTGAAGGTTTGAAATCTGCATACCGCTCGCAAGCCGGAGGGCTTTCGGGCACCCCGTTGTTCGAAAGATCCACGCGCGTTGTCGCACAACTTTCGCTACTGACCCAAGGTATGCTGCCATTGATCGGGGTGGGCGGTATCGGCTCTGCGCAAGACGCCTACCAAAAGATCCGTGCTGGGGCCTCGGCCGTCCAGCTTTACACGGCGATGGTCTTCCAGGGTCTCTCCATCGCGCCGGAAATCGCAAAAGGCATCGATGCGCTTCTTGCCCGCGACGGGTTTGCGAACGTCGCAATGGCGGTGGGCACCGACCGCAGCGCCTGGCTTTAAGCCGGAAACGTAAGCAAAAGCCGGATCCGGCTTAGAACGCCTTGAAGGTCATCGTTGTCAGCGTTCGCTGGATACCGGGAATATCGAACAGCTTCGATGACAGGTAGTGCCCGGTATCTGCGTCTTCCGGGATGTAGACCTTGGCAATCAGGTCATAATCGCCGCTGGTCGAGTAAAGCTCGCTTACCACTTCGCGGTCCCAGATCGCGTTGGCCACCTCATAAGTCTGGCCGGGGGTGCAGCGGAACTGGACGAAAACCAAAGCCATCGGGGCCTCCCATTCTTGCCATGAATCCTATCCCGCGCAGCGACGAAGGGAAAGGCTCACTCCTCGCTTAATCCCAGCGGAGCAGGTTCGCGCTTCAGGTCGTCGATCGACAGCGGTCCCGAGGGCCGCGCCAGCCGGTTCCGCACCACCCAGTAGAGCCGAGTCTGCGCTCGGGTGATTGCCACATAAGCCAGCCGCTTCCACAAGGGCACCCCCGCCTCGGACCGCCCGGAAAAGGCGGCCGCCTGCAGGTCAGGCGCAAAGACCTGCACCTCGTCCCACTGGCTGCCTTGCGCCTTGTGGATGGTCACCGCCGCGCCGTGCAGGAATGTCGCCCCCATCCGCGCCGCGTGGGGGATGAACGGCTCTTCCTCGTCCGGCTTCTCGATCTTGATGATGGACGCCGCCGAAACCTGAGGCTCCTCCGCCCCCACGACATGCAGCCGAGCAAAGCCGTCGCGGGTCCCCTCACCCAGGTAGATCACCTGCGCGCCCTTGATCAGCCCCCGCGCCTCAAGGTCGATCCGCTTTTTCCGGTGCTTCAGCGGGAGCTCGATCCCGTCGCAGATCAGCGGCTCGCCGGGCAGAAGCGCATCTTCGGGCGCACCATAGGCGTTGCGGAACGCCTGGATCAACCGCACGCGTGTCGCATTGCGCCAGACCAGCACCGGAGACCGCGCCATCAGCCGCGCCTCGACCCGTTCGGCCATGACCACACGGTCGTCGACCCGTGCTTTCTTTTGCACCAGATGCTCGAACTCTTCAAACCCCAGCTGGTCGTCGCCCAAGGCGTGCGCAAGGTCCAGGATCGGGTTGTCCTGCGTCTGCCGGTGGATGCGGGATAATACCAGCCGCCGCCCCTCGGGCAGCTTGTCGAACACCATCTCGCCCGACGAACCCACCGGGGCCAGCTGCGCGGGGTCGCCAAACAGCACCAGGGTGGGGAAGATCTCTTTGAGGTCCTCGAACTGCCGTTCGTCCAGCATGCTGCTTTCATCAACGAAGCCCACATCCAGCGACTCTTCCCGCCGCTTCCAGCCCTTGATGAAATCGCTGCCCTTCAGTCCTGCGGCCGCCAAGGCTCCGGGGATAGAGGCGACCTGCTGGTAGAAGGCATGCGCCCTGTCCAGCGCAATCTCGGTCATTCCTGGAATGCCCAGGCTGTCCACCACCGGCCGCGTCCCGGTTCCAGCCAGCCACTCGGCGATCTTCTCGTATTCCGGGTCATAGACCGGAGTGTAAAGGATCCGGTGGATCGTCGTGGCTGGCACCCCCCGCAGACGCAGCACCGAGGCGGCCTTGTTCGTCGGCGCAAGTATCGCCAGCGTCCGGCGGTCCTTTCGGCGACGCCCCTCGTAATCGCCCGAGACAACGTCCAGCCCGGCCCCCTTGAGCGCGCGGTAAAGCTCGGCCAGCAGCATCGTCTTGCCCGACCCGGCCTTGCCCACCACCGCCAAAACCGAGGTCCGCCCCTCCGCCGTCGGTGACAGGACACCCTCGGCGACGTCGATCCCGGCTTTCAGAAACGCTGCAGAAAGTCGATCGTAAGCCTCGGCCTGGTCGTCGGAAAATGTCAGCGCTGGGACCTGCATAGCAAAACCATAACCGTAGCCGACACCAAGCGTAAGACGTCAGTGCATTCGACTCCCCGCCGAGGGAGGTGTCTGCGGCGGCTCTTCCGGTCCACCGCTTTGCGTGGCGATTTCGCTCTGCGCCTCGGCGATGGACTCGGACACCTTGGCCGCCAGTCGGGGCAAACCGTTCTGGGTCGCATAGGCAAGAAGATCCGACAGAACGTCGAAGACCCAGTCGTGGCGCATGAAATCCCTCGGCCAGAAATCTGTGCCGCCTTGGATCTCCGGCACCTGATCAGGCGGCGAAGTCCACGGCGACTCACTTAAGCACAGATATCCGGCCTATGGGTGAATTCGATGTTAAGGGTTGACCTTACGTCAGTCTACTCGCCTCCAGCGTGTCCTCGAACGTGCGCAATCCGGTCTGCGGCGCCTGCACCAGCACCGCCATGTTGCCGGGCTTGTGCTGGTTCTTCCACATCAGCGTGTGCGCTTTCGGAATATCGGCCCAGGGGAACACCTCGGACATGCAAGGGTCCAACCGGCGCTCGACCATCAGCTTGTTGGCCGCCGCCGCCTGCTTGAGATGGGCAAAATGGCTGCCCTGCAGGCGCTTTTGGTGCATCCACATGTAGCGCACGTCGAAGGTGCAGTTGAACCCCGTCGTCCCGGCGCAGATCACGACCATGCCGCCCTTCTTGCAGACCAGGCTGGAGACGGGAAAGGTCGCCTCGCCCGGATGTTCGAACACCATATCGACCGACACGCCTTTGCCGGTGATGTCCCAGATCGCCTTGCCAAAGCGACGAGCTTCCTTCAGCCAGTCGTTGTACTCCGGTGTGTTGACCTTCGGCAGTTGCCCCCAGCACTTGAACTCGCCCCGGTTGATCACACCCTTGGCTCCCAGGGCCATGACGAAGTCGCGCTTGGATTCGTCGCTGATCACGCCGATCGCATTCGCACCCGCCGTATTGATCAGCTGGATCGCATAAGACCCAAGGCCCCCTGATGCACCCCAGACCAGCACGTTCTGTCCCGGCTTCAGGTCATGTGGCTCATGCCCGAAAAGCATCCGGTAAGCGGTGGCGAGCGTCAGCGTATAGCAGGCCGATTCCTCCCAGGTGAGATGCTTTGGGCGCGGCATAAGCTGCTGCGACTGCACCCGCGTGAACTGTGCAAAGGACCCGTCATGCGTCTCGTACCCCCAAATCCGCTGGGAGGGTGAGAACATCGGATCGCCGCCGTTGCACTCTTCGTCGTCGCCGTCGTCCTGGTTGCAGTGGATCACCACCTCGTCCCCAACCTTCCAGCGCTTCACCTTGTCGCCCACCGCCCAGACGATCCCCGCCGCGTCCGAGCCGAGCACCGCATAAGGCTGCTTGTGGCCGTCGAAGACGCTGATCGGCTCGCCCAAAGCCGCCCACACGCCGTTGTAGTTGACGCCCGCTGCCATCACCATCACCAGCACTTCGTTGCTGTCGATGGTCCAGGTGTCCACCACCTCTTGCAGCATCGCAGCCTCGGGGGGACCGTGGCGCTCACGCCGGATCGTCCAGGCGTACATCTGCTTGGGCACATGCCCCAGGGGCGGCATCTCGCCCAGCTCATACAGGTCCTTTTTCGGTGCGTCGTAGATCGCGGGTGCGTTTTGCGTATCCAAAGCCACCACTGCCTCCAATCAGATGCCGCGCCGCAGAATCGCGGGGCCGTTATGGGGAGATAATATTCCTGCGCGCAACTTTGCAATAGTCTGATTGGGTATTCTTGAAATTTTATGTCTGCGGCGGCGCAGAAAAGCCAGTGTCTGGCACTGATGCGGCGTAGAACTCCAACAAGTCCCGTTCTGCGGCCACGGGCTTGAGGTCAATGGTGACCAGCCCCCGCCGGATCAGCGGCTCCAATCCCTCCTCCAGGATCGAGGCTCCGCCCGACGGTGGCAGCTTCAAGACCGCCCCCACCGCGCGCAGCCGCGCGATCATCGCCTCGACCCTGTCCCCCAACTCCTCGCGGCTCGCTGCACCGTCCCCCAGCGCGCGCGCCACCAGTGGCACCGGAAGGACCGGCACAACCGCCGCGATCGCGGCCATCAGGCGGTCACCCAGTGCTTCGACCGAGCCGCCCGCCCCAAGGTGCTCGCGCAAGGACAGCGGGGCACCAAATCCTGCCGCTGCCGTGCCAAAGCCCTTGGTTCGCCCCCGGAACCGCGCCCAAAGAAAACGGGCCGAATACCACGCCACCAGCCCCGGGCGATTACGGAACCGTCGCGTTCCGGTCTTGGCCGCCGCGACCAGCACCCGGTCCTCCAGCACCCGGTCATAGGCCAGCCCCACCGGCACGAAGACCACATCGCGGGAATGCGGCGTCCAGCCTTCGACAATATAGCTGATCAGCCCCAACTTCGGCGGCCCGACGCGCCCGTCCAGACTAAGGCCGCCCTCCGGAAAGATCGCCTGCGTCGTCCTTTCCTCCGTCGCCATCTGGACGTAGCGCGCAAGCACCTTGCGGTACAAAGCGTTGCGGCTGCCGCGACGGATGAAATAGGCTCCCATCGACCGGATCAATGCAGACAAGGGCCAGACCCGCGCCCATTCACCCACTGCATAGGACACGGCCGAGCGGTCCGCGACCAGCCAGGTCACTAGCACATAGTCGACGTTTGACCGATGGTTCATCACGAAAACCACGGCCGCCTTCGGGTCGATTGTCCGCAAGGCATGGTCCACCTTGCCGACACGCACCCGGAACAAGAGCCGCGACAACCACTTGGCCGCGCGAGTCCCAAAACCGAAATAGACCGTGGCCGAGAACCCCGGCACGATCTCACGGGCATAGCGCCGCGCCTCCTCGAAGGCGACCTCGCCCGGCACCCCCGTCTCGGCCGCATGGACCATTGCCGCCTCGACAACGCGCTGGTCATAGGCAAGTCGAGCCACCATGTCCGACCGCTGCGCCAGCTTGAAAAGGTCGATCTTGCGGTCCAGCCGCGCGTTCAGGCGCGTCAGCGCCCGCTCTGCCCTGCGGCGGAAGAACCAGCGCACCGAGGGAAACAGGAAATGCGTGGCAAAGCTGATCGCGGCAAAGCCAAGGATCAGGACCAGTAACCAGATGGGAACCGATACGGTGCCGAACATGCGCCCACCCTGCCCGAAAGCGGAAACCTCGTCGATGACTTCGTCACTCCTCGAAAGGTCCGTCTCCGCGACGAGAAGCCGAAGGCGCACGAGGAGCGACGCCGCACCGCAGCGATTGACATCGGCATGATCTTTCTCGTATCCCAACCTGGACGCAATAATATTACCCGCCAGAATCGCACGCGAGGCCCCATGTCCGAGAAACCCTGGCTCTTTCGCACCTACGCCGGTCATTCCACCGCCGCGGCCTCCAATGCACTTTACCGGGGCAACCTTGCCAAGGGTCAGACCGGCCTTTCCGTTGCCTTCGACCTGCCCACCCAGACCGGCTACGACAGCGACGACCCCCGCGCGAAGGGGGAGGTCGGCAAGGTCGGCGTCCCCATCGCCCATCTTGGCGACATGCGGACCCTGTTCCAGGATATCCCCCTGGACCAGATGAACACCTCGATGACAATCAACGCCACGGCGCCGCGGCTGCTTGCGCTCTACATTGCCGTGGCCGAAGAGCAGGGC
>JANOCQ010000240.1:0-3376 GCA_031412255.1 Paracoccaceae bacterium | reverse complement strand
GCGGGACTGGACCTTGGAGCCATCACGGCCCGCCAGCGGCGAGTCGTTGATACCGAAGGTGACCGTGATTGTCGGCGGGTCGATCGGCTGCGAGGGCAGGGCGGTGTCGACTTCCAGCGCGCAGAGCGTGTCGGCGACGGTTGCCTTCGTCATGCCGGAGAGCGTCACGATGTCCCCTGCGACGGCCTCGTCGATCTGGGTCTGGTTCAAGCCGCGGAAGGCGAGGATCTTGGTCACGCGGAACTGCTCCAGCCGGTCGCCGGTGCGCGACAGGGCCTTGAGCGAGGTGCCGGTGGTGATCCGCCCGCTTTCGACGCGACCCGTCAGGATGCGGCCGAGGTAGGGGTCGGCCGAAAGGGTGGTCGCCAGCATCGAGAAGGGTTCGTCCACGCGGGACAACACCTTCGGCGCGGGCACGTGGGACACGATCAGGTCGAAGAGGGCCGACAGGTCCTTGCGCGGCCCATCCAGCTCCATGTCCGCCCAGCCAGAGCGGCCCGAGGCGTAGACGTGGGGGAAGTCCAGCTGGTCGTCATCGGCGCCAAGGTTGGCGAAAAGATCGAAGACCTCGTTCAGCGCGCGGTCGGGTTCGGCGTCGGGCTTGTCGACCTTGTTCAGGACGACGATCGGACGCAGGCCCAGGGCCAGCGCCTTGGCGAGAACGAACTTGGTCTGCGGCATCGGGCCTTCGGCGGCGTCGACGAGGAGGCACACCCCGTCCACCATCGACAGGATCCGCTCCACCTCACCGCCGAAGTCGGCGTGGCCGGGGGTGTCGACGATGTTGATCCGTGCGCCCTGCCATTCGACCGAGGTGCACTTGGCAAGGATCGTGATCCCGCGTTCGCGCTCGATGTCGTTCGAATCCATCGCGCGTTCGGAAACGGCCTGGTTGTCGCGGAACGCCCCGGACTGTTTCAGAAGCTCGTCCACAAGGGTGGTCTTGCCGTGGTCGACGTGGGCGATGATCGCGATGTTGCGCAGTTCCATGGGGTCCGTCCTATAGGGTTGGCGCGGCCTTACAGGGTTTTCCCAGCGCTGGCCAGAGGGGCCAGACTGTCCGCACGCGGGCAGCTTTTGAGGTGTAGGAAAATCAAAGGCTTGGATGTGGACATTCAGGGTTTCTTAACCCCACGCCGCACAGCCTAAGCCGCAATATAGCGGTCGCGGCGGTGATTTACGGCCAGAAACAGCGAGAAGACCGCAGCACCAAGGAAGCTGTAGGCCAGGGTGTCGACCGGCATCACCAGCGCCGCGATGCCGAAAATCACCACGTCGGACAGCAGCTGCGCGTGGCCTGCGGGAAAGCCGGTGCGGTCCTGCAACTCGATCCAGAGGACCGACAGGCCGCCGAAACTTCCGCCATGCCGGATCGCCGCCAGTGCTGCGATGCCGAAAAGAAGGCCAAAGAGGATCGCGGCCACCGCAGGTTCGATCCGCCCAAGCTCGATCCAGCGCGGCAGAACTGCGACGAGGGCCGACAGCGCCGCCGTCGTCAGCAAGGTCTTCAGCGCGAACCGCGCCCCCATCCGGCGCCAGGCGAGGCCGAGGAAGGGCAGGGTGACGCCGAAGTAGACGATCGGAAAGGGCAGGCCGGTAAGATGGGCGATCAGCACCGCAAGGCCCGTGGTCTGGCCGGTCACAAAGCCCATATGGGTCAGGATGTGCATCCCGAGGGCGGCCATCGTGACCCCGAAGGCGATGCCCTGTGCATCGTCCACGGCGCTGTGGCGCGGTCGGTCGGCGAGCTGGTCGGGACGGTCAGGCATGGGCGGCTCCGGTTGGCTAATAGGTCATATATGCTGACACAAATAATGTCAATGATCCTGTCCCATCTGCCCACGTGTTCACCTTAAGTTCTTGACGCAAATTCACCCTTGGGCTACACCCCGCTTCCTTCTGCAACCAAAACATTGGAGGACGACATGACCGGGGACCTGCCATCGGCCGAAGTGTTCATTGCAACAAGTATGGACGGTTTCATCGCGCGCCCCGACGGAGACATCGACTGGCTGACCAACCGCCCGGTGCCCGAAAGCGAGGATTTTGGCTATGCCGCCTTTCAGGACGGGATCGGCGCGATGGTGATTGGGCGGGAGAGCTTTGAAAAGGTGCTGACCTTCCCTGACTGGCCCTACAAGGTGCCGGTCGTGGTCTTAAGCCGCACGCCGGAGAAGGTGGTGGTGCCCAAGGCGCTGACAGAAACGGTCCGGGTCAGCGGCAAGGCCCCGCGCGCTGTGCTGGAGGAGTTGGTGGCCGAGGGTGTGACGCGGGTCTACATCGACGGCGGACAGACGATCCGCAGCTTCGTCGCGGCCGGACTGGTGCGTCGTGTGATCGTGACGCTGATCCCGGTGCTTCTGGGGCAGGGCCGTCCGCTTTGGGGTCACGGGGCGGGAGACGTCGACCTGACGCTGGTTGGCGCGCGGACCTGGGCGAACGGCTTTGTGCAGGTGGAATACCGGGCATAGAAAAGGGCCGAAGGAACACCTTCGGCCCCATGTCTTCAGGCGCAGTGCGCTGTAGCGCACCCTACGCCTGTTACCCCACCAGCGCCTTGTTCAGGTATTCGTCCACCTTCTCCAGGTAGCCCATCGTGGTCAGCCACTTCTGGTCCGGCCCCACCAGCAGGGCGAGGTCCTTGGTCATGTGGCCGTCTTCCACGGCGTCCACGGTCACCTTTTCCAGCGTCGTGGCAAAGCGCATCAGTGCCTCGTTGTTGTCCAAGGTCGCGCGGTGCTTCAGGCCGCCGGTCCAGGCGTAGATCGACGCGATGGAGTTGGTCAAGGTCGCCTTGCCCTTCTGATGCTCGCGGTAGTGGCGGGTCACGGTGCCGTGGGCGGCCTCGGCCTCGACGATCTTGCCATCGGGTGTCATCAACACGCTGGTCATCAGACCCAGAGAGCCGAAGCCCTGCGCCACGATGTCGGACTGCACGTCGCCGTCATAGTTCTTGCAGGCCCAGACTTAGCCGCCCGACCATTTCAGCTCCGAGGCGACCTTATCGTCGATCAGGCGGTGTTCGTAGGTGATGCCCTTGGCCTTGAACGCGTCGGCGAATTCGGCCTCGAAGACCTGCTGGAAGATGTCCTTGAAGCGGCCGTCATAGGCTTTCAAAATGGTGTTCTTGGTCGACAGGTAAACCGGCACCCCGCGCTGGAGGCCGTAGTTCAGCGAGGCGCGGGCGAAGTCGGTGATGCTGTCGTCAAGGTTGTACATGCCCATGAAGACGCCGGCCGAGGGGGCGGAATAGACGTCACGCTCGATCACCGTGCCGTCTTCGCCCACGTATTTCATCGTCAGCTTGCCCTTGCCGGGGAAGCGGAAGTCGGTCGCACGGTACTGGTCGCCAAAGGCGTGGCGGCCGACGACGATG
>JANOCQ010000239.1:0-39386 GCA_031412255.1 Paracoccaceae bacterium | reverse complement strand
CCTCGGTCCGCCACCTCGATTGCCTGTACGAGAAGCTGACGCTGACCGACAAGGTCGTCCATGCCTATTCGCTGGGGGCAGAGCGGGTCGAGGATGTGATGGAGATGGTCCGTCTGGCCGGTGGCCTGACGGAGGAGGAGTTCCAGGCCAAGCCCCGGATGTACACCAACATCAACTCGGTCAGCCCGCTGAAGCACGACTACCCGATGCTGGACGGCGCGATGCGGATGGCCAAGCGGGGGCAGCCGGTGGTGGTGACGCCCTTCACGCTGGCGGGGGCGATGGCGCCGGTGACGATGTCCGGCGCGGTGGCCCTGTCGATTGCGGAGGCTTTGGCGGCGGTCGCTCTCCTGCAATACATCGCGCCGGGGTGTCCGGTGGCGATCGGGACCTTCACCTCGAATGTCGACATGAAGTCGGGGGCACCTGCTTTCGGGACGCCCGAATACATGCGGGCGACGCAGATGACAGGGCAGCTGGTGCGCTACTATGGCGTGCCGATGCGGGCGTCGGGGGTCTGTGCGGCGAACGTGCCGGACGGGCAGGCGATGTGGGAGACATCGAACAGCCTGTGGTCGGCGGTGCAGAGTCGGACCAACATGGTCTACCACGCTGCCGGGTGGCTGGAGGGCGGGCTGATCGCGTCCCCCGAGAAGTTCATCATGGACTGCGAGGTCCTGCAGATGATCCAGCGCTACTTCGAGGAAGCGACTTTCGCGACGCGGGAGGAGGACCTGGCCTTCGACGCGATCAAGGAAGTCGGGGCGGGCGGGCATTACTTCGGGGTCCAGCACACCCAGGACCGCTATCAAGACGCCTTCTATGCGCCGATCGTGTCGGACTGGCGGAACTATGAGGCCTGGCAGGCGGATGGGTCGGTCTGGACGGTGGAACGGGCGCACCGGATTTACAAGCAGATCCTGGCCGAATTCGAGGCGCCCGAGATGAACGGGGACCACCTGGAAGAGCTGCAGCGGTTCGTGGCCAAGCGGAAGCAGGAGGGCGGGGCGCCGACCGACTTCTGAGCCTGTCCACGGTGGACAGATTTGCGGGTCCTTTTTGAAACAAGGGCTTAGTCGCGCGCGTTCAGGGTTTGTTAAGACGTGCCGGCGCGGCAAGAGTCGGTGGAAGACATTGCGTCATTCGGAGGCAGGCATGCGGGGTTACGGCCAGTCAAATCGAGCGGCTGGCGCCGCGAGCCTTTTGTCTCGCCTCTGCGCGTGAAGGACGCGCAGTGGCTCGGGAGGCCTCCGGCGGGGATATTTCGGCAAATGTGAAAGGGCAGCGCGGCGCGGGTTCAGGCCGTCGAGCCGAGTCTGCGCGCCGTCCGGTCAAGGGCTGCTGCACATTGGGAGAAGGTGTCCTCCTTGCAGCGTTCTGGGTCAGGAACGAAGTCGGGAGCAGTGCGAGCGCGAGGAGGGCGCGCAGATAGCCGCTGTCGCCTGCGTTCAGGTGGGCCGAAAGCGTAAGCAGGAGGTGGTTCGAACCGGCATGGGCGAGGTTGCTGAGCCCGAGAGAGGGACGGGCGAGGATGGTCAGTGGCGCGGCGATCTTTGCGACCGTCAGCAGCGGGACGAGACAGGCCGGGTCGCCGACTGCCAGAAACCCCCTTCGGCGGTGGCGCGGTTCGTGAGTTAGAAGGCGGCGGCGGCCAGACTGGGCAAGCAGAGGGGCACGGTGGCGGCCCCAGTAGACGAGCTTGGCTTTGGTTATGGTGCAGACCCTTTCATCGGAGTGCCATCGGGCCGGGCAGCGCGGTTTCGGGTCCGTGGTCCGGGCTGGTGCAGGGACATCCTCCTTTGGTCCTGCCGTCAAGGGAAGGACATGCTGCGCCGCGCATGGGTCGGACGGCGAGGTTTTGGCGGTCGGCGGAACAGGGCCCGGAAGCTTGTGGCGGTGGCGTTTTCGCCTCTGGACGACCGGTCGACTTCGGCGGTCAGGCGATGGTGAGGCCTTCGATCCGGCCGTAGTCCGCGTCGATGCCATCGGTGAAGCCCTGTGCGATGGCGGCGGCACGGGACTGTGCGTCGCGGTAGCGCATCACCACGGTCATCCGGGTGCCGGTGCCATCCGGAACGAGGGTGGTGGTGACGGTCGAGCCTTGGCTTGTGTCCCCGTTGAAGTGCTCGGTATGGACCATTCGATTCGGTGCCGCGGCTTCCAGGACGGGACCGGAGAAGAAGAACTCCGGCCAGGCATAGTGGAAGCTGCCGCCCGGACGCGCGTCGATCCGGCAATCGGTGAGGTCGGGCGAGAGCCACTGGCGGATGAGCGCAGGGTCGGTGAGCGCGCGCCAGACCTTTGCCGGGGAATGCGAGAAGCGGCGGCGGATGGTGACGTCGGTCTCGCTGTCGAGGGACAGTTGGGCTTGGTCGTGCGGAACGGCGAGGTCCCTTTCGACGGGCGCGGTGTTATGGGCGGTCAGCCTGCGATCTGCAGGGCATCGAGCTTGGCGTAGACCTCTTCCATGCCGTCGGTCATGCCGGTGGCGATGGCGGCGGCGCGTGCCTCGGCGTTCTCGTACCGCATCACCATGGTCATCCGGGTGCCGGTGCCATTCGGTGCAAGGTCGGTGGTGATCCGCGCGGACATGGCGGGTTCGCCGTTGAAGTATTCGACATGGGTGATGTGCTGGGCTTCGCGGACGTCGAGGATCGGACCGGAAAAGAAGAAGGAATTGCCGTCCGGCCCGGCCCATTCGAAGTGGAAGCTGCCCCCGGCGCGGGGGTCGAACGCGCAGCGCGTCATCGGGTGGTCTTTCACCGCCATCCACTGCCGGATGAGCGCGGGTTCGGTCAGCGCGCGCCAGACCTTGGCGGGCGGATGCGCGAAGCTGCGGCGCAAGATGATGTCGGTGTCGCCGTCGAGGACGGTCTGAAGCTGGGTCAGGTCGAGGGACATCAGGGGGTCCTTTCGGTTGCAGGGTCGTCGGGCAGGCTGTCGAGGACGGCGTCGAGGCGCTGGAACTGCGCCTCCCACAAGGCGCGATATTGGCCGAGCCAGTCCCAGAGTTGCGCCATCGTGTCGGGTTTCAGGCGGCGGGGGCGGGAGGGGCCTTCGATCCGGGTTTCGATCAGGCCGGCGTCCTCCAGCACCCTGAGGTGCCGGCTGATCGCGGGCTGGGAGATCGCGAAGGGACGGGCAAGGTCCTGGACCGTCGCCTCACCTTCCGCCAGCCGGGCGAGGATGGCGCGGCGGGTCGGGTCGGCGAGGGCGGCGAAGGACTGGTCGAGGTCGGGCATGGAACGTTCCGGTTATGTAACTAATCGTTTATATAACCAAATGCGCAAAATAGCAAGGCATCTGGCCCGGGCCGGGTGACCCGGGCCCTGGGCTTTACTTGTTAAGTTCGACTATCATCTCGTCCATCGCCTTGCAGGTGGCCTGCAGGTCGTCACCCTGAGCCTGCGCCTTGGTGACAAACTCTTCCATCTTCGACGCAATCTCGGCCAGCCTGGCCGGGTCGGTCGCGGCGATATCGCCCATCTTGGCGTTGAGTTCGATGAACTTCTGCTTCAGCTGCTCTTCGGTGCAGACCTCCTCGCTGTTGCAGGCGGACAGGAAGGCGGTGGCCGCAAGGGCCATCAGGGCGGACGAAATGCGCATCGGTATACCTCACTTTTTTCAATGTACCGCGCCGCCGTTCGGACGGTCACGGGCGAGAGGCTAGCGAATTGCGCGGGCACGCACGAAAGCGCGAGGCAGTTGCAGGCGGGAATCCGCCGCGTTGGGCATGCCTTGACGTTTCACGCCCTGTCCCGCAGTTTGCCGGGCAATTCATAAGGGCCCGAACGGGCGAAAAGGCAGATGGCAAAGAGCACACGCCCGTTTTCGGGCTTTGAATTCATGATCGCCTGGCGCTACCTGCGCGCGCGGCGGGCCGAGGGCGGGGTCAGCATCATGACCTGGATCAGCCTAATCGGGATCACCCTTGCGGTCTTCGCGCTGATCCTGACGCTGGCGGTGCGGGCGGGGTTCCGGGCCGAGTTCGTGGACACGATCCTGGGGGCCAATGCGCATGTGACGGTCTATTCCTCGGGCGTCGTCGGCGAGGACGGCCAGCTGATCCGGGGCTTCACCGAGCCCGAGGCGATGGCGGCGGCGATTGCCAAGGTGGCCGGGGTGACGCGGGCTGCGCCCTTGATCAAGGGCAAGCTCATGGTCTCGGACGGCGAGGACACGACGGGGGCCGAGGTCTTCGGGATGTCACCGGAGGAATTTGCGGCGATTCCGCGGATCGGGGCGGGATCGGATGCGATCGGGGACCTCGAGCGGTTCCCGGAGGGGATTGCGCTTGGGTCGGGGATTGCGCGGGAGTTGGGTGTGTCGGTCGGCGACCGGGTGCGGCTGATCTCCCCGGGCGGGGTCAGGACGGCGATGGGGACGACGCCCAGGGTCAACGCCTACGAGGTGGTCTACATCTTCAGCGCGGGCCGCTATGATATTGATACGACGCGGATATACATGCCCTTCACCGAGGCGCAGAGCTTTTTCAACAAGGAGGGCCGCGCGGACGAAATCGAGGTGATGGTGGACAATCCCGACGCCATCGAGGGCTATGGAAATGCGATCCTGCAAGCGGCGGGACCGACCGCGATGCTGTGGACCTGGAAGGACAGTTCGGGGGCCTTCCTGCGGGCCCTGGACATCGAGGACAACGTGATGTTCGTGATCCTGTCCGTCCTGGTGCTGATCGCGGCGATGAACATCGTTTCGGGCCTGATCATGCTGGTGAAGAACAAGGGCCGCGACATCGGCATCCTGCGCACGATGGGGCTGACCGAGGGCTCGGTCCTGCGGGTGTTCTTCATCTGCGGGGCGTTTACGGGCGTGATCGGGACCATCGCGGGGGTGGCGCTGGGCTGCCTCACGGCGCTGAACATCGACCAGATCATGAGCGCCATCAACTGGGTGAACGGGGCAGAGGTCTGGGACCCGTCGATCCGGGGGATCTATTCGCTGCCGGCAAAGCTGCAGCTGGGCGACGTGATGTCGGCGGTGGCGCTGTCGCTGGGGCTGTCCTTTGTCGTCACCTTCTTCCCGGCCCGACGGGCGGCGCGGATGAACCCGGTGGAGGCGCTGCGCTATGAGTGAGATGCTGGCGCTGGAGGGTGTGGAAAAGGGCTACAACCGGGGCAAGCCCTCGGAGGTGATCGTGCTGCGGGGGGCGTCGATCACCGTCGCGCGGGGCGAGGTGGTGGCGCTGGTCGCGCCATCGGGGGCGGGGAAGTCGACACTGCTGCACATCGCGGGGCTTCTGGACGTGGCGGACAGTGGCACTGTGCGGCTGGACGGGCGCGAGATGGGCGGGTTGTCGGATCGGGCGCGGACCGAGGCGCGGCGCGGAGATGTGGGGTTCATCTACCAGTTTCACCATCTTCTGCCCGAATTCAGCGCGCTGGAGAACGTGGTGATCCCGCAGCTTGCCAACGGGGTGGCAAAACCGGCCGCCGAGGCGCGGGCGATGGAGCTGCTGGACAAGGTCGGTGTCGGCGCGCGGGCGGGGCATCGGCCTGCGGCCCTGTCGGGGGGCGAGCAACAGCGCGTTGCCTTCTGCCGCGCGCTGGCCAACGGGCCGAAGCTGCTGTTGGCGGATGAGCCGACTGGGAACCTTGACCCCGGCACGTCGGACCAAGTGTTCGGGGTGCTGATGGAACTTGTGCGCTCCACCGGGCTTTCGGCCTTGATCGCCACGCACAACCTGGAGTTGGCCGCGCGGATGGACCGGGTGGTGCGGCTGACCGCGGGCCGAGTGACCTAGATCAAGGCGTCTGCATTCCGATGCCTGTCCACTGCCACAAGGAGAACCCAAAGATGCGCCACCCTGCAATCATCCTGTCGCTGGCCCTGGTCCTTGGAGCCTGTGTCGAGCGAGAGAAGACGTCGACCGGGGCCGAGGATTTCGCAGATTTCTGTTCGGCTTGCCACGGGCTGTCGGGCAAGGGCGATGGCGCGATGGCGACGGCCCTGGATCGAAAGCCCGCCGACCTGAACCGGCTGTCGGCACGGAACGGCGGGAGCTTTCCGGGCACACGGGTGATGGCGAAGATCTGGGGCTATACCGGGGTCGCCCCGGGACATCAGAGCGACGCGTCCCCGATGCCGGAGTTCGGGCCGCTTTTGCAGGGCGATCTGATGCCCTATGACGGCGGCGACGGGATCGCCACGCCGACTCCGGTGCGGCTGGTGCAGATCGCGGAGTACCTCAAGACTTTGCAGGAGTAAGCCCTGCACGTCCAGTGGATGACCGGAGCCACCCCGGCTGGACATAGCGCGCCTGTGGTCCGGCGCCGGTAATGTCTGCCATTGCGCGACGGTCTTCTCGTTGCGGAACGGGATGGGCAATCGGTCATTGTCGAGGTCTCGCCGCCTTCAACAGCTTGTCCGGGGCGTGGTCAGCCGTTACTTCGGCGGGCGGTTGTTGCGGACGAAGGGCGTTACTTGCGCCACACGGTCGTAAAGCTGGCGGGCCTCGTGGTTGAAGTCCTGCGTCAGCCAGTAGACGGCGGAGGCCCCGGCCGTATCTGCGGCGGCATAGACAGCCTCGATCAGCGCGCGGCCAAGTCCGGTGCCGCGGGCCTGAGGCGAGACGTAGAGGTCTTGCAAGTAGCAGACCTCCTCGATTTTCCAGCAGTGCCGGTGGAATAGGTAATGCGCGAGGCCGAGAAGCTGGCCGTCCTGGTCCGCCACCAGCGCCGAGAAGTCCCGCGGATCGGACCCGAGAAGCCGGGCGAAGGTCGAGGTGTAGACCGCGTCCGGAACCGAAGTCTGGTAGAATTGCAGGTAGCCGGTCCAGAGGCTGCGCCACTGGTCGTGGTCCGTGGCGCGAAGGGGGCGGATGGTGCCAGGCATTGCGATCCTGTGGATGGGTCGCTTTCAGCCTGCCGCATATGTTAACGCTTGGCAACCGACGGGAAATCCTGACTATGCGCTTCACTGCCCAGGTGCATAAGGGCGGACGGAACCGGGAGTGTGCGGAATGGTGGGCCAGATTGCGGCGCGCATCGAGCTTGCCATGGCGGGCGCCCTGGGTGGTGCGGCGCTTTGGGGAGTTGTCGAGCTTTCGGACCGCAGTTGGGTAAGCGAATTTCCTGCACTGGCGCTGTTCGTGTTCCTGATCACGACCTTCGGGGCCCTGATGGCCATGGCGGGGCCGATCGGCCTGATGCGCGCGCTGCCGCGGGCCGTTGGACTGGGACTGGCGGTCGGCGCGCTGATCTGGCTGATGGCATTGCGCTTCGATGCGGTAAACGATATCCTTTTCAGTGCGCTGCCCGTGCTGGCGCTGGTCACGCTTGCGACGCTGCCGCTGCCGTTTCTTGTGGCCCAGGTCCGCAGCCGGTGGAACGACTATCCCGTCCTGTTCCTGGAGGCCTGGTCGATCCTCTTGCGGTTTGCCGCGGCCGGGGCCTTCACCGGACTTGTGTGGCTGGTGATCTACCTGTCGGACGCGCTTTTGCAGATCGTCGGCATTCGCACCATCGGTACGCTTCTGGAGCATGAGCTGGTCGCCATGACCCTGGCTGGCGGGATCTTCGGACTGGGCATGGCGGTGATCTACGACCTGGCTGACATGTTGTCGCCATATGTTGTTCTGCGGGTGTTCCGCCTGTTCCTGCCAGTCGTGCTGGGCGTGATGGTGGTCTTTCTGGCCGCGCTGCCGTTCCGGGGGTTGGACGGATTGGTGAGCGGGCTTTCCCCTGCGACGCTTTTGTTGACGATGGTTGGCGGCGGGATCGCGCTGGTCTCGATCGCCATCGACCAGGCCGATCCGGATGCGGCGCAGAGTCCTTTGCTGATCCGTTGCACTCAGGGTCTGGCGCTGATCCTGCCGGTGGTGGCGGGGCTGGCGCTGTTGGCGCTTTGGCTGCGGGTGGCGGACCGGGGCTGGTCGCCCGAGCGGCTGTTCGTGATGCTGGTGGCAGGGGTGGGGCTAGCCTACGGGCTGGTCTATGCCTTTGCCGTCCTGCGGGGTGGGGCCTGGATGGAGCGGATCCGGCAGGGCAACATCCGGATCGCGCTTTGCGTCCTGGCGCTGACGGCGCTGTGGCTGACGCCGGTGCTGAACGCCGAGCGGATCTCGGCGGCGAGCCAGTTGTCACGGTACGAGGCCAAGGGCGTCGAGGCACTGGACCCCGGTGCGCTGCGGTCCTGGGGCAAACCCGGGGCCGCGGTGCTGGCGGGGTTGGAGGCCAAGGCGCAGGAGCCGGGACAGGAAGAGCTTGCCGCAGTGCTTGCGGGCCAGGGGACGGACACGGGAACCGACCGGCCGGCGCTGGTGGCCGAGCTTGCGGCTGCGCTGCCGGTCCAACCCGCCTCGGCCACCGGAACGCGCGACGTGATGCTGGGCGCGGCCGAGGACTATCAGTTGCAGGACTGGCTGACGGTCTGTCAGACATTGCTTGGAAGCGGAGGGCCCGGGTGCCTGATGGTGGTTGGGGACCTCTTGCCGCTGCGGCCGGGTGAAGAAGCGGTGCTCTTTCTTCAGCGCAGCACGAACTACACCGAAATCAGCGGGCTTTACCTGGATGACACGGGCGCGCTGGTCTGGCGTCCGGCCGCCCATGCCGACGGCCGCTACATCACGCCAGACGAGGCCTCGGCGCTGCTGGAGCAGTACCAGGCGGCCCCGCCACCGGTGACCGCCGCCCAGCTGAACCAGTTGGGGACGGGCGAAACCGGGCTGGTTTTCCTGCCATGACGGGGGGAGGTTTGTTAACCCATGGAGGATAGCATTGCTGCGGAAATCGTCATGGGGTCCGACATGGACGCGCTGTTGCTGCGATCCTTGCAAAGCTATGTGATCGACACGTTCGGGATCGCCGACTGGCAGGCGGTCTGTCGGCACGCCGAGCTTGCTGTCGAGGTGTTCGAGCCGATGTTGCGCTATGAACCCGGTACGGCAGACCGGATCGCCGGGGTGGCGGCCGAGGTGCTGGCCCGCCCGGTCGAGGCGATCTGGGAGGATGTGGGGATCCATCTCGTCACGCACCCGGACCGTGAGGGCATCCGGCGGCTCTTGCGCTTCGGCGGCATCTCCTACGCCGATTTCCTGCATTCTCTGGAGGAACTTCCGGAACGCGCCAGACTGGCTCTGCCAGACCTCGACGTGCCCGAGGTGACATTGGTCGCGGTGGGCGAGGACCGGTTCGAGCTGCGCTGCCGGTCGCACCTGCGGGCCACGCAACGTGTGCTGAAGGGTCTGCTGACAGCCATTGCGGACGACTATGGCGCGCTCTGCCTGATCGAGGTGGTTGGCGATGACTGCACCACGATCTCGGTCCTGGACAGCCGTCACGCCCACGCACGCGCGTTCGATCTTGCGGCACCGAGGAGGTAGCGCATGCACGCGGAACGCCCCGACCACCGGATCGAGTTGGACAGCATTACGCTGGCGCATTTCATGCCGATGCACCTGTTGATGGACAGCGACGGTCGGGCGATGAGCTATGGCCCGACGCTGGCGCGCGTCCTGCAGCACGACGCCCTGCCCGGCGCGCGGTTCGAGGACCTGTTCGAGGTGCGCTCGCCCGGAGGCGCGGTGACGATCAACGACGTTCTGCCGCGGGGGGCCAACCGCTTTCGACTGATCCCTCGCAACGGAATGCGGGCGGGCTTGCGCGGCCTTGGCGTGCGGCTGCCGGCGACGAGAGACATCCTGATCAATCTGTCCTTCGGGATTGACCTGACCTCGGCGGTGCAAGAACTGGGGTTGACCGACGCGGACTTTGCCGCAACCGATCTGGCGATGGAACTTCTCTACATGGCCGAGGTGAATGCAGCCGTCACGCGCGAGTTGCGGGGTTTGAACCTGCGCCTCGAAGGCGCGCGGATGGCGGCCGAGGAAGAGGCGATGACCGACCCGCTGACCGGACTGCGCAACCGGCGCGCCGCCGATCTGGTGATGGAGCGGCTCTGTTCGGCGCGGGCGGGGTTCGGACTTCTGCATATGGACCTGGACTACTTCAAGGCGGTGAACGACACGCTTGGCCATGCCGCCGGCGATCACGTGCTGGAAACCGTCGGCAAGATCCTGCGCGAACAGCTCCGCGCCGAGGATTGCGCGGCCCGTGTCGGCGGCGATGAATTCGTGATGATCATCGTCGGCCGTACGGACCCAAAGACCTTGCAGGCCATTGCCGAGCGGATCATCGCACGCATCTGCCAACCGATGGAGTTCGAGGGGCAAACCTGCACCGTCTCGGCCAGCATCGGCATCGTGCGGTCACTGGACATGGCCGCGCCCGAACCCGCCCAGTTGCTCGCCACCGCAGATCGCGCGCTGTACACCGCGAAACATGCCGGGCGCGGGCGGGCGGTCCTGCTGGTATCGCGCGGCGAGTGAGCGCGTCGGTTGGCGCTGCCGGGACGGTCGCAAGCGGGTCTTGTATGCTTCATCCGACGACGGTGGGCCGCTGCCCGCGCGGCAGGCCCGGTTACCAAACCCATGGGCAGCGGACCTTCGAACCAGGGCAGCGGCGAACTCTGCACCACAGCCTTACCCGGTGGGCAGGAGCCACAGCACGTCCGGCGGCAGGGAAATGGTCAGTTCGTCCCCGGCCTTCAGGGCGCGTGCGGCATCCGGCGCGGCCAGGGCTTGCAAGGCAACCCCGGCAACCGAAAGGGTGATCCGCGTCTGGGTGCCAAGGAAGGTCACGGCGTCGATGCGGCCGGTGCGCAGGTTGGGTCCAGGGCCAAGCCGCATGGCCTCGGGGCGGAAGGTCAGAAGCGCGGGGCCCTGGGGCGCATGATCTGGCAAGGCGAGGGAGCCGAGCCCCGAGTGAAAGAACCCCCTTTCCGAGCGGCCCTCCAGAAAGTTCACCCCGCCGAAGAAGCGTGCAACGGCTTCCGTCGCAGGGCGGTCGTAGAAGGTCTCGGGCGGGCCATGCTGGGCAAGACGGCCGTCGAGCATCAACCCGATGTGGTCGGACAATGCCACCGCTTCGGCTTGGTCATGGGTCACGACGATGGTCGTGACCTTGGTGTCCTGTTGCAACGAGCGGATCAGCTGGCGCATCTCGTCCCGCAGACCGGGGTCGAGGCTTGACAGTGGTTCGTCCAGAAGCAGCACCTTCGGTTGGAGGACCAGAGCGCGGGCAAGCGCCACGCGCTGCTGCTGGCCGCCCGACAGAGCAACCGGGCTTCGGTCGCCAAAGCCGTCAAGCCTGACGCGGGCCAGCATGGCATCTACGCTGCGGGCGATTTCGGCGGGTGGCAGGTGGCGCATCTTCAGACCGAAGCCAACGTTCTGCGCGATCGTCATGTGCGGGAAGAGAAGCGGGTTCTGAAACACCATCGCCACGCCCCGACGCTCTGGTGGAAGCAGGGTGATGTCAGCGTCGTCCAGACGGACTTCGCCGGCGTCGGGAGTGATCAGGCCGGCGATCAGCTTCATGGTGGTGGTCTTGCCGCAACCCGACGGCCCGAGAAGTGCGGTCAGGCTGCCGCGCTCGACAGTCAGATCAAGGCCGTGGACAGCGGCGTGACCCCTGCCGGGGTAGGACTTGCGCAGGCCATGGAGCGTCAGGCGCGTCAAGGGCGAAGCCCCTCGGTCAATGCCGCGCCGCGGCCAGTGATCCGGCGGGCGGTGACGGCCAGGATCAGAAGGCCGGGCAGGATGTAGAGGAGTGCTATTGCGCCCGCGAGGTCGTTGCGCCCGGCGCTGACGAAGCTGAAGAGGACAAGCGGCAGTGTCTGCACCCGACCGCCGCCGACCGCCAGAGTCAGAAGGTATTGTGACCACGAAACCAGGAAGGAAAAGAGCGCGGCAGTCATGAGGCCGGGCAGGATGGCGGGCAAGGTGACGGTGCGAAAGGCCTGCCACGGAGCGGCACCGAGGCTGCGGGCCTGCTGTTCGAAGGCCGGGTCAAAGCGGGAGAAGACCGCGGCGAGGACGAGCGTCATGTAGGGCAGGACGGGAACGAGGTGGGCCAGGATCACGCCAGGGATGGTTCCGGCAAGGCCCAGCCGGAGAAGGATGCCGTGCAGGCCGAACACCACGGCGATGCCCGGAACGATGGCGGGCGCAAGGAGGAGGAGGAAGACAAGATTGCGTCCAGGGAAGCGGTGCAGGCCAAGCGCCCGCCCAGCCGGCAGGCCGATCAGGGCGGCGATCAGCGTGGTGGCGGCGGCAATCAGGGTGGTGACGCCGAAGCTTTGCAGGACGCCGGACTGCGGTGACAGTGCGTAGGCCCAGGCCGCTCCGGACGTCTCGGCCGGGAGGAGGTCGGGGAACCGCCAACCGTGGGCGACGGACCAGATCGCAAGCGGGAAGACCGGCAGGACCAGCCAGCCTGCCAGCGCCAAGGCGGCAAGGGCGCGAAGGCTACCGCGCATCGCGCATCCGCGCCCCGCGGGCATAGAGCGCCAGAAGCGCAAGGCCGATCACGGCGATGGTGGCTGCCATCGCCATCGCCTCGGGCCGTGCGGCAAGGTCGGTGTCGGTCGCGGCTTGCCAGGCAAGAACCGGAAGTGCCTTCGGGGCATGCTGCCCGAGGATCAGCGGCACCTCATAAGCGCCGAAGGCGAAGGCGAAGACCAGCGCCGATGCGGCCACCAGCCCCGGCATCAGCAGGGGCAGAAGGACGTGCCGAAACGCCTGCCAGCGCGTCGCTCCCAAAGTGCGGGCGGCGGCCTCATGATCCTCGCCCAGGGTCTGGAGGTTGGCGAGGAGGATGAGGGTGATGAAAGGCATCTCTTTCCAGACGTAAAGCAGGATGATCCCGATGGCATAGGGGTCCTGGGTCAGGGCGGGAAAATCTGCCGGGCCGGTGATCAGGCCGGCCGCGTGAGCGATGCGCGCGAAGCTGCCGGATTGGGAGAAGAGGTAAAGGATCCCGATGGCGCCGACGATGTGCGGGATGGTCAGGTTCAGCTGAACGAGAAAGCTGACCAACGCCCGGCCCGGGAAAGTCTGGCGCAGGAGAAGCGCTGCGGCCAGCGCCAGGATCGCGGCGATCACGGTCGAAGCGGCGGCGATCCAGAGCGAGAGGACAAGGGACTTCAGGAAGCCCGGGGCGGTCAGGATGGCGGCATAGGCGGCAAGGTCGGGCTCGGTCAGCCCGAGTGCGGGCATGTAGCGGAACGATCGCAAAAGGGTGAGGCCGAGCCCGGTCAGAAACAGCCCGCCCAGCACCAGAAGCGCAGGTGCGAGCATCCAGGCAAGGCGGGTCCGGTCGGTCACTTCGGGGCCTTTCGCGGCGGGTCCGGGGCAGCTTGCGCCAAGCCGGGGTGGCGGGCAAGCCGGGGTGGCGGGCGGTGGGGGCAGGCTTGTCGATGACCACGTCCACTTCCCGCGCGCAAAAACCTGCGCCCGGCCGCGGCGGAGGGACTTGTCAGAATGTGGTCTCGACTTGTCCCTTGTCGCGTCCGTCGGAAGGCCAAACGAGGAGCAGTCAGTTGCCGACGTTTTCGGTCCAGCCTTTTTCGAGGGCCGTCAGCCAGTAGGCCTGCAACTCGGGCAGGGCGGCCTTGGCAAGCTCGGCGGCGGGGATGACGGATGGATGGGTCTTGATCGCGGCAAAGCCCTCCTGCACCTCGGCGGCGGCCCGTGAGACCTCGATGGCGGGGGCCGCACCCCAGACCTCGGGCCTGGCCTTTTCCAGTTGCGCCTCACCGGACAGAAGCAGGTTCTGCACCACCATCGCGGCGGCCTTGTTCGGCGAGTTGAAGGGGATCAGCGTGTAGTTGGTGTTGCCGATGGTGCCATCGGTAAGCCCGAAGGACCGCGTCGTTTCGGGCCAGGTTCCGGCCTGGACGGCAAGGCCGAACTGGGCCGGGTCGTAGTTGAAGCTGAAGTCCACCTCGCCATTGGCGAAAAGCTCGTTCAGCTGGGTGACGGTGGCGGGATAGGTCGCCCCCTCGCGCCAGAGGAAGGGTTCGATCTCGTTCAGGATCGCCCAGGTCCTGGCTGCGGTCGCGTCGAACGTCGCCTGGTCGAAGGGGCCGAGCAGGCTGTCTGGCCCACCGGCGGCATGGATGAAGACATGGCGCAGAAAGGCCGAGCCGGTGAAGTCCGGCGGCGCGGGATAGGTGAAGCGGCCGGGGTTGGCCTTGATCCAGGCCAGAAGCGAGGCCATGTCGCGCGGCGGCTCGGGGACAACGGCGCTGTCATGGGCGAAGGCGAACTGGACGGTGTTCCAGGGAACCTCGCAGCCGTCGACCGGGACCCCGAAGTCATTGGCGATGGCGGGGTTGTCCCAGTTGATCAGCGTGTCGTTGGGCAGAAGCCCGGTGTAGCCACAGAAGACGAGGTCGGCCTGCTTCATCGACCGGAAATTCTCGCCGTTGATCCAGATGAGGTCGACGGAACCGGCGTCGGCGACCCCCGCCTCTTTCTCGGACAGGACCTGGTTCACGATGTCGGCGGCGTCGGTGATCGGAACACGGTTGAGGGTGATGTCGTATTCGCCCTTGAGCCGGTCGGCGACATAGCCCGAGACATAGGTGTTGATCGTGTCCGCCCCCCCCCACATGAACCAGTTCACCGTTCCGCCGCGGGCCTGGTCCACGACCTCGTCCCAAGTCATGGCCTTCAGCGCATTGCTGTCGGCGGTGTCGGCAAGGGCGGAGGTGGAGAGCAGGAGAAGGGCGGCAAGGCTGCGCAGCATGATGGCTCCAGTGTTGGGACTGGAGTCCATCAAGCCGATAACCGGCTGAATTGCCAGTCACATGGCCGTTGGCGGATTGTAATGGAAAGTGGCAGCCCGTAGGGGAGTCGAACCCCTCTTACCTGGTTGAAAACCAGGTGTCCTAACCGATAGACGAACGGGCCACTGGCGCGCGTCCTACAGGGGCGCGGGACCACGTGCAAGGGGTCAGCCGTCGATCTTTGCGCCCATGATGGCAATGGCTTGCTGATAGACCTTGGCGGCGTTCCATTCCTTGATCACCGCAAAGTTGGGCTCGCCTTCCTGGTAGCCCTTGCCCGGTTTCCAGCCCTTTTTCTTCAGGTAGTTCGCCGTGGTGGCCAGCGCGTCAGCCTGGTTGTAAAGGTCCACCACCCCATCACCATTGCCATCGACGCCATAGGTATAGGCATTGCCGGGCAGAAACTGGGTGTGGCCCAATTCTCCGTGCTTTGCGCCGACAGTGTTGGGCGAGATCATGCCCTTGTCGACCATCTTCAGCGCCCCGATCAGATGCGGGCGGAAAAAGTCTGACCGGCGGCAGTCATAGGTCAGCGTGGCGATGGCCGCGACGACGTTGGTGTCGCCCATGAAGCCGCCGAACCCGGTCTCCATCCCGTGGATCGCGATGATGACACCGGCCGGAACACCGTAAGTGGCTTCCAGGCTGGCGTAGAAGTCGGGGTTCTTCGCCTTACGGTTGCGGCCCTGGGACACGATGGTGTCGGCCCCGCGGACGTTCAGGAACTTTTCCAGGCTGTATTTGAAACTTTTCTGGTTGCGGTCAGCCCCGATGGTCGCCTTGGAGTAGGAGGTCGCCATCAGGGCGTCGATTCCGCGCTTTCCCACCCCTTCGGCCTGGGCCTCGGCGGCCATCTCGGCCTTCCAGCCCTCATATTGCCCGCCAGTGTCGCTGCAACTTGCGGCATGCGAGGCGAAGGGCAGGGCGGTCAGCAGGGCGGCGGCGGAGAAACGCGACAGAAGGCTTAACATCAGACACCTATTCTTTGAATTTTGGCCAATCTATTGAGTGCGCAGCAACAATCAAGCACGCCTTTGTGAGGAAATGCGCGCCGGGTCTGACATGTTGGTGAAGTGGCAGCCCGTAGGGGAGTCGAACCCCTCTTACCTGGTTGAAAACCAGGTGTCCTAACCGATAGACGAACGGGCCACGCTGTTGGTGGGGCGGTGTGTAGAATCTGCCGGGTGGTTCCGCAAGAGGAAAAATGCGGCTTACGCCGGGGCGGCATCGTCGAGCCGCAACTGTACGCGGGTGCGGCCGTTCCAGTGGTTCAGTTCAAGCTTTCCGGCCAGGTGAAACCGCCGGTGCCCCGCTTCTTCCAGGGTGGCGCCAAGCGGGCCGTCAAAGGCACCGAATGCGATGGCGTCCAGCGCCGGACCGGCACCGTCCGACACGCTGATCTTCAGGTGGCTTTCGCCGATCCGGCGGCAGGTAACGCCGACATTGGCGAAGGCAAAGCGGGGGGCGGGGGCTGCCTGACCGAACGGACCGGCGTTCTCGATCTCTTCAAGAAGTTGCACCGTCGCGGCTGAGGTCGCGAGCAGCCCGTCAATCCTGAGGTCGCGCGGCCCAGTCGCCCCCGCACCCTGGCGGGCCAGAAGCTCTCCCAGGCGCTGCATCGCGGGGTCAAGCTGCGCGCGGCTCAGAGTGAGGCCGGCGGCCATCTTGTGCCCCCCGCCCTTCAGGATCAGCCCCTCGGCCGCAAGGCGCTGTATCGCCGCGCCAAGGTCGACGCCGGGGACCGACCGGGCCGAACCTTTTCCGACGTTGTTCTCGAAGCCGATCACAACCGAGGGCCGGTTCGCGGCCTCTTTGAGGCGCGCCGCGACGATGCCGACGACGCCGGGATGCCAGCCTTCGGCCGCAGCCCAGACGAGTGGGGTGTCCAGGCCGCGCGATTCCGCCTGGGCGAGGGCCTCTTCGCGGACCCGCTCGGTGATTTCGCGGCGTTCGGTGTTCAGCTGATCGAGGCGGGCGGCGATGCGGGAGGCTTCCATCTCGTCATCGGTGGCCAGAAGTCGCGCGCCGAGGTCAGCCTGGCCGATGCGGCCACCCGCGTTGACGCGGGGGCCGAGAAGGAAGCCGAGCGAATAGCAGGTTGGCGCCTGATCCATGCGGGCGACGTCGGCCAGCGCCCGCAGACCCGGGCGCTCGCGGCGGGCCATGATCTTCAGGCCCTGGCGGACAAAAGCGCGGTTGATTCCGGTCAGGGGGGCCACGTCGGCGACGGTAGCAAGCGCCACGAGGTCGAGAAGCGACATGAGGTCGGGGCCATTCTGGCCACGGCCTTTCAGGCGCCGGTTGGCCTCGACGAGGAGAAGGAAGACGACGCCCGCCGCACAGAGATGTGCGAGCGCGCCGTCTTCGTCCTGCCGGTTGGGGTTCACGATGGCCAGTGCATCGGGGAGGGTTTCAAGGGCGAGGTGGTGGTCGAGGATGACGACGTCAGCCCCCCGGGCGGCAGCGATGGGCTCGTGGGACAGGGTGCCGCAGTCGACGCAGAGGATCAGGTCGTGGGCGAGGGCGAGGGCCGACATCGCGGGCACGTTCGGGCCATAGCCTTCGTCGATACGGTCGGGAATGTAGAGCGTCGCCTGCAGGCCGAAGTGACTCAGCCAGACCAGGAGGAGGGCAGCGGACGATCCGCCGTCGACGTCGTAATCGGCAAAGACCGCGATCCGCTCCCGGCGGTCGACGGCCTGGAGGAGACGGTCGGCGGCGGGACCCATGTCCTTCAGGGTGAGGGGGTCGGGCAGGAGGTCGCGGAGAGAGGGGGCGAGGAAGGCCGGGGCGTCGTCTGCGGTCACCCCGCGCGCGGCGAGGATGCGGCAAAGGGGAAGAGGGAGGCGGGTCTGCTGCGCCATTCCCTCGGCCAGCCGGTCCTGAACGGGGTCGGGGCCGGTCCAGCGGCGGCCGGTGAGGGAGGTCTCGACAGAGAGGAAGGCGGTCATGCGGACAGGGGTGCCGCAAAGGGGGGCGCGTGACAAGGGCAGAGTGGGGCGCCCACGCGCGGGCAGTGCATCAGGTCGTTTGCAATCAGGGGGTTGGCTTCCGAAATTCACAGTCCGGAAAGGATGTCATGGAGGCGGGCGGCCCATTCGGGCCTTCGTCTAACGGGATGTGCGCTGCACTGGCCGCCAACGCGCTTGGGGACAGGTGGATCTCCTGACCCCGTCTCTGCCCCGGGAGGGGGTGATGCGGGCAAAACGGGCTTTCTGTGTCCGTGCCTGGGGTGGTTTGGACAGCCTTCGGCGGGGATACTTGCGCCAGCCGGAAGGGCTGACGCTTGACCCGGCCTGGCAGGGAGGAAGGAGGCTTGGGGAGGTCAGGGGGGTGTGACCTTCATCACAAAGCCCTTCGTCGGTTCACCGGGACCGAAGGGGCCGGGGACCTCGTTGGCGATCGGAGGTAGGGCCTTCAGGTAGGCGGCGATGGCCTGGGCGTCCTGATCGGTGAGGGTGGCATAACCCATCCAGGGCATCGCCGGGGCCAGCTGACTGCCGTCCGGGCGGACACCGGTGCGGATGGCGGCGACAATCTGGTCTTCCGTCCAAGAACCGAGACCGGTGGGGTCCCGCGTCAGGTTCGGGCCATGGAACGTCCCGAGACCGGGGATCTCGAACCCCACGTCCGAGCCGCCGAGAAAACGGGACATATCGGGCTGACCGAGGAAATGGCCGGGGGTGTGGCAATCGGTGCAACCCATGATGGTCACGAGGTATTGGCCTCGCTCGAGGTCCTGGGCCTGGGCCGGAAGTGGCAACAGGGCGATCAAAAGGGCGGAGAGGCGGGTCATGTCTGGCTCCTGGGTGGTGGGCGCCCGGTGGCGGCCGGGCGCCGGGTGTGTCAGGCCGCTTCGGCGTGGTCGAAGACAAAGCGCAGGTTGAATTGCGCGGCGATCTGGCCAATCCGGTCCATGCTTGCGCCAGGCTCACCGGCCACGACGGGGAAGAAGCCTTCGAACCCGCCGGGGGTCATGACGACCATCAGCCGACCAGTGGTCGAACCGACGTTCTGAAAGCGGTGGACAGAACCGCGCGGCACGCAGATCACCCCGCCCTCGGCGATGTCGACGCGGGTGCCGTTGCACCAGAAGGCGAAGCGGCCTTCGAGAACGCGAAAGAATTCTTCTTCCTTTTCATGGACGTGGAACGGAGGTCCTTCCCCTGCGGGAACCTCGGCCTCGAAGCAGCCGAGGCTCCCGCCGGTCTGTTCCGCGGTAATGCGGATGATGTGGCGTCCGAAGGCGAACACTTCCGTGCCCGCGTCGGAATGGGAAAAGGCGGCCTGGTCGAATGGGGTCATTGTCTGTCTCCTGATGAAAAAACCGTTGCGAAATTGCTTTGGTGTGGGCGGTATAATCGGAACGCGCCGCGGGGATAAATCCCGTGGACCAAGCATCATTGTCTGGATGAGTTGACGAATGAAGACGGTGGACCCCCTGCATGGGCTGGCAGCGTTCCTTGCGGTGGCCGAGCATGAAAGCTTTACCGCGGGTGCGGCCGCGTTGGGGCTGACGCGGGCCACCGTCAGCGCGCAGGTGGCGGACCTGGAGGCGCGGCTGGGCGTACGGCTGCTGCACCGGTCGACGCGCAATGTGCGGCTGACACCAGCGGGCGAGGCTTACCGCGCGCGTCTGGCCGATCTGCCGGGTCGGATGGCCGAGGCGGAGCGAGCGGCCCGGGCCGAGCAGACGGCCCCGGAAGGGCGACTGCGGGCGACGGCGCCACCCGATCTGGCGATGCGGTTTCTGGTACCCTGGATGGCGGAGTTCCTGGCCCTGCATCCGGGCATTTCCATCGAGATGGAGCTGTCGAACGCGCCGCGGAACCTGATCGAAAGCCGGTTCGATCTGGCGATCCGGGGGACGCTGGACGTAGGGCCGAATCTGGATCACGCGGGCGCTGGGGCGGTCACGGCTGATCACCTGCGCGCGGGGCGATTATCTCGCACGGCGGGGGGTGCCGGAAACTCCTTTGGGGCTGGTGGGCCATGATCTGCTGCATTTCTCTGGCCTCAGGCAGGGGCGGAGCTGGACCTTTCTGCGCGAGGAGGAGCGGGCGGATGTCCCGATCTCGCCCCGGCTGGAGTTGTCGGACGGCTGGGCGCTACGCGCGGCGGCCCTGGAGGGGGTGGGCGTTGTGCAACTGCCGGCTTTCATCATCGGACAGGACCTGCGCGAAGGCCGCCTTGTGCCGATTCTGGAGTCATGGCAAGGGCGCCCCGTGCCGCTGCACGCGGTCTATCCGGACAACCGGCTGATCGCGGCGCGGGTCAAGGCTTTCGTGGCATTCCTGGCGGGCAAAGCGAAGGGGGAGCCCGACCTGCAGGCGTGATGAGGTCAGCGGACCGGGGTCTTGTAGGTCATCCGCCGGATCGAGCCGGATTTTGAGCGCATCAGGATCGTCTCCAGCGTCACCCAACCCGGATCGCGCTTGATGCCGGCGAGGAGGGAGCCGGAGGTGACGCCGGTGGCCGCGAAGATCACGTCGGCGCGGACCAGATCGTCACGGGTATAGACGCGGTCGAAGTTGGTGATGCCGGCCTTGCGGGCGCGGGCCTTCTCATCCTCGTTGCGGAAGAGAAGCTTGCCGTAGAACTGGCCGCCCATGCATTTCAGTGCAGCGGCGGCAAGGACGCCCTCGGGCGCGCCGCCACTGCCCATGTACATGTCGATACCGGTGATCTCGGGCTCGGCGCAGTGCATGACGCCGGCGACGTCGCCGTCGGTGATGAGCCGGATCGCAGCACCGGTGGAGCGGACCTCGGCAATCAGGTCCTCGTGTCGGGGGCGGTCAAGGATGCAAACGGTGATATCCTCGGTCGAGCAGCCCTTCGCTGCGGCCAGGTTTGATACCCGTTCGGAAGGAGACATCGCCAGCGTGACCGTGCCGGGCTTGTGACCGGGACCGATGGCCAGCTTCTCCATGTAGACGTCAGGGGCGTGCAGAAGCGTGCCGCGCGGGGCCATCGCGATGACGGTCAGCGCGTTCGGCATGTCCTTTGCGGTCAGCGTGGTGCCCTCCAGCGGGTCGAGGGCAATGTCGACTGCGGGGCCGTTGCCGGAGCCGACCTCTTCGCCGATATACAGCATCGGGGCTTCGTCGCGCTCGCCCTCACCGATGACGACGACGCCCTTGATGTCGAGAAGGTTGAGCTGGTCGCGCATCGCGTTGACGGCGGCCTGGTCGGCGGCCTTTTCGTCACCGCGACCGATCAGGCGGGCGGAGGCGAGGGCGGCGGCCTCGGAGACGCGACCGAGGCCGAGGGACAGGAGCCGGTCCTGGAATTGCAGCTTGTCAGACATGAGTCCCCCAGGGTTTTTCCCCGTGTAGCCGGGGGTTTGTTGCGCGGCAAGCTTGGTGGCGCTAACGGTGTCAGACTTCCTCGATGCGGATTGCCACCGGTTCGCCCACCAACACTCCGGTCGCGGCGAAGCGGGCCATGGCGTGGGCGACGTCGTCGGGGGCAGCCTTGTGGGTGACGATCAGGACGGGGGCGTTGGTGCCCTGGTGGCCGTACTGGCGCATCTGGTCGATCGAGACGCCGGATTCGCCGAGGCAGGTGGCGATCTTGGCCAGCGCGCCGGGTTTGTCCAGAAGCGTCATGCGCAAGTAGTAGGGGGCGGGCGTCGCGGCGCGGGCGGGCTGGGCGGCGACAAGGGTCGCGGCGGGCTGTCCGAAGGTGGGCAGGCGGAAGCCGCGGGCAATGTCGATGACGTCGGACATCACCGCACTGGCCGTGGGACCCATCCCGGCACCAGGACCGCGCAGGACGATCTGGCCGACGCTATCGCCTTCGAGGACGACCATGTTGGTGCCGCCCTGGAGTTGCCCCAGGGGACTGTCGGCGGGGACGAGACAGGGGGTCATGCGCTGTTCGAGCCCGCGCCCGGTCATCTGGGCGACGCCCAGAAGCTTGATGCGGTAGCCCATGTCCTCGGCCAGGCGGATGTCGTCGATCGAGACATTGCCGATGCCCTCCAGTTCCACGGCATCGAAAGCGACGCGCGTGCCGAAGGCGATCGAGGCGAGAAGCGCAAGCTTGTGGCCCGCGTCGATGCCGCCAACGTCGAGGTTGGGGTCGGCTTCCAGATAGCCAAGCTGACGGGCTTCTTCGAAGACCGTCTCGTAGGGCAGGTTTTCGGACTGCATCCTGGTCAGGATGTAGTTGCATGAGCCGTTCATCACGCCCATCACGCGCTTCATGCGGTTGCCGGCAAGCCCTTCGGTCAGGGCCTTGATCACGGGGATGCCGCCTGCAACGGCGGCTTCGAAGCGCAGGGCGAGGTTGGCGGCCTCGGCGGCTTCGGCAAGGGCCTGGCCGTGGTGGGCGAGAAGCGCCTTGTTGGCGGTGACGACATGTTTTCCGGCGCCAATGGCGGCCTCGGTCGCGTCTTTGGCGGGGCCTTCGTGGCCGCCCATCACCTCGACGTAGACGTCGATGTCGGGGCGGCCGGCCAGAGCGACAGGGTCGGTTTCCCAGACATAGGAAGAAAGATCGGCATCGCGGTTCTTTTTCGGGTCGCGGGCCGAAACGGCAGTGATCATCACCGGGCGGCCCGCGCGGGCGGCGATCAGGTCGGCATGGGCCTGGACGATCTTGACCACGCCAATGCCGACGGTTCCAAGGCCGGCAAGACCAAGACGCAAGGGGGCGGCGGACATCGGGGAACCTCGGGCAGTTTGTGGCTGTCGTCTGTTAGCCGGAAGGTCGGGCGGGTGCAACGCCGTCAGGGTGCTGGCGGAGCGGCGGAAATCGCGGCGGCGCGGGATTTCAGCCGCGCCGCGCGGGCTGCGACGGCGGGGCCGGGATCGTCGGTCTGTGCACCGGCCTGTGCGAGAATGTCTTCCAGCGGCAAGAGGTGCGGTGGGGGGCCGCTGTCCGTTCCCATCGCGTCAAGTTCGGGAAAGGGGGCGCAGGCGGCAAGCGCTGCGACAGCAAGGACAGTCATGAAAAAGCGCATGGGCAACCCCCCGAAGAGACCGGCACAGGCTACCCCCGGAACGCGCCGGGGGGAAGCAGGGCCGGGCAGATCCGCGTCAGGTGCAGGTCGAGGTGCCTTCAAGGCAGAGACGCCGGTGGCGCGGGCGGGTCACGATGAACTCGCCAAAGGTATTGTCCGTGACGCCAACCATGAGACCCGCGATGGCGGTCTGGAGTTGCGCCTTGAAGGCGACGCTGGTCTCGACCACGAAGACGCTTTGCCCGTTGGTCAGGGTCGGGATCTTTGTAGTCTTCCACTGCTGGATATTGGCTTGGGTCAATGCAGTAATCTTCGCACCTGGCGAATGCGAGAACAGCAACTTGTAGCTGCCGCTCGTGGAATTGCAGACATTCGGTGCAATCGGCGAAACGCATTCAAAGCTTGTGATCCGAATGGTCACGGGATGACCATTCGGCGTCAGGAAGGTCATGATGTTCTGCAGCCCGTTCGCATAGGCAAGCGGGATCGTGTTCTTCTGGCGCGAGAGCAGGTCGGCAATCGAATAGGCCGCCTTCTGCGTCATGTTGATGGTCTTGAAGACGTCCCAGTAGATGAACATCGCGACCAGGCCCCAGATCAGCAGGGGCATCATGAACAGGGCCTCGGCGAGGACGAGTCCATCCTCGTTCCGCAGGAATGTGGTGAAACGGTGCTTCAGGCTGCGCATCTGCTTACCCTGGTTCGTTCACAAAAGTCGTTGCCACGATCATCACGACCGACCCGTCCGGCTGTGTCGGCATCTTCACGCTGATCCCGGTGGTTGGAAACATCGGCCATTCCTTCATGCAGATACGGACCAGCATGATGTCGTTGTCGACGCCCATGGCGAATTCGTTGGCGGGCGGCACACCGGTGTTGATGTCATTGGCCTTGTCTACACAAGGCGCGGAGGTCGACCCCATGGCGAAGTTTCCGGTGTTGACCGGCTGCATCCAGATTTTCATCACGTTCATGCATTTGGCAGGATCGCGGCCAAGGACACCATTCGCGCAGATCTCTTTCTTGAGATTCTGATGCGTGATCTCGCCGTAACGTCCCAGGCGCAGGTTGCGCACTGTGACGTCGACGCTGCGTTCCAGCATGACGAACTTGATCATGTAGACGCTGCTCTCGATCGAGGCCGTGAAGATCGTGAAGACCATCGGGAATACCAGAAGGTACTCGATGATCGCCGAACCCCCTTCGTCCCGCAGGAAGTGTCCGAACCGGGTCATTGCGTCAGCTTCAGGTCAGAGATCAGGACCGCGATCTGTTCGAATGCACTCGTCAGAGTCGCTGCATCGACGGTCTTGTAGTAATAGCCGGTGCCGGGCGACGCACATTTCTGGATCGGGACCTCGTCAACGTTGTTGCCCAGAACGATGCCGAACACTTCGTATCCGGCCGCCTTTGCAGCCGAGCAGTTCGTGTCCAGAAGCTGATCCATGTAGACGTCGGTGCCCAGATACGGGCGCACGAACTGGTTGTAGACCGTGGCGTAGGTGTTGGTGCCCACGACGCCAGAACGCATGTAGAGGTTGCGGACCACCCAGTCTACCGAAGCGTACCGCCAGACCTCGCTCCAGTCCAGTCGGACGGGAGTGCCGCTGCCCGGCCAGCTGGGCGTACCCGTCGACGAGGACAGCCAGGCACGCGGATCGCAAGCGCCGCTAACCCCCCCGCCCGACCCGGAGCCAAGACCTTCTGGGTCTGTAGGTGCGGACCGGGCTTTGACCGAGCTTTCTTTAAGATGCGGCGCGAAGAATTCGCGGTTTGCCCCGATCACCCAGCCCGAGCAGGTGTTGGTGTTCGCCGTAAGGCCGGGACGAAGACCACCTGTCAGTGCAGGGCCGCCGTTGGTGTAGCGGATCGCTAGGTGACCATCAGTGCCACGCCAAATCGGCGAAAGGCCCGATTTGAATGCAAAGACGTTCTCGCTGGCGACGTGCTCGCCGTCGGTCATCAGAACGATTATTTTGCGGGTTTCCGCTTCGTTGTTGTTGGCCGGACGCCCAGTCATGGCCGGTTCCGACAGCAGATTGCTATAGATACCACGCGCGGATTGGTCGAGAAGCGCAGTGCCCCAACGCATCCCGACGGCAATCGAGGTCCGGCCGCGCGGGCTCAGATCCGCGATCTGAGCCTTCAGCGCGGTGATGTCGGTGGACGGCATCGCGATCAGGTTCGAGCCCGTTTCGTCCTTGGCGGTGGAGAAGTTGTCCCCGTGGTTGCAGACGAAGCTGTCAGTGTTCTTGGATGGCACAGCAGGGGCGGTCGGGTTCGATTTGCCCAGCGTGATCACACCACCGTTGGATGTGGTCGCCGGAGTGGTGTTGGTACTTGGGTTGACGGGATTGCTGGTCGCAAGAACGACCGGGGCCATCGAGATCGGAGCGGATGTCGAAACGCCGGTCTGGCTGTAGGTGCTCTCTGGGATTTCAAGGCAGTTGATGCTGGGAACGCCCTGGTTCAAGACGCCGTTCCAGGCCGAAAGGTCGCTTAGGTTGGTGAACTGATTGCGCAGCGCCACGGGCACGTTGACGTTCGAGGCATAGGGAACCAGGCCGATGGAGATCAGGTTCTTTGGATCCTTCGGGATGGTGTAGGCGCCACCCGCGTCCTTGCTGTATTTCAGAACGGTAAGGAAATTGGTTGCCGCGGTCCGCAGCGCCTGAATCTTGGTTGTCGTGCCCGAGGCCTGGGACATCGAGCCTGTGATGTCGAGGACCATCATGACCTCGATCTTGGACACGCCCTGCTGGGCGACCGACACGGCGGGGCCTTCGAAGTAGGGATAATCCAGAAGCTGCATGAAGTGGTTGTAGGACCGCACCGTGGCGCGGGCGGTCGCCTCGCGCGAGCTGTCGGTTGCCGAGCCGCCAACGACGGGAGCGAAGTAGTCGTGGGTCAGTTCGTTGCCGAGGCCGGCCTTCTGGAACCACTCGGTGACCACGGATTGCGGCGTCACCGTCTTCGGCAAGACCACGTTGGCCGCAGCCAGCACGGCCCGGTCCAGGGTTTCCTGCAGAGCGACGCGCCTAGTCTCGAAGCGCATGACGTCGACGGCGATGCCGCCCAGCATCAGTATCAGGACAAAGGCGATGACGATGAAGATCGCGACGGAACCACGCTCATCTTCGAGATAATCGTTGAACTTGCGGACAATATGCGCGGAAACTGGGTGGTTGGCAGGTTTGATCAACATGTCACTATCCATAGTAGCAGCGCCCCGCCAAAATTGACGGGCTCCCAATCGGGGATTTAGGCACAAGATCGGGCGGAAGTATGGCATTTCATGTGCAAGCCCCCGCCCCTTGCCACAATCCGGAAACAATCCGTGGGATTCTGCGCAGTTCTTCTGCGGAGCGTAAAAATTTGATCGGGCGTTGAGGGATTGTGAACCATTTTGGACAGCACCGATTCGCAGGGTCCCAAACCTGACGGACGCCGTGCTTCAGCACTTTCGGGCTTCCCAGCCTGGAGGCTTGCCCTTAGGGTCCGGCCCGGTGCCAGGCCCACGGCGCCTGCTTGTTTGGGAGGACAGCATGAAGGTTTCGGGAGAGCCAAGCTTCCGTGAATCGGTCGATCTGATGTTCAATCGCGCCGCCAAGCTGATGGACCTCAGCCCCGGTCTGGAGCAGAAGATCCGGGTCTGCAATTCGACTTATACCGTCCGTTTCGGAGTCCGGCTCCGCGGCAAGATCGAGACCTTCACCGGCTATCGCAGCGTCCATTCCGAACACATGGAGCCCGTGAAGGGCGGCATCCGCTTTGCGCTTTCAGTCAACCAGGACGAGGTCGAGGCGCTGGCGGCACTGATGACCTACAAATGCGCTTTGGTCGAAACTCCGTTCGGGGGATCCAAGGGCGGCTTGTGCATTGATCCGCGGCAATGGGACGAACATGAGCTGGAGCAGATCACCCGCCGCTTCGCCTATGAACTGATCAAGCGGGACCTGATCCATCCGGCCCAGAACGTGCCTGCCCCCGACATGGGAACCGGCGAGCGCGAAATGGCCTGGATCGCCGATCAGTACGCGCGGATGAACACGACGGACATCAACGCCAAGGCCTGCGTGACCGGGAAACCTCCGCATGCGGGGGGCATCCAGGGGCGCGTGGAGGCGACAGGGCGCGGCGTGCAGTATGCCCTGCGCGAGTTTTTCCGTCATCCGGAGGATATTGCCAAGGCCGGGTTGACCGGAGGGATGGAGGGCAAGCGGGTGATCGTCCAGGGGTTGGGCAACGTGGGCTACCACGCGGCGAAGTTCCTGTCGGAAGAGGACGGCTGCACGGTCATCGCCGTGATCGAACGCGACGGTGCCTTGCTGGACCCCAAGGGTCTGGACATCGAGGACATCCGGCAATGGATGAACGCCAACGGCGGGTTGCTTGCAGGATATCCGAAGGCGACCCATGTGGCCGAGGGTTCTGCCGTGCTGGAAGAGGCCTGCGACATCCTGATTCCGGCGGCGATGGAAGGGGTGATCAACCTGTCCAACGCGGACCGGATCAAGGCGCCGCTGATCATCGAGGCGGCAAACGGCCCGATCACCTATGGCGCGGACGAGGTGCTGCGCCGGAAAGGCTGCGTCATCATCCCCGACATGTATGCCAATGCGGGCGGCGTCACGGTATCGTATTTCGAATGGGTAAAGAACCTGTCCCATATCCGCTTCGGCCGCATGCAGCGCCGGGCAGAGGAAGCGCGGTCGCGACTTCTGGTCGAGGAGCTGGAGCGGCTGTCCTCGGACCAGGGGCTGGGCTGGTCGCTGGCGGAAGGCTTCAAGGAAAAGTTCCTCCAAGGCTCGGACGAGCTGGCGCTGGTCAGGTCGGGTCTGGATGACACGATGCGAACGGCTTACCAGGCGATGCGCACCGTCTGGCATTCGCGTCAGGACGTCGAGGATCTGCGGGTAGCAGCCTACATCGTGTCGATCGACCGGGTGGCCAAGACCTATCGGTCCAAGGGATTGTAAGGCGGAAGCAAAGTCGACCAATCGTAAAGATATTCATGAGTGAATATGAGTGCATAGCAATTTTCCCACATCTTGAAAGCAAAGCATGCTGACACTTGACGATTTCATTCCCGACCGCCCGTGGACCCCGTCAGGGCCGGAATATGAACAGGTCCATATCGACAACCAGATCGCCGGAGTGGAGCTTCGGCGGCTGGAGCAGAAGGCCGACGGTCGCGGCTCTCTGGTGGTGCTGATGTCCGACCGTTTCGGCAAAAGCTACACCACGCCGCATGTGTATCTGGTGACCTGTTCCCCCGGTTCGATCCGGGCCTGGGTCTATCACAAGCTTCAGTCCGACCGTCTGGCCTTTACGAATGGCAGTGTGCGGGTGGTGCTGTTTGACCTTCAGCCGGACAGCCCGACGCATGGTATGTTGAACGTGATCAACGTGGGTGCTGCCAACAAGGTGATGCTGACGATCCCGCCCTTTGTCGTCCATGCCGTGCAGAACCTGAGCGACGAGGATGCGATCTTCGTCAACATGCCGACGCAAGCCTATGACCCGGCCGATCCGGACAAGACCCGCCTTCCCTGGAACGACCCGCGCATCCCCTACCGCTTCGAATGACCGGGCCGCAGGTTTCGGTGGTGATGGCCACCTTTGGCCGGGGGCGGCATATCCTGCCCTCGATCCGGTCCGTGCTGGGCCAGAGCCTGAAGGACTGGGAGCTTCTGGTTGTGGGCGATGCCTCGACCGACGAGACCGAAGCGGTGGTCGGCGCGCTGGACGACCCGCGTGTGCGATGGCTGAACCTTGCCGAGCGGGTGGGCAGCCAGTCGGGCCCGAACAATGCCGGCATTGCCGCTGCACGGGCCGGGGTGATCGCCTACCTGGGCCATGATGACATCTGGGAGCCGGACCATCTGGAGCGGGTGGTCGAGGTCTACAAGGCAGCGCCTGCGGATTTCGTCTTGTCGGGGTCCCTGCTGCATCCGCCGCCGGGGATAGATCTGGTCGAAGTCATGGGAATTCTGGCGGATGATACGGACGTCAGGCGGCATTTCTTCCCGCCGAGCGGATTTTCGCACCGGCGCGACGTCATTGACCGGATCGGCGGTTGGCGGAAGCCCGATGAGATTGCACGCGCCGTCGACGACGACCTTTTGCACCGGGCCATCGAGGCGGGGATGCAGTTCCGCTCGACCGGGGTCGTGACGGTCCACAAATTCCCCGCAGCGCAACGGTATCTGTCTTATCTCTGCCTCTCCTCGGATGAGCAGGAGAAGGTTCTGGCGGAGATGGGGCAGCCAGCCCATGCCGAGCGGATGGTGACGCTGATCGAAAAGGCACGGGCCGCCGGGCGGTTCATGCAGCCTGCAAGAAAGGACTATGCGGCGGGACCTGCTGGAGAGTTCCACCGGCAGTCCCTCGTGCGCCGTGGAGCGCGGGCGGTGCCGCTGGTGCCGCTTGGAGAGCGGACCGTGATCCGGCACAAGGTAGAGCCGGGGAACCTGGATTGGAAGACCAGCCCCGTGATGGGCTTTCGGATAAACCGGTACAACCCCCGGCCCCGGCTTCTTGTCCCGGTCGTCGGCGGCCGGGCTTGCCTGCGGTTTATCGGGGGATCCCGGAGCGCGATGGCCTTGGGACCCGTCGCTTTGGTTTGCAATGGCGAGCATCTGGTTGCACTGCCCGGACACCGCTGGTTCGGATTGGTGGCCTGGTTCGCCCGATACGAGGTGGAGATTGTCCTGAAGCCTGACGGCCCGACGGTGCTGGAGTTGCAACTGACCACGGCGCAACACCCGATACGCAAGCGGCAACGGCTGGCGGTGGGGCCGCTGCACCTGCGCCCGCTGTGATGACGCAATCTGCCCCTCCGGCGACCCGCACTGCCGCAATTTGGCCGTAATTTTAACCCGAAATTTCCATTCGTTTAAGTTCGGTTAATGTAGCCTGATATATTCAGATCCCAGCTTGCGACGTGTTTACAAAACCTTACGCATTTGACTGGGGATGTGCGCCATGGTGGGTGCGGCGGACAGAAAATACGGTAAAATCAGGGCTTTTTTGCGGGACGAGAGTGGAAGCTCGACCATCGAGTTCGTGCTCTGGCTGCCCATCGTGCTGCTGATTCTCTTGCTGATCGTGGACGCCAGCATGCTGTTCATGTCCCGGTCGCATGCGATCCGGGTGCTTCAGGACACGAACCGGCTTTACTCGGTCGGCCAGTTCACCGGGACCCCGGTCGAGCGGATCGCTCAGGCGCAAACCTACGCGCTGAACCGGTTGCGGGGACTGTCGCCAAGCGCCACGGCCCTGACGACCGAGACCAACCGCGTCGTGCGGACCCAGGCCACGATGGAGACGCGGGAAATCGCGCAGATCGGATTTCTGGGCGTGATGATCGACACGACTATGGTCGTGATCGCCGAACACAGGGTGGAGTTCTGACATGGCACGTTTGACCTCGCGCGTTTTACGTTTCGCGGCCGATGAAGAGGGTGGCATGGCTGTCGGGGGGGTGATCTTCACGATGACTTTCTTGGCCATCGGTGGTCTGGCGGTCGACATGTCGAACGCAGTCAACCAGCGTACCCATCTGCAACTGGCCGCCGATGCCGCCGCCCATACCGCGCTCTATGTACGCAATTTCACTCTCACCGCGACGCCATCGGATGCCATCACCGCGGCGGTGAGCATGGCCGAGCGCAACATGCCCGATCCGCTTTACGGCGACGTCGTGAACCCGAGGGACGTCGAATTCGGGACCTGGAACCGCGCGACGCGTACCTTCACTCCGGACCCGAATTCCCGGACGGCTGTCCGGGTCGAGACGCATCGTGACGAAGCGGGAGGGAATGAGGTTGTGACCTACCTTCTGCGGATCATCGGATTCGATTCGTGGAATGTCCGCACCTCGTCGGTTTTCGAGACCTACGTACCTGATTGCCTGCGCGAGGGCTTCGTGGCCGAGGATATGGTCGATATCCAGAGCAACAACAGCTATTTCAATGGCTTCTGTATCCATTCCAACGATGTCGTCTCGCTGAACAGCAACAACTTCTTCGAAGCGGGCACGGTGGTTTCCATGCCCGATTCCGACCGGCTGGACATGCCCGCATCGGGGGCCGTGACGAACATCGGCCTGACGCAGGCGCTGCGCTATGGCGCGATGCAGATCCGCTTGATCAATGCATTGCGAGAGGTGCCCGCGTCGCCCTTCGCCACCGGGTCGGCGGCGATGTGGACCTATATCCAGTTGGCGACGCGGAACGGGCAGCTGGACTATCTGACCGGCACGCCCCGCACCATCAACATCGTGAACGGGCGCCCGGGTCCGTCCGGGGCCGCCAGCAATACGGTCCAGGCCGGACGTGACTTGCTCGACCGCAACCAAGTTTTGGCCCTGCGGCCGAATGCGGTGAACTACGTGTATTGCTCCAGCACCAGCACGCAGCTGCAGATCCGCCAGCCACTGACCAACCTGGTGATGATCACCAACTGCCAGATCAACTTCAACTCTGGCGGCGCGTTGGAGAACGGGTTGATCGCCACGTTGCACACCAGCGCCAGCTCGATCTCGGGTTCGTCCGACACCCGGATCGGGCGGATCGACAACTGCGCTGCGGGCGGCGGAGCGCAATTGATCTCGCTGGGCGGGATGAGCTTTGCAGCTGGCGTCGCGATCCATGGCGGTCAGTTGATCGCCCTGCGCGAAATCGAGTTCGCCGCCAATGGCCAGGGGTTGCGAGGCACCTCGATTATCTCGGGCGATACGGTGTCGGGCACCTCGAACATGGAGATGGGACTCTGCGGTTCGGGCATGGAGGACAACCTCTCGCTCGACTACTTCCGGATGGTACAATAGCTGACGACCCGTTTGCGACGCAGTTTGTCGCGGCGGGTGCAGGAAATCCCGGTGCGGTCTTGAATATGCTGCCCTGACCCGGTCTTATGGCCCGGTCTGGGGAGTTAACCGATGCGCTATTCCGGCCTTAAGGTCATCACCGAGGGATTGTTCGGCAACAAGGGCTGGACGCCCACCTGGCGCGATCCGGCACCGAAGGCCGAATATGATGTGATCATCATCGGCGGTGGCGGCCATGGTCTTGCGACGGCCTATTACCTGGCCAAGAACCACGGGATCACCAATATCGCGGTGCTGGAAAAGGGCTATCTCGGCTCGGGCAACATCGGGCGGAACACGACCATCGTGCGGGCGAACTACTTCCTGCCGGGCAACAGCGAGTTCTACAGCCATTCGATGAAACTTTGGGAGGGGTTGGAGGCCGACCTCAACTACAACGTTATGCATTCGCAGCGGGGGTTGATCAACCTGTTCCACTCCGACGGCCAGCGCGATGCCTTCGTGCGGCGCGGGAATGCGATGATCAACCAGGGCGATGACGCGATCCTGCTGGACCGAGACGGGGTGCGGGAGCATCTGCCGTACCTGGATTTCGACAACACGCGGTTTCCCATTTACGGCGGTCTTCTGCATCCGCGCGGCGGGTCGGCGCGCCATGACGCGGTGGCCTGGGGCTATGCGCGGGGGGCGGATCAGCGCGGGGTGGATTTGATCCAGAACTGCGAAGTCACCGGGATCGACATCGAGAATGGCGTGGTCCGTGGGGTGCAGACCACTCGGGGCGCGATCCGGGCGAAGAAAGTGGGAATCGTGGTGGCGGGGCGGTCGTCCCAGGTTGCGGCGATGGCGGGGATGCGGCTGCCGATTGAAAGCCACGTTCTGCAGGCCTTCGTGACCGAAGGTCTGAAGCCGGTGATCAACCACGTGATCAGCTTCGGGATGGGGCACTTCTATATCAGCCAGTCCGACAAGGGCGGCTTGGTCTTCGGGGGCGACCTTGATTTCTACGCCTCCTATGCGTCGCGGGGGAACCTGCCGATGGTCGAGCATGTGATGGAAGCGGGCATGACCCTGATGCCGATGATCGGGCGCGCGAAGGTCCTGCGCAGCTGGGGCGGGATCATGGACATGTCGCCGGACGGGTCCCCCGTGATCGACAAGACGCATGTGGATGGCCTGTTTATCGACTGCGGCTGGAACTACGGTGGCTTCAAGGCGGTACCGGCTTCGGGCTGGTGCATGGCGCATCTGATGGCGACCGGAGAGCCGCACGAGGTCGCTGCCAAGTTCCGGCTGGACCGCTTTGCGACGGGGCATCTTCTGGACGAAGAAGGCACCGGGTCGCAGCATAACCTGCATTGAGGAGGCGCATGATGAGTGACCTCCAGCGCCTTGCGCCACCTGCGGGAGCCTCCGGCGGGGATATTTTCGGACAGATGAAATTGGGGGTTTTTCAATGCGCCTGATATGCCCCCTGTGTGGCGACCGCGACCGGCGGGAATTCTACTATTACGGGGCGGAGGATTATCTGCACCGACCGGCGGAGGGTGCGCCCCTGGCCGACTGGGACAACTATTTGCACCTGCGGGACAATCCGGCGGGGGTGACGAAGGACCTCTGGTATCACGAGGCGGGGTGTTCGCAGTGGCTGCTGGTCACGCGAAATACGGTCACGCATGAGATATCGGGCGTCGAACTGGTAGCGGGGCGGAAGGCATGAGGATCGACGGCAAGGGTCTCATAGACCGGACGAAGCCGGTGCGCTTCCGTTTCGACGGGAAGGATTATGCCGGGTACAAGGGGGATACGCTGGCCTCGGCGTTGCTGGCCAATGATGTCCGGCTGGTGGGGCGGTCGTTCAAGTATCACCGGCCGAGGGGGGTGCTGACGGCGGGGTCGGAGGAACCGAACGCGCTGGTCGAGGTCGTGGGGCCGTCGAACCAGACGCCGAACGTGCGGGCAACGATGCAGGAGGTGTTCGAGGGGCTGGTGGCGCAGTCGCAGAACCGGCTGGGGTCGCTGCGGTTCGACCTGATGGCGGTGAACGACTATGTCTCGCCGTTCCTGTCGGCAGGGTTCTACTACAAGACCTTCAAGTGGCCGCGCGCCTTTTGGGAGGGGTTGTACGAGCCGATCATCCGCCGGGCGGCGGGGTTGGGGAGCCTGTCGGGCAAGCATGACGAGGGGACCTACGAGAAGGCTTTCGCCTTCTGCGACGTGCTGGTGATCGGGTCCGGTCCTGCGGGGCTGATGGCCGCGCTGACGGCGGGGCGGTCGGGCGCGGACGTGATCCTGTGCGAGGAGAGCCATGCGTTGGGCGGGCGCTTGCTGTCGGACGGCGGGACTGTCGGCGGGGTGGCTGCGGGAGACTGGGTTGCATCCGTGCTGGCCGAGTTGCAGGCTCTGCCGAACGTGCGGATCATGGCGCGGACCACGGTGACGGGGGCCTATGACCACGGCACCTATGGCGCGCTGGAGCGGGTGGGGCTGCACAAGCCTGCCCGCCCGAACCTGCCGCGCGAGTGCTTCTGGCGGATCGTGGCGAAGCATGCGGTGCTGGCGTCGGGCGCGCTGGAACGCGCCGTGGCGTTCGAGAACAACGACCGGCCGGGGATCATGATGGCCTCGGCGGTGCGGACCTACCTCAACCGCTATGGCGTGGTGCCGGGCAAGCGGGTGACGCTGTTTGCCAACACGGATCAGGCGCGGGGCGTGGCGCGGGACCTGATGGCGGCCGGGGTCACGGTGGCGGCGATCATCGATCCGCGCCCGGATGCGTCGGCTGTGGAGGATTGCCCGGTGCATGTCGGGGCCGAGGTCGTGGGCTCCCGCGGCAGGCTGGGGCTTTCGGGCATCCAGGTGCGGAAGGGCCCGGAGATCATCGAGATCGAGACGGACTGTCTGGCGATGTCCGGCGGCTGGAACCCGACGATCCACCTGACCTGCCACATGAACGGGCGGCCCCGGTGGAGCGAGGAGTTGGCGGCCTTCGTCCCGATGGCGGGCGCGGTGCCGGGTCTGGTGGCGGTCGGGGCGGCGAATGGGTCGATGTCGACGCATGGGGCGCTTGTGACGGGGCATGCCGCGGCTTTGCGCGCGGTGGAGGCTTTGGGGCGGAAGGTGTCGGTGGCGGTGCCGGAAGCCGAGGACATGCCTTACAAGCTGAAGGCACTTTGGGCGGTCGAGGGAAAGGGCCGGGCCTGGCTCGACTTTGCCAATGACGTGACGACCAAGGACGTGAAGCTGGCGGCGCAGGAGGGTTTCCGGTCCGTGGAACACATGAAACGCTACACGACGCAAGGGATGGCGCCGGATCAGGGGAAGAATTCGAACGTTGCGGCGCTGGCGGTCTTGGCGGATGCGACGGGCCGGGGGATTGCCGAGACGGGGGTGACGACCTTCCGCCCGCCTTATGTGCCGGTGTCGATTGCGGCGATGGGGGCTGGGGGCCGGGCCGAGGGCTTCGCGCCGCAACGGTTCTTGACCTCGGATCAGGCGAGCAGAGACCGGGGCGCGCCGATGATCGAGGCGGGGCTGTGGTATCGGCCGTCGTATTTCCCCAAGCCGGGGGAGACGACCTGGCGCGAGGCTTGCGACCGCGAGGTCAACATGGTGCGGCAGGCGGTGGGCGTGGCGGATGTCTCGACGCTGGGCAAGATCGACATTCAGGGCAAGGACGCGGGGCGGTTCCTGGACTTCGTCTATACCAACACGTTCTCAACCCTGCCTGTGGGCCGTGTCCGTTATGGGCTGATGCTGCGCGAGGACGGGCTGGTCTTGGATGATGGCACCTCGGCCCGGTTGGGCGAGAACCACTATCTGATGACCACCACCACCGCCGCGGCGGGGCTGGTGATGCGGCATCTGGACTTTGTGCATCAGGCGTTTTGTGCGGACTGGCAGGTGCGGTTTATCTCCGTCACCGAGTCCTGGGCGCAGTTCGCCGTGGCGGGGCCGAAGGCGCGGGCGCTGGTGAACTCCTTTCTTGAGACCCCGGTGGAGTTGCCCTTCATGGGGGTCGCCCCGGTGCGGATCGGGGGCGTCGATGGGCGGCTGTTCCGGATCAGCTTCAGCGGCGAAGAGGGGTATGAACTGGCGGTGCCGACCCGCTATGGCGAGGCGCTGTTCCGGGATCTGGTCGCGCGGGCCGAGACGATGGGCGGCGGGCCCTACGGGATGGAAGCGCTGAACGTCCTGCGGATCGAGAAGGGCTTCATCACCCACGCCGAGATACATGGCCGGGTCACGGCGCATGACATCGGGATGGAGAAGATGGTCAGTGCGAAGAAGGACTGCATCGGCAAGGCGGCGGCGACGCTGCCGGGGATGTGGGGGCCGGAGCGCGAGCAGTTGGTCGGTCTGAAAGCAGGCGCGCCAATTTCGGCGGGGGCTCACCTTTTTGTGCCGGGGACGGAGGTGCATCGCGAGACGGATCAGGGCTATGTCACCAGCATCTGCTGGTCGCCCACGGTGGATGCCTGGCTGGGGCTCGGCTTTCTGAAGGACGGCCGCGCCCGCATCGGCGAGAAGGTTCGACTGGTCGACCATCTGCGCGGGTTGGATGTGATCTGCCAGGTTTGCCATCCCGTGTTCCATGACCCGGAAGGGGAGAAGCTGCGTGCCTGAGCTTATCGCGAAATCCGCCCTTGAAGGGCGAAGCCTTGCCTTGAACGGCGTGACACTGGCCGAGGTCGATGTCGGGCCGGCCATCTCTATCGCCGTGCTTCCCGGTCAGGGCAAGGCGGTGGCAAGGGGATTGAAGACTATCGGGCTTGCGATGCCCGAGCCGAACAGCTTTGCCGGAAAGAAGGGTGCTCGGATCGTCTGGGCCGGACGGGAGCAGGCTTTCCTGTTCGGCGCAGAGGCCCCGAGACTGGAAGGCGCGGCGGTGACCGACCAGTCTGATGGCTGGGCGGTGCTGGCACTGTCAGGAGCGGCGGCATTGGATGTGCTGGCGCGGCTGGTGCCGGTGGACCTGCGGCTGACCGCCTGTCCGATAGGCTCGGCGTTGCGGACGCAGGTGAATCACATGAACGCGGTGATCCTGCGCACGGGCGAACATGCCTTCGAGATCATGGTCTTCCGGTCGATGGCCCGCACCGCCTGGCACGATTTGGAGACCGTTGCGGCCCGCGCCGGAGTGAAAATCTAGGCGGAAAGGCGCGAAGAGAAGATTTTGTCACTGGCGTGGGATCATACGGCGGTTTAAACCTTTTCTTAACGCAAGATTTAGAAAAGGTGCACGAATGGCCCCCGACGGTCAGACCCTTGCCCCCAATGTCTACGACTCTGAACCGATCCCCGAGGCTGCCCGGGCCGAGATCGACCGCCTGCTTCTGTCTGGCGACCTCTTTCGCTACACCGCGCCCTCGGATGCACCGGTGGCCATGCTGGAGGCAGAGTTCGCCGAGTTGCTTGGCGCGCGGTATGCCTTGGCGGTGTCGTCCTGTTCAGCAGCGCTGTTTCTGTCCTTGAAGGCGCTGGACCTGCCGAAGGGCGCCAAGGTTCTGATCCCGGCCTTTACATTCGCGGCGGTGCCGTCGTCGGTGGTGCACGCCGATTGCGTGCCTGTGCTGGTCGAGGTGGGCGAGAACTATCGGGTCGACATCGCCGATTTCGCGGCAAAACTGCCCGAAGCGCAGGCGGTGATGATCAGCCACATGCGGGGGCATACCTCGGACATGGACGCGATCATGGCGCTATGCGATGCGGCCGGAGTGCCGGTGATCGAGGACGCTGCCCACAGCCTTGGCACGGTCTGGGGCGGGCGGAATATCGGGACGATCGGGAAGGTCGGCTGTTTCAGCTTTCAATCCTACAAGCTGGTGAACGCGGGCGAAGGCGGGATCATGATCACCGACGATCCCGAGATTGCCGCGCGGGCGATCATCATGTCGGGAGCCTACGAGACGAACTGGAAGAAGCATCCGGGCCTCACGAACTCATGCGCACACTGGCAGAACAAGCTGCCGCTTTATAATTTGCGGATGCAGAACCTGTCGGCGGCGGTGATCCGGCCGCAGCTGCCGCTGGTCGCCGAGCGGGTGGCGAAGGGCCGGGCGGGGCATGACCGGGTCGCCGGGCGGCTGAACCTGTCGGCGCATCTGGCGGTGCCAGAGGCTTTGGGGCCGGAGGACCGCGCGCCGGATTCGATCCAGTTCAACCTGGTGGGCGGCTGGACAAACCATGCGGCGCTGGAGTTTCAGGCAGCGGCGAAGGCCAGGGGCGTCTCGGTCCAGGTCTTCGGGCTGAGCGAGGGCAACGCGCGGGCGTTCTGGAACTGGCAGTTCCTGGGCGAGGTGCCGGACTTGCCGCGGACGCGGGCCATGCTGATGCGCGCCTGTGACGTGCGGCTGCCGACACGGCTTACCGACGCAGAGCTGGACTATATCGCCGCGGCCATCCTGGATGCGGCGGCAGAGGTGCGGGGCTGATCTATCCACGGTGGCGGGTTTTACCTTGCGTTTATAATCAGCGACTTGCCGTTTCCCGTTAAGGAATTGGCAGGTCTTGCTCCATTCCGGGCTCTGGCGGGGAGAAGATCCTTTTCGGGTCTCGTCCCGCCCTGCGGAGATGCCTCTGGCGGGGATATTTGGGCAAAAATGAAGGCGGCTGCCGTCGCGGTCAGAGGACGCGGAGGCCGGGGGCGAGCCAGGGTGTTGCCTTTAAGGCGGGCGCGATGACGACCTCGGCGATCAGCGGCTTCAGGCGTTGGGCGATCTGGGCAGGGACGCCGTGCAAGATACCGGCTCGGGCCGAAAGGGACAGCGTGCGGGCGAGCGCCGGGAAGGGAAGGGGGCGGACCTCGACCTTGTTGCGGAAGGCGCGGGCCTGGTGGAGCGCAAGGGGAGTGAGGATGGTCCAGCCCTCGCCGCCGGCAACCATCGCCAGGATCGCGGCATAGCTGTCAAGCTCGAAGCGGTGCGCGGGCTTGAGGCCCTGACGCGCGAGGTGGGCGGCAATCTGGCGGCCCATCAGGTGGCGCGCGGTGTAAAGGATCAGGGGCAGGTCCTCGATCCGTTTGCCCGGCGGTGCGACGGCGACGAAGGGTTCGGAGAGGATCGGGTGGACCTCGCGCCAGTCTTCCGGGGTCTGGTCCGCGTCGGCGGCAATGACGATGTCAAGCGCGCGCGCTTCCAGTTGGTCCATCAGCCGGTGGCTTGCCCCGGTTTCCAAAAGGAAGCGGCAGCCCTTCAGATCCTGTGCAAGGGCCGTGAGGAGGCGGGGGGTAACATCGCTGTCGAAATCCTCGATTACGCCGAGGCGGAGGGTGGTTAGGCCGGAGAGGTCAGCCATCGCGAGTTCCGCGCGGGCCTCGGATGCGGCATTCAGGATGGTCTGGGCGTGCCGGCGGAACATCGTGCCGGCGGGCGTTACCTGCACCGGGCGACCGGAGCGGTCGAGCAGATTCGCGCCGAGAGCTGTTTCAAGGGCCGTCAGTTGCTGGCTGACAGCGGAGGGCGACACGCCAAGGCGGCGGGCGGCGGCAGAAATCGAGCCCTCTTCCGCCGCGGCGACGAAGACCTCGATCCCCCAGAGCGTGACGCGGCCTTCGGCTTCTGCCATGGGTCAGAGCTTGGAGAGTTTCTTCTGCAACTCGGCCAGTTGCCGCTTGATGTCAGCGATGTCGTCCGAACTGGCGGGTGCATCGTCCTCTTTCGCGGGGCCCGAGGCGGACCAGCCCGGCATGCCGACAAGCATGGTCTTCAGGAAAGCCTCCTGCTGCTTGCGGAGTGCGTCGAACCCGGGGACCGCGGCAAGGGGATTGGGGATGGCGGTCAGGTTTTCGACCATCTTGGCCTGGCTGTCGCGCAGCATCTCGAACGATGAGGCGAGGAACTGCGGCATGACGGCCTGCATCCCGGTGGCGTAGCTGCGAACCAGATCGGTGAGAACGCCGACCGGCAGAACGCTTTCGCCCTTGGATTCGTGTTCAGC
>JANOCQ010000238.1:0-3233 GCA_031412255.1 Paracoccaceae bacterium | reverse complement strand
CCATGCTTTGCCAGTTCTGCCACAGCGGCATCATCGCGGCCATCCAGGGGATCAGACGCAGATCGCCGACATCGCCCACCTGATCCCACAACTGGTCCAGACGCTTGCGCGCGGCCAGCCGTCCGCCCGCCACCAGTCCGGCCTTCAATGCGGCGCCGTTCAGCGCACCTGCCGAAGTTCCGGAAATGGCCGCAATCTCGGGGCCGTCATCCTCCAGCAGGCGGTCGAGCACGCCCCAGGTGAACGCGCCATGTGCCCCGCCCCCTTGCAGCGCCAGACTGATCGGCGCGCCGGCAGCATAGGCGGGTTGGTTTTCGTCCTTCATGTCCGGCACCGGCGTCACATCGCTGTCCAGCCACCGTCGAGCGACAGCGACGTGCCTGTGACCTGATCGGCTGCCGGGCTGCACAGATACAGCACCGTGCCGCCGATCTGCTCCACCGTCGCGAATTGCTTGCTGGGCTGACGGTCCAGAAGCACCTCGCGGATCACGGTGTCGCGGTCCATGTTGTGGACTCTCATCTGGTCGGGGATCTGCGCCTCCACCAGTGGGGTCAGCACGTAGCCCGGGCAGACTGCGTTGCAGGTGATCCCCTGCCCCGCCGTTTCCAGTGCCACGGTCTTGGACAGGCCCAGAATGCCATGCTTGGCAGCAACATAGGCGGATTTGAAAGGCGACGCGGTCAGCCCATGCGCCGAGGCGATGTTGATGATCCGCCCCCAGCCCTTGGCGCGCATCCCGGGCAAGGCCGCCGCCGTCGTATGAAAGGCCGATGTCAGGTTGATGGCGAGGATCTGGTCCCACTTCTCGGGCGGGAAATCCTCGATCGGCGAGACGAACTGGATGCCGGCATTGTTGACCAGGATATCGCAGCCGCCCGCCTTTTCGATCAGCGCGCGGCAGTCGGCCCCCTTCGACATGTCGGCGGCGATATAGCAGACCGGAACATGGTACTTTTCCGCCATCGCCGAGGCCAGGTCATGGTCCTCGGCCCGGTCGGTGAAACTGTTCAGGACGACCTCTGCGCCCGCCTGCTCCAGCGCCTCGGCGATGCCAAGGCCAATGCCGGAATTCGACCCCGTGACGACCGCGCGCTTGCCCTTCAGTTCCATCACCATCATCCCATGATATTGCGAATGCAGCCTATATGCTGCAGCTGCAAAAGTCATCGGCACATGGGCGTGATGATAAAAAAAACGCCGGCACAAGGCCGGCGTCTAGTTATTGAGGCAGGTTTCATACAGGCAAGAAACCTATCGAGCAGTAGGCATGTTATAGACCTACCGGCTTGCGGGGCCAAGTTAAAAGTTTGAAAAGGCCAAGTCATCGGCATAGGGTTGAACCACAACTCCGCGACGATGAAAGGTTCCCGAAATGACGCGTTTTCTGACAGAGCGGCTGCGCCGTGCCGTGACCGCGATGGTCCTGATCGGCGCCGGGACCGCGGCCTTCGCCGAGTCCAGCCATGGCATAGCTATGTACGGACTGCCCGCCCTCCCCCCGGATTTTGTGTCCCTGCCCTATGCCAATCCCGACGCACCCAAGGGTGGCGAGATCCGGTTCGGCGAATCCGGGACGTTCGACAGCATGAACCCCTTCATCGTCAAAGGTCAGTCAGCAACCGGCGTCTCGCTTCTGACGGTGGAGACGCTGCTGGGACGTTCTTATGATGAACCTTTCACGCTTTACGGGGTTCTGGCCGAATCGATCACAACAGACGAATCGCGGACATACGTGGAGTTTACCCTGCGTGAGGCGGCAAGGTTCTCGGATGGCAGCCCGGTGACGCCCGAGGACGTGCTGTGGTCGTTCGAGAAACTGGGCGTCGACGGCAACCCGCGCTATGCCGCCGCCTGGAAGAAGATTGCCACCGCCGAACAGACCGGCCCTCGGTCGGTCAGGTTCACTTTCAACGTGCAAGACCGTGAATTGCCCCTGATCCTTGGCTTGCGGCCCATCCTGAAAAAGGCGCAGTGGGAGGGCCGCGATTTCACCGAAAGCAGCCTGGACCCCGTGATCGGGTCGGGGCCCTACGTCGTCGACAAGGTCGTGGCGGGCCAGTCCGTGACCTACCGCAAGAACCCCGACTGGTGGGGCAAGGATCTGCCGTTCAACCGCGGCCAGCACAATTTCGATACGGTCCGCTATGACTATTTCGGCGATGGCGGCGTGGTCTTCGAGGCCTTCAAGGCCGGCACCACAACCAGCTACCGCGAGGGCAATGCCGCGAAGTGGCTGACGAATTACGACTTCCCTGCCGTCACGTCGGGCGATGTGGTCAAATCTGAAATCCCGCATGGCCGCCCCTCGGGCATCGACGGCCTTGTCTTCAATACCCGCAAGCCGATCTTCGCAGACTGGCGCGTCCGCGAGGCGCTGATCCAGGCCTTCAATTTCGAGCTGATCAATACGACGATCACCGGCGGGACCCAACCGCGCATCACCTCGTATTTCGGCAACTCGATCCTTGGCATGACACCGGGCGCGGCTGCGGAGGGACGTGTCAAGGAACTGCTGGAGCCCTTTGCCGCTGAACTTTTGCCCGGCGCGCTGGAGGGCTATGCCTTCCCCGCCTCCGATGGCACCGAGGCCAATCGCGCCGGTCTGCGCGAGGCGACCCGCCTTCTGGAAGAGGCCGGATGGACGGTACAGGACGGCGTCCTGAAGGATGCCTCCGGGACGCCCTTTGCGTTCGAGATCCTGCTGCAGACGGGCGCGGATGAAAAGATTTCCATCGCCAGCATCTATGTCGAGGCGCTGAAACGTCTGGGGATCACCGCCACCATCACGACGGTGGACTCGGCCCAGTACAAGGAACGCACCACCAATTATGACTTCGACATGGTGGACTATATCCGGTCGCTGTCGCTGTCGCCCGGCAACGAACAGACGCTTTACTGGGGATCGGGCGGCGTCACCGAACCCGGCACGCGCAACTGGATGGGGATGAGCTCCCCCGCTGCCGAAGCAATGATCGCGAAGATGGTTTCCTCTGCTGACCAGACCGAATTTGTCGCCGCCACCCAAGCCCTGGACCGCATCCTGACCTCTGGTCGTTACGTCATCCCGTTCTGGTATGCCGAGAAGTCGCGCCTCGCGCATCGCAAGGAACTGAAGTTTCCTGAAAAGCTGCCTCTATATGGTGACTGGCTTGGCTTTCAGCCCGAGGTGTGGTGGTATCAGGAATAACAAACCACAGTCGGGGACACGCATGACACGCACGATCGTTCTG
>JANOCQ010000237.1:0-1975 GCA_031412255.1 Paracoccaceae bacterium | reverse complement strand
GCGGCGATCAGCGCGGTGCACGCCCCGCGGGCGGCGGCGGCGGGGTGCGTGGTCATCGACAACACCAGCCACTTCCGGATGGACGCGGACATCCCGCTGATCATCCCCGAGGTGAACCCGCAGCACCTGGCGCTTTTCCGCAAGCGGCGGATCATCGCCAACCCGAACTGCTCGACCATCCAGATGCTGGTGGCGCTGAAGCCGCTGCACGATGTCGCGCGGATCAAGCGGGTGGTGGTGGCGACCTATCAGTCGGTCAGCGGCGCGGGGAAGGAGGCGATGGACGAGCTCTTCGCGCAGACCAAAGGCAGCTACGTGAACGATCCGCCGACGGTGGAGCAGTTCACCAAGCCCATCGCCTTCAACTGCATCCCGCACATCGACAAGTTCATGGATGACGGCTTCACCAAGGAGGAGTGGAAGATGGCCGCGGAGACGCGGAAGATCCTCGACCCCGACATCAAGGTGGTGGCGACCTGCGTGCGCGTGCCGGTGTTCATCGGCCACGCCGAGGCTGTGCATGTGGAGTTCGAGACCCCGATCAGCGAGGCGCAGGCGCGGGCGGCCTGGCGGAAGATGCCGGGCTTGAGCATTTTCGATAAGCGCGAGGATGGCGGTTACATCACGCAGTTGGACGCGGTGCATGAGGATGACGTGTACGTGTCGCGCCTGCGGCGGGACACGACGGTGGAGCACGGGCTGGCCTTCTGGTGCGTCAGCGACAATCTGCGGAAGGGCGCTGCATTGAATGCGGTGCAGATTGCGGAGGCGCTGGTAAAGGGGAAGATGTTGGAGAAGGTGGGGGCCTGAGATGGATCAGGTTCCGTCCCTCGCGCCTCCTGCCAACCCCGGCGACCCCACTCGCGAGGTAGTAGGGGACTTGATTGTGTCGTGGTTCGCCTCTGGTATCTGTTTGAGCGGGGTCAGCGATTCAATTTGAGCGCCCCATCGTCGTTCAGCATCCCGGTGGCCGGCTGGCCATTCTACGCCCCTCCGGCCGCATTTGACGCCAGGCTTGCTTCCAAACCTGCCCCGCGCCACATCCCTGCCATGCCGGACCAGACGCCCCCGCCCTACGAAGCCAGCCCCCGCGTCCATGAGGCCATCCTGCGCATCGAGGCGCGGCTCGACCGCCTGGAAGGCCGGTTCGACCGCTTCGAAGAGCGCTTTCGCCGCGTCGAGACCGACCTGCTGGATGTGAAGGGCCGCGTCTCGCAACTCCCCACTGCCTGGACGCTGCTGCTGGGCGGCGCAGGCGTCACCTTCGGCATCATGGCCTTTGCGCTGGCCCTCGTCCGGATCGGCGTCACCCAGTAATCAGGCGGTGCCGACCGGCGGCGTATTGATGTCCGTGGTTCCACGGCGGTTCTGCCACAGCGCCACGAAGTCGATCGGGTTGAGGAACACCGGCGGAAACCCGCCATCACGCGTCACCTCGGCCAGGATATTCCGGGCGAAAGGGAACAGTAGCCGGGGGCATTCCACCAGCAGCACCGGCTCCAGGCTCTGCTCGTCCACGTTGACGGTGAAGATGCCGCAATAGGTCAGCTCGGCGATGAAGCACACCTGGTCGCCCGCCTTCGCGTCGCAGCGGATGTCCAGCGTCACCTCGAAAAGGTTCTGGCCGTCCTGGATCGGGCGGGCCTGCACGTCCAGCTTGAGGTCGATCTGCGGTGGCTCGCGCAACGAGGCGAAGATCTCCGGCGCGCCGGGGACCTCGAAGCTGAGGTCGCGGGTGTATTGCATGTTGAGAATGAGCGGGCCGGGCGCGGCCTGGTCTACGGGCGTATCTGACATGATGGGCTCCTTCAGTGGGCGCGGGTTAGCATGCGTGTGGAGCGACGCCAAACCAGCCCGATTATTCTTGCTTTGTTCCTATTGATAGGATTAAAGACCGAACTCCATAGAACGGAGTCCGGCCCATGCCCGCTTTCCTCCTTCGCCCTTTTACCGCCGTTTTGTTCGGAATGCTGGC
>JANOCQ010000236.1:0-32353 GCA_031412255.1 Paracoccaceae bacterium | reverse complement strand
CGGCGGCGGGGTTCATCGCGGCGGGTATCGATCCGGCGCGGTCCATCCTGTTCAATCAAAGCCAGGTCACCGCCCATGTCGAGCTTGGCTGGATCTTCAACTGCGTCGCGCGCATGGGATGGATGAGCCGCATGACCCAGTTCAAGGACAAGGCGGGCAAGAACTCCGAGAACGTGTCGCTCGGGCTATATGCCTATCCCGCGTTGATGGCCGCCGACATCCTGGCGTATCACGCCACGATGGTCCCGGTGGGCGAGGACCAGAAGCAGCACCTGGAGTTGACCCGCGACATCGCGATCAAGTTCAACAACGACTACGGGGTGGACTTCTTCCCGGTGGTCGAGCCGCTGATCGAAGGTGCCGCCACCCGCGTCATGTCCTTGCGCGACGGCACCAAGAAGATGTCGAAATCGGACCCGTCGGACCAGTCGCGCATCAACCTGACCGACGGTCCCGACATGATTGCCACCAAGATCCGCAAGGCCAAGACCGATCCCGAACCGCTGCCAGAAAGCGCAGAGGGGCTGCAAGATCGACCAGAGGCGCGCAACCTGGTGAACATCTACGCCGCCCTCGCCGGCCACACCGTCGACCAGGTCATCGCGGACTTTGCGGGCGCCCAGTTTGGCACCTTCAAGCCCGCGCTGGCGGACCTTGCCGTCGCCAAGCTTTCGCCGATCACCGCCGAGATGAACCGGCTGATGGCCGACCCGGCAGAAATTGACCGCATCCTTGGCGACGGGGCCGACCGCGCTGACGCCATTGCCCGTCCGATCCTGGAACAGGTCTACGACATCACCGGAATGATCCGCTCGCGCCGGGGCTGACTGTCATATCGCCGTTTCATCACGGGCCTAACCTCCCGCGTGGTCGGAGATGCGATCTGTCCCCATCGCCCGTGGCCTGCCCGCACTGTCCCCTAGGCGGTCAGGCCAGTTCCGACATGCCCCCGTGCCGCAGGCGCGGGGGCTTTTTCTGCCTCAGCGTGTGGACCCTGAGCTCCTGGTCGCTTCAAAGGCCAAGTCCTTGACTCGCCAGACTCTCCCTGCCTGAAAAAGTCTTTTCCACAGCTTATTTCGCAAGAAATCGCTTTACACACTTCCGCTTTGGCCACACCATATCTAGTAAGGGAGGCGTCGGGCAAACGCAGACCCTTGCCAGACACCCAGCTTCTTGTGGGTCGCGGCCCGCCTGAAGCTTCATAATGAGGCCGGGCAATGTCGCTTTCCGAAGATTACGCGTCGATGGAGGACCTCCATCCCATCGACATCGTCGAAAGCCTGGCGGAACACCATGCCTGGGAATTCGACCGCGTGACCGATGACCAGATCGCCATGGCGGTCGAAGGTCAATGGCGGACCTACTCGCTGACACTCGCCTGGTGCGAGCCGGACGAAACCCTGCGCCTGATCTGCACCTTCGAGATGGAGCCGCCCGAGGACAAGATACACGCGCTCTACGACGTGCTGAACCGCTGCAATGACATGGTCTGGACAGGGGCCTTCACCTGGTGGGCCGAGCAGAAACTGATGGTCTGGCGCTACGGCCTGGTCCTGTCGGGTGGGCAGGTTGCGGGGCCGGAACAGATCGACCGGCTGATCGCGGCGTCGGTGACGGCCTCGGAACGCTTTTACCCGGCGTTCCAGATGGCGATGTGGGGCGACCAGACCCCGGCGCAGGCGATGAAAGTCGCCATTGCCGAGGCTTACGGGCGCGCCTAACCTTCCCCCGGTTTGAAGGGGAGTTCCATGAGCTTGGATCGTGTGGCCCAGGATGGGCTGGTGCTGCTTGGCTGCGGCAAGATGGGAACGGCGCTCTTGACGGGCTGGCTGGCGGCCGGGGTTCCACCGGGATCGGTCTGGGTGATCGAGCCCAATCCGACGGACTGGCTGAAAGGCAGCGGAGTGCATCTGAACCAGGGGGTTCCGAAAGCCCCAGCCGTCGCTCTGCTGGCGGTGAAGCCGCAGATGATGGGCGCCGCTCTACCGTCGCTCCAGGCGTTGGGAAATGGCGCAACGCTTTTCGTCTCGATCGCGGCAGGCACCAAGATCGCCACCTTTGAGGACGTTCTTGGGGCCCGCACCCCGATCGTCCGCACCATGCCGAACACGCCGGCGATGGTCGGCCGGGGGATCACCGCGCTGTGCCGGAACGCCCACGTCTCGGATGCCGATTACGCTCTCTCCCGCGCGTTGATGGCGGCCGTTGGACAAGTCGTGGACCTTTCCGGCGAGGACCAGATCGATGCAGTGACGGCCGTTTCCGGCTCTGGCCCGGCTTACGTCTTCCACCTGATCGAAGCGATGGCCGCGGCGGGCGAGGCCGAGGGGCTGCCCGCGGACGTCGCCATGCAACTGGCACGTGCCACGGTCTGCGGGGCGGGAGAGCTTGCGTTCCGAAGCCCTGAGAATGCTGCGCAACTGCGGATCAATGTGACCTCGCCCGGTGGCACGACAGCTGCGGCCTTGGGCGTGTTGATGGACGCGGAAATGGGCTTTCCCCCGCTGCTTATGCGCGCGATAAAGGCCGCCGCCGACCGGGGGCGGGAGCTTGGGAAATGACCATCACCTACGCTGACTTCGATAAAGTCGCCATCCGCGTCGGTCGGATCACGCGGGCTGAATCCTTTCCGGAAGCGCGGAAGCCTGCCTACAAGCTCTGGGTCGATTTCGGGCAGGAGATTGGCGAGAAACGGTCCTCGGCGCAGATCACCAAGCACTATGCGCTTGAGGAACTGGTCGGTCGGCAAGTGCTGGCCGTCGTCAACTTCCCGCCACGCCAGATCGGGCCGGTTCTGTCCGAGGTTCTCGTTCTGGGACTTCCGGACGAAGACGGCTCGGTCGTGCTGGTCGGGCCAAGCCATGAGGTTCCTTTGGGAGGAAAACTGTTTTGAAACCAAAGCTTCTGATCACCCGTCGTCTGCCCGACCGCGTGCTCGATGCGGCCCGGGGTCACTTTGACGTCATCCTTCGGGATCGGACCGAAGTGCTATCGGCGGAGGAACTGCGCGCCGCGTTGCGGGACTACGATGCGGTGCTGCCGACACTGGGCGACCGCTTCCAAGCCGATGTTTTTGCAGATGTTTCCGCACCCCGCGCCAAGATCCTCGCCAATTTCGGAGTGGGCTACAACCACATCGACGCCGTGGCTGCAAAGGCGGCCGGGATCGCGGTCTCGAACACGCCTGGCGCGGTGACGGATGCTACCGCGGATATCGCGGTAAGCCTGATCCTGATGACCGCCCGCAGGCTGGGCGAGGGAGAGCGCATCCTTCGGGCGGGCGCATGGGAGGGCTGGGGTCCGGTGCAGATGCTGGGCACCCATGTCACCGCAAAGCGCCTTGGAATCATCGGCTTCGGGCGGATCGGCAAGGCGATTGCCAAGCGGTGCCACTACGGCTTTGACATGGAGGTGACGTTCTACAACCGCTCGCGCGTTGAGGAGCCTAGACTGCCCGCGCGGCAGGTCGAAATGGCCGAGGCGATGGCCGCGGATTTCGTCGTGGTGGCAGTGCCGGGTGGCAAGGCCACCTATCACCTGATCGACGCGAACGCCTTGGAATTGATGCAGAAAACCGGGATCTTGGTGAACATCAGCCGGGGTGATGTGATCGACGAGCACGCGCTTATCGACGCCCTGCAACGCGGCCGGATCGCGGGGGCGGGGCTGGATGTCTACGAGTTCGAGCCAAAGGTTCCGGCGGCGCTGATGGCGATGGAGAACGTCACCCTCTTGCCGCATCTTGGCACTGCCTGTCTGGAAGTGCGCGAGAACATGGGGATGATGGCGGTGGCGAACCTTCTGGCCTGGTCCCAGGGGCAGGTGCCGCCAAATCTGGTTAATCCCTGAACAGACAGGGTGTGAAAGACGCGTCTGACCGCCGTCTGCCTTGCGTATGGAAACCGCGCATACGCGCGTATGACCGGAAAACCGTTAACAATGAGCAAGAAAGCAGGGAGGGCACTTTTGCCCACCCTGCAACACTGCCCTAGGCCGCAGCCTTTTCTCCTGCGAAACGGCCATAGAAGGTCTGCCCCTTCTCGGCCATCTCGCGCAGCAGAGCGGGGGCCTGGAACCGCGACCCGAACTGGGCTGTCAGGCCCCGGCAGATCTCCACCGCCCGCGGTGCGCCGATGATGTCGAGCCACGAGAACGGCCCGCCCGACCACGGCGCAAAGCCCCAGCCGAGGATCGCGCCGACGTCGCCTTCGCGGATGTCGGTCAACACGCCTTCCTCCAGCGCACTTACGGCTTCCAGGACCTGAGCGAACAGGAGGCGGTGCTGCACGTCGGTCAGCGATGGCTGCGCCTTGTCCAGCGGATACTTCGCCTCCAGCCTATCCCAAAGGCCCAGACGCTCACCCTTGTCGGAATAGGCGTAGAAGCCAGCGTTAGCCTTCTTGCCGAGCCGGCCCTGGTCCGCCATCCAGAATAGGACCTTGTCCACCGCCTCGTCGGGGTAGTCCGCACCCATCGCGGCCTTGGTCGCCTTGGCGATCTTCACGCCAAGGTCGATCGAGGTCTCGTCGACCAGTTGCAGCGGCCCCAGGGGCATCCCGACCAGCTTCGCCGCATTCTCCACCCAAGCCGGCTCCACGCCCTCGGCCACCATGCGGATGCCTTCGTTGATGTAGGGGATGATGCAGCGGTTGGCGTAGAAGAAGCGGGCGTCATTGACGACGATCGGCGTCTTGCGGATCTGGCGCACGAAATCCAGCGCCTTGGCCACTGCGACATCGTCCGTTTCCTTACCGCGAATGATCTCCACCAGGTTCATCTTGTCCACCGGCGAAAAGAAGTGGATGCCGATGAAACTACCCGGCCGTTTCGAGGCCTTCGCAAGTCCGGTGATCGGCAGAGTGGAAGTGTTGGTGGCGTAGACGCAATCTGTCACCGCCTCGACCTTGGCGGTCACGTCGGCCTTGATCTTCGGGTCCTCGAACACGGCTTCGACGACCAGATCGACCCCCTTCAGCGCCGTGTAGTCGGTGGTGGCAGTGATGCGGCCCAGCACTTCGGCTTTCTTCTCGGCCGTCACCTTGCCCCGCTTCATACCTTTGTCGAGGATGGTTTCCGAGTGCGCCTTGCCACGATCTGCGGCCTCTTGCGTTGCGTCGATCAGCACCACCTCGATCCCGGCATTCGCGCTGACATAGGCAATGCCTGCCCCCATCATGCCGGCCCCGATCACACCCAGCTTCTTCACCGACTGGTCAGGGACCGAGGGCCGGTTCGCGCCCTTCTCAAGCGCCTCCTTGTTGATGAAGAGGCTGCGGATCATCGCAGAGGACGAGGGGTTCATCAGCACGCTGGTAAAGTGCCGCGCCTCGATCTTCAAGGCGGTGTCGAAGGGCACCAGCGCGCCTTCGTAGACCGCAGCCAGCAGCGCCTTGGCGGCCGGATACACTCCCATCGTTTTGCCGTGGACCATCGCGCTGGCACCGACGAAGGTCATGAAACCAGCAGGGTGATAGGGCGCGCCGCCGGGCATCTTGTACCCCTTGGCGTCCCAGGGCTTGACCAGATCGGCATCGGTGGCCGCCAGCACCCATTCCTTGGCGCGCCCCAGCAGATCCTCCGGAGCGACGACCTCGTCGATGATGCCAGCTGCCTTCGCGGATTTGGGGTCGGAAAGCTTGCCTTCCAGCAGGAAGGGTGCGGCCATCATCGCGCCCAACTTGCGCGACAGGCGGGTGGTACCACCCGCGCCGGGGAAGATGCCGACCATGATCTCGGGCAGGCCGATCTTGGCCTTGGGGTTGTCCGTCGCGATGATCCGGTGGCACGACAAGGGCAACTCCAACCCGATGCCCAGGGCGGTCCCCGGAAGGGCCGCGACGATGGGCTTGCCGCCCTTCAGCGTCTTCGGGTCCATTCCCGCACGTTCGATCTTGCGAAGGACGTGGTGCATCTGCATCACACCGTCGAAAATCGCCCCGGCACCGCCGGCTCGCATTCTGGCGATCACGTTCAGGTCCATGCCACCGGCGAAATCCTTCTTGCCGGAGGTGATGATGATCCCCTTCACCATGCCATCCGCCAGCGCCTGGTCGATCAGACCGTTCAGTGCCATGAACGCCTCGGTCGACATGACGTTCATCGACTTGGATGCAACATCCCAGGTGATGGTGGCGACGCCGTCAGCGTCGGTGGTCATGGTGAAGTCGGTCATCTAGAACTCCTCGGATAGCCAGTGTTCGGGGGAAAGACGCGTCAGCAGCATCGGCCAGCGCGCTTCGTTGGTGGTGTTGTGAATCTTGATCGCCTTCCACGCGCCGTCGTAGCAGCCGATCCACATCTTCGAATGAAAGATGGGAAGCGCCAGCTTTTCGCGTGCCATCAAGCGGGTTTCATAAATCCCGACGATATGGTCGTTGCCTTGGAAAGCCGCAGCCTGGACGGTCCGGTCCATATGCGACACGCCCTGGCTGCGGATCATCGAGACGAAATCGTCGAACCCGTCCTCCAGATCGGCGCGGGTTGTAACGGTGATGCTGGCCGACGAGGTCAGGATGCTGAGCGGAAGCTGGATGCGAGCAGCGTAGGGCTCGAACCACTCGTTCATGACGGCATTGGCCATCTCGTCCAGGTAAGTCTGAAGGATCGTGCTTGCCCGCATTCCGGGGTCTCCTTTGCGTTCAGGGCGCGGACCGCCCCTAGTTTGGAGAGGCCGCCATCTTGTGGGCGTTAGAGCGCCCCGAAACCTGCAACCCAGAACGGATGTTTCGGTTCCTGGTATATCCCTGTGGTTGAGCAAAAAATTTTCGGTCGTGGTCATCGGATCACCTCGCGCGGCCAGCCGGGGTAAGGGGTGCCGTCCTTGTGAGCCAGCATGCAGAGGCCGCCTTTGCGGGTGTAGTGCAGATCGATGTCAGGGTAGGTCACCTCGTCTTCGGGCAGGCGCGACCCTGCGACAAAGTAGGTGACGGGTTGGTCGGTGCGGTTTTCCAGACAATGCGCGTTCGGAACGCCTGCGGGCCAGCAGACACAGGTGCCGGGTGGTAGTTCGTGGGGGCCATTATTTTCGTGCAGGGTGACGGTGCCATCAAGGGTGAACAGGAACTCGTCCTCTTCCGAATGCCAGTGGCGCTGGCTGGACCGGGAGCCTGGCATGAGGGTTTCGGTGAAAGCGCCGAACTGGGTCAGGCCGCCTGCGTCCGAAAGCGGGTAGGCGACATAGTCACCCAGCTCGTCGAAGGCGGATGCGGAGGGACCGGACGGGCTTTGGCCGGGAACCGATCCGGCACGAATGACATTCGGGCGAAGCAGCCCCTCGGCCGGACGCCCCCAAGGGGGCCGCAGACCCAGAAGCTCGGCCGGCAGGTCGCCGCCTTTCAGAACGGTGCCATCCGCCGCCTCGATCCTCCAGGTGGTGTCTTCATTGATCTGGCGGCGGCCGTCGTCCGGGTAGGTGCAGATGTCCCCCTGGCAGCGCGAACCGACGATCAGCCACCGCGCGAGGACATCCCCACGGTTGGTCAGGTGGTGGCCGTTGGGCTGCCCATGCGGCCAGCAGCACGCATCACCGGGGAAGAGGTCGGTTAGGCCGCTGTCGTCGCGCAGGGTGACGGTTCCGGACAGCAGATACAGGAATTCATCCTCGGCGGAATGCCAGTGGCGGTGACCGGACCAGGCACCGGGGTCAAGTGTGTCGATATGGGCGCCAAACTGGGTGAGCCCGCCCGCCTCGGACAGATGAAGGGTGTGCAGGCCCTTCTCTCCGCTGGTGGGCGCGCGGGCAGCATCGACGATCATGCGACGCCTTTCTTCGGCAGTGCGATGGCGTCGGGGGCAAAGATCGTCTTGTCATCGAAGGGCCAGTAGGGCGCGTCGATCGGGTAGAAGGCGTCCGAAAAAAGCCAGTGCTGACCGCGGCGGACGATCGTGTGACGCACAGCCTTCGGCTGCAGGATACGCTCTCCGTTGACGATGAGGTGGGTGAAATGCTGTCCTTCGATCCGGTCGCGGCCCACGTAATCTGCCTCGCGGGCGACGCGTTCGTAATGCGTGACCCCGCGCTGGGCCAACCCACGCGACAGCGCGTCGAACGTGCTGCGCAGGCCTTCGACGCTGCTGATGAGGTGGCGGCCATTGTGCGTGAGGATAAGGTAGGGCAGGTCGACCTGCGCGGCGTAAAGATCGAAGTCCCCTTCGACAACGGCGACGGATACCACGTCCAGCGCGGCCTGATAGATGGTCAACGGGTTCATCGCGGGCCCTCCCACTCTGTGCCGTCCTTGTAAGTGAAACGTGCCTTTCCGCCTTCGATCACGATCCGCAGGTCGACGTCGGAATAGGTCGCCACCTCACGCGGGGCCTTGGTGCCGACGACGAGGAACCGCGCCACCCGGTCGGAGCGGTTGATGAAGTGGTGCCCGTCGTTGGATGCAGCCGGGAAAGCTGCGCAGTCGCCAGCCTTCATCACTGTCTCGCCCGCGTCCTGAACCAGGGTGCATTCGCCCTCGGTAACCATGACGAATTCGTCTTCATTCTGATGCCAGTGGCGCAGGGAGGACAAGGCGCCGGGCTCCAGCGACACCAGGTTCGCGCCGAACTGGGTCAGTCCGCCGGCCTCACCCAGCCGAAGGGACGACCGGCCCTTCATCATGCTGGCATAAGGTTCAGGGTAGATCGAGCCGGTCTTCACCGGCACCTTGGCGGGGTCAATCACGGGCATGGCTTCCTCCTGCTGGGCTGACGCCCGAACCAGAGATGCCGGAGATCAGGCGGACAGCGCGAGAGCCGCGATCTGCGGGTTCAGTTCGGGCATCGACAGGTGGGTATAATCCAGCATCTCGGTCTGAAGGCCAAGGTCGGTCATGCGGCAATAGTAGACCACCTGCGACATCCGGGTCGCTTCGGCCGGGACTGTGGTCTCGTGCCAGTCGACCCAGACACGGAACCGGCCCGCACGCGGCAGGTCTATGGCCGAGATCGTCGGACGGAGCATGACGACGCCTCGTTCGGCCAGTGCCAACTGCAGATGGCTGAAGATCACCCGCGCCTGACCGGGAGAAGTGATCACCAACCGGGTGGATTGCAGAAAGACCGGCAGGGGGAAGACGAACTGATTGACCAGTTGTTCGATCTGACCGCGCAAGAGCAATTCGGCGCGCTGGCGCAATTCGGACGCGACTTGTGAATACATGATCAAAAGCTTTCCCAAAACGTTTTGGATACCATTTCATCTTGGGAGAATCACCTTTGCCCCGACGTAGGATTACGACATCAAGTGGCCGGTTACCGACATCAACGCGGGCATGCACCGGATGCATGACATCTGCGGCGCTGGCATCGGGGTTGTGCATCAGACCCGCTCGATGACCGTGGCCGCGCCCATTCCGCTGGCTATGCAAAGGGTTGCCAGGCCCATGGCCTTGTCCTGCCGCTCCAGCTCGTCCAGAAGCGTGCCGATGATGATCGCGCCGGTCGCGCCCAGCGGGTGGCCCATCGCGATGGCGCCGCCGTTCACGTTCACCAGCGCGGGATCGACGTCGAAGGCCTGCTGGAACCGCAGCACGACGCTGGCGAAGGCCTCGTTCACCTCGAAAAGGTCGATGTCACCGATCTGAAGCCCACTGTCCTTCAGGATCTTCTGCGTCGCCGGAACCGGTCCGGTGAGCATGATCGTCGGATCGGTTCCGATCTTCGCCGTCGCGCGGATACGGGCGCGGGGCTTCAGGCCATGCGCGCGACCAAACTCTGCGCTGCCGATCAGCACCGCCGCTGCCCCGTCCACGATACCGCTGGAGTTCCCGGCGTGGTGAATATGGTTGATGCGTTCCAGGTGCGGATATTTCATCAGCGCGACCTTGTCGAAGCCGGGCATTACCTCGCCCATCTCCTTGAAGGCGGGGCGCAGCGCGCCCAGCGTCTGCATGTCGGTGCCGGGGCGCATGTATTCGTCGGTCGCAAGGATCGGAAGGCCGTTCTGGTCCTTGATCACCAGCACCGATTTCTCGAACCGCCCTTCGGCCCAGGCCTGCGCCGCGCGGCGTTGGGATTCCATTGCAAGCGCATCGGCCTGATCGCGGGTAAAGCCATATTCGGTGGCGATGATGTCCGCGCTGATGCCCTGCGGCACGAAGTAGGTCTTCATCGCCAGCGTCGGATCGACGGCAATCGCCGCCCCGTCCGACCCCATCGCGACGCGCCCCATCATCTCGACCCCGCCCGCGATGTAGGCATGGCCCGCGCCGCCCTTCACCTGGTTCGCGGCCAGGTTCACGGCCTCCATCCCGCTGGCGCAGAAGCGGTTGATCGCAAGGCCGGGAATGCGTTCGTCCAGGTCCGAGGCCAGCACCGCCGACCGCGCCAGACAGCCGCCCTGTTCGCCAACCTGGGTCACGTTGCCCCAGATCACATCCTCGACCGCGTGGCCTTCCAAGCCGTTCCGTTCCTTGACCGCGTTCAGCACCTTGGCAGACAGGGCGACCGAGGTCAGCTCATGCAGGCTGCCGTCGGGGCGGCCCTTGCCGCGCGGGCTGCGGACGGCGTCATAGATGAAGGCGTCGGTCATGGGTGTCTCCTTACGCGGGGAAGGCCCGCTGCATCAGGTCGTAGGGGTGTTTCCAGCCGGGGAGCGCACTGACGCGGTCCAGCCAGCGGTCGATATTGGGCCACTCTGCGCGGTCAAAGCCGAAGGGCTCGGGGTAGAAAAGGTACCCGGCGCAGCTGAGGTCGGCGATGGTGACGGCTTCGCCGGAAACCCAGTTGCGGTTGGCAAGGTGGTCGTTCAGCACGGTGTAGGCGGCTTTCAGACGACCCTGCAGGAAGGGGATCACCGCCTCGGGCCGCTTTTCCACGGCCAGGAAGTTCATCAAAAACCGCGTCGTGCCGATGGCGGTAGAAAGCTTGTGGTTGTCCCAGAACATCCACCGCAGCACCTCGCGCCGCTCCGCAGCCGACCGCCCGCCCAGCTTGCCGGTCTTTGACGAGATGTAGTCGAGGATCACCCCCGACTGCGTCAGCGTGGTGTCCCCGTCGATCAGGACTGGCACTTCGCCCATCTCGTTGATCGCCTTGAATTCGGGGCTGCGCGCCTCGCCCTTGAAGAAGTCGACGAAGACCGGCGACCATTCGACATCGGCCAGCGTCAACGCCAAAGCGCATTTGTAGGCGTTGCCGCTTTCTCCGAAGCAGTAAAGTTTCATGGCCGGTCTCCTCAAGGCAGGTTCAGGGGCAGGCCGTTGCGGCCCACCGTCAAGAAGAAGCCTAGAACGCCTCGGCAGTCAGCGCCATGACCGTCTCCGCGCCGCTTTCGATCCGGGCGAGATGCATCCCGCAGGCGGGCAACTGGCGGGCCATGTAGAACCGGCCGGTGGCGATCTTCGCCTGGTAGAAATCACGGTCCTCCGCCCCTGAATCAAGTGCGACATAGGCGGCCTTGGCCATCTTGGTCCACATCAGGCCCAGGCTGACATGACCCATCATGTGCATGAAGTCATAGGACCCGGCGAGCGCGGCGTTGGGGTTCTTCATCCCGGTCTGCATGAAGAACATCCCCGCCTGCTGCAGCGCCTTCGACGCGGCCTTCAGCGGCTCGACAAAGCCCTTCATCCGGTCGTCGCCGTCATGCGACTTGATCTCGGCCTTCACCAGATCAAAGAACGCCATCACATGCTTGCCGCCGTCAGTCGCAAGCTTGCGGCCCACCAGGTCAAGCGCCTGCACGCCGTTGGCACCCTCGTAGATCATGGCGATCCGGGCGTCGCGGGCGAACTGGGACATGCCCCATTCCTCGATATAGCCGTGCCCGCCGTAGACCTGCTGCGCGGCCACCGACATCTCGAAGCCCTTGTCGGTCAGGAACCCCTTCAGCACCGGAGTCATCAGCCCGATCAGGCCGTCCGCCGCCATGTCGCCGGTGTGGGCGCGGTCGATCAGGGTCGCACCCCAGTAAGCCCAGGCCCGCGCGCCTTCGACGAAGCTTTTCTGCTCCATCAGGTTACGGCGGATATCGGGATGGACGATCAGCGGGTCCGCGGGTCCGGCGGGGTTCTTGACTCCCGTTACATCGCGGCCCTGCAGCCGGTCCTTCGCATAGGCCACAGCGTTCTGATAGGCGGCCTCGGCCACCGCATAGCCCTGCAAGGCCACACCAAGCCGGGCCTCGTTCATCATGGTGAACATGGCCTTCATGCCCTTGTGCAGGTCGCCTAAAAGCCAGCCGGTCGCCCCGTCGTAGTTCATCACGCAAGTGGCGTTGCCGTGGATGCCCATCTTCTCTTCGATCTTGCCCACGGACACCGCGTTGCGGTCGCCAAGGCTGCCGTCGTCGTTCACCAGGAATCTCGGCACGATGAAAAGGCTTATGCCCTTGGTCCCCTCACCGCCGCCGGGGGCCTTGGCCAGCACCAGATGCACGATGTTCGTCGCCATGTCATGATCACCGGCCGAAATGAAGATCTTCTGCCCGGTGATCTTGTAGCTGCCGTCCGCCTGCGGTTCGGCCTTGGTCCGCATCATCCCCAGATCGGTGCCGCAATGCGGCTCGGTCAGATTCATGGTGCCGGTCCATTCGCACGAGACCATCTTCGGCAGCCACTTGGACTTCTGCTCCTCGGTCCCGTGCACCCGGATTGCCGAATAGGCCCCGTGGGTCAGGCCCTGGTACATGTTGAGGGCCATGTTGGCCGAGACGAAGGCTTCGTTGACCGCGGTATGCATCAGGTAGGGCAGGCCCTGTCCCCCATAGTCTGGATCAGCATCCAGCGACATCCAGCCGCCCTCGCGCAGCTGGTCGAAGGCCACCTTGAACCCGGTCGGGGTCCGTACGACCCCGTTTTCCAATACGCAGCCCTCTCGGTCGCCCACGGCGTTAAGCGGGGTCAATACATCTGACGCGACCTTTGCCGCCTCGTCCAGGACCGCCGCAGTAAAGCTGCGGTCAAGGTCGGAGTAACCCGGAATATCGGCCTCGCTGATCTTCAGAACGTCGTGCAGCAGGAACTGCATGTCCTTCACGGGGGCGGTGTAGCTGGTCATTCTCGTCTCCTCTTCCCTGGGTCACGCCGCGCCCAAAGGCGCGGGTCTTGTCGTCAGGCCGCGCGCGGCACCAGCCCCTTGGCCTTGGCGTCGGCCAACTCGGCCTTGAGGTCCGCGATGGCCATGTCAAGCTCGGCCCGCTGCGCCTCCATCTCGGCAAGGCGCTTTTGCCCCAGCTCGTAAGCCTTCTGACGCTGGGCGGTCAGTCCGCCGTCGCGGTCGTAGAGATCCAGCGTCTGCCGGATGTCCTCAAGGCTGAAGCCGAAGCGCTTGCCACGAAGGATCAGCGCCAGCCGCGCCCGGTCGCGCCGAGTGAACAGCCGTCGGGTCCCCAGCCGGATCGGGGTCAGCAGCTCTTTCGCCTCGTAGAACCGCAGTGTGCGCGGGGTCACGTCATAGGCCTCGCACATCTCGCGGATTGTCATCACGTCGGTCGGAACGTTGGAATTCATGGGTCGCACTCGTCCTTGGGGAAGCATCTCGCCGGCAGATGCGAACCCTTGGACATCAATACCAGAGCGGTTGACGTTAACGTCACTGTGACGTCACGTCAGAAAAGCGCCTGACGTGAAGTCAGGCGCAGAGGGCAACTTTGGCGGGTGCCGTAGCGGAAAGGCCGGGCCTACGCCGCCTTCTTGCTTACTGACCCTGGAGGGGTCAGCGCAGGACCATGCCATCCGGCCAGGTCAACGTGCTTTCCAGCGAGATCGTCTCCTTGCCGCCGGCTGGAAGCTCGAACTCCCACGCCAGAATGCCCCGCTGGCCCTCGACGTCGATCCCGGTTGGCTGGGGGCTGGCTTCGATCTCGACCTGCAACTCGTCCTGTTCGCTGTAGGGCACCTGATCAAGGATGCGAACTGGCCAGGACTCGGTCCCGGTGTTCTCCACGGTGATGACCGCGCTTTCCGTCTGCTGCTCGGCGGTCGCGAAGACCCCTGTTTCGCCCAAGGCACGGGTCGGCATCTCGCGCTTGACCCGCAGGGTTTCGATGGCGCCGAAACCAAGGTCGGTCTCGACGCCCGGCGCAATGACGTCCAGCCATGTCGAGCCGACAAGCACCCCTTCGCGAAAGAGCATCGCCTGACCCGGCAACAAGGGTTCGTCGCTTGCATTGGTGAAACTCGCCATCACGAAGGCGGTCTTGTCGAGACGTGGGACGGCGACCGCTTCGACCACTGCCGCGAAGTCCAGGCTGTCCAGCGCCAGACGCAAATTCTCGGACCCGGTCCTCACGGTAACAACCTCGGGATAGGTGTAGACCACGGTGTCGCCCTCGTAACCCTTGCTAGCGGCGATCGGAGCCGCGGGAGCCTCGGCGGCAGGGGCGGACTCGGAAGGTGCGTCGCCAGAGCCATCGGCTTTCCGCGCAAGCTCCTCCGCCTCGACGTCCGGGCCGATGGACCGCAGCTCCGGCCACAACTGCGACGGCGCAGACTGTTCGGCGGGACGCGAGGAAGACAGCGTGAGCGCGACGCCATCCCAATCCTCGCCGGTAAACTGCGAGACCAGGACAGAGCGGTCGAAAGTCAGCTTGTCGCCACCGTCCCGCGTCAGGTTCAGGTCATAGACCGGCTGCCAGCTGGCATTGCCGACGTATTGCGTGATTGTCACCGTGGCCTCGCCAGCCCCGGCCGCTGTCACCGCCACCGACAGCGCAGTATAGTCCAGGTCGGCCGACGGTAGCGCGTCATAGGCCGTCTGCGCCTTCGCCAGCCCCTCCTGCGCTTTGGTCAGCGCGGTCTCGCCAGGCGGCAGTTCCGCCTTGGCAGCAAGCGCGGCCTGACGTGCGGCCAAGGTCTCGGCCCCGATCATTCCCGCCATCGCCTTGATCGTCTCGGGCGTCGCCCCGTCCGGAAGCGCGCCGGTGAACGACGACAGGAACCGCACCTGGGCCTCGGCAGCCTCGATCTTCGCAGTGATCGCCTCCAGCGCCAGCTGTGCGGCCTGAGCGGCAGCCTGGGCGACCTCTACCTCCTCCCTCGCGGTGCTTTGCGCCTCGGTAAGCGGGTCCTCGCGCGGCGGGAGGCGGTCGGCGCGAAGGTTGAACGCGCCGACCTGCAACCCGTCTGAAGCGACCAATCGGATCAGACCGGGGTCGCTGTCATAGGGCAGGTCGGTGACCAGAAGCTCATGCGCCCCGGCTGACGGCGCCGTGAAGGTCACCTCACGCGTCAGCTTCGCGCCGTCGGGGTAGACGGTGACCGCGGTGATCCGGCTGGTGGCGGGGAGGGTATCGGCAAAGGCCGGCAAGGCGGTTGAGGCAAGCAGGACGGCAATCAGCGCGCGCATCGGCGGGGCCTTTCGGTTGAGGTCGCCCGAAGGTTAGGCCCCGGTCTGCAGGCACGGCAAGGCCGGGATACCCGTCCCAAGGAATTCGGCCCGACGCGCGTCAACCCATGTTGAACCGCGCCGGATCGGGACCGCAGCGCGCGCCCTCGTCCAAGGTGGCGATGGCAGCCATCTCGGCATCGGTCAGGCTGAAGTCGAACAGCGCCAGGTTCTCGGCCAGCCCCGCCGCGCGAGTGGACCGGGGAATGACCGACGCCCCGATCTGGACGTGCCAGCGCAGGATGACCTGCACGGGAGTTTTCCCGCTGCGCCGTGCTGCGGCCTGCACCGGGGGGGCGGCGAAGCTGCGGCCCTGGCCCAGGGGCGTCCAGCTTTGCGTGACGATCCCGTGCTTGTCATGAAACGCGCGGAGGGCGGGTTGCTGGAGGCGCGGGTTGATCTCGACCTGGTTCAGGACCGGGGTGACGCCCGTCTCGCCGATGATCCGCTCCAGATGTGCTTCCTGGAAGTTGGACACGCCGATGGACAGCGCCTTGCCGTCTTCCTGCAACCGGATCAGCGCGCGCCAGGTGTCCAGGTAAAGGTCCTTCGCCGGACAGGGCCAGTGGATGAGCAGCAGGTCGACATGGTCAAGGCCCAGGCGCTTCAGGCTTGTCTCGGCCGCCCGCATCGCGGTGTCGAAGCCCTGCTCGCTGTTCCAGACCTTGGTGGTGACGAAGACCTGATCCCGTACCAGGCCCGAGGCGCGGATGCCCTCGCCCTGACCGTCCTCGTTGCCATAGATCGCAGCACCGTCGACCAGCCGGTAGCCCATGCGCAGGGCGGTGGCCGTGGTGTCAGCGGTGGCGGCGGATGGGACCTGCCACAGGCCGAAGCCGACCTGGGGGATCTGGCGGCGGTCGTGAAGGGCAAGCATTTGGGTCATCTGGGGTCTCCCCTGGGTGGGACAGGAAAGCGCGGGTGGCGGGCGGGTGCAAGGGGGTCAGGGCCGGGCGAGGGCCTGAACGGCAAGACCCGGCCGGGGGTGGCCGGGAAAGCCGGTGCCGAAGCGGCGGGCGAGCGCCATGTAGGGTGGGCCGACCTGGCTGGACTTGGCGAGGACGTCCCCGGTGGAAAGGTTGGTCAGGACAAGGCCTCCGCCGGATGGAACGAACTTCAGGTCGCGTTCCGCAAGCAGCCTTTGAAACTGCCCCCAACTCTCTGATCCCGCCAGGGCTTCAGCGACGAGAAGCCGAAGGCGCACGAGGAGCCGCTCGTCGATGCCTTCGGCACTCCTCGCTCTGCGGCGCTCGCAGCGTTGGACTTCCAACCGCACGAGATCGCGCAGCACCGCGCCGGGGGTTTCGTCCCGCGCCTTGCACAGGGCCGTGAATCGCGCCCAGAGGATGTCATCACAATGAAAAAGGGTCTCGGCCATAGGCCAAGACCCTTCCAGATCATCGTTAAGAAACCCTTAGCCCTTCTTGAGGACCTTGGACCCCAGAAGTTCGGCGATCTGCACCGCGTTCAACGCCGCACCCTTGCGCAGGTTGTCCGACACGCACCATAGGCTAAGCCCGTTGTCGATGGTCGAATCCTGGCGGACCCGGCTGACATAGGTCGCATATTCGCCCACGCATTCGATCGGGGTGATGTAGCCACCGGGCTCCCGCTTGTCGATCAGCATGATCCCCGGCGCCTCGCGCAGGATGTCCTGGGCTTCCTGCCAATCCAGGAACTCCTCGAACTCGATGTTGATCGCTTCGGAATGGCCGACGAACACCGGCACCCGCACGCAGGTCGCCGTGACCCTGATCTTGGGGTCGAGGATCTTCTTCGTCTCGGCCACCATCTTCCATTCTTCCTTGGTCTCACCCGAGTCCAGGAAGACGTCGATCTGCGGGATCACGTTGAAGGCGATCTGCTTGGCAAATTTCGACGGCGGCACGTTGTCAGTCGGGTTGTAGATGGCCTTGGTCTGGTTCCAAAGCTCGTCCATCCCTTCCTTGCCCGCGCCGCTGACGGACTGGTAGGTCGCCACCACGACGCGCTTGATCGTGGCGCGGTCATGCAGCGGCTTCAGCGCGACAACCATCTGCGCGGTCGAACAGTTGGGGTTCGCGATGATGTTCTTCTTGGCGTAGCCGGTGATGGCGTGGGCGTTCACTTCCGGCACGATCAACGGCACGTCGGGGTCGTAGCGGTAAAGGCTGGAGTTGTCGATCACCACGCAGCCCGCCGCAGCGGCCTTGGGGGCGTAGATCTTGGTCGCGTCGGATCCGATGGCAAAGAGGGCGATGTCCCAGCCGGTGAAATCGAAGGTGTCCAGATCCTTGCATTTCAGGGTCTTGTCGCCAAAGCTGACTTCGGTGCCAAGCGATTTGCGCGACGCCAGCGCAGTGATCTGGTCGACCGGGAACTCGCGTTCCGCCAGGATGTTCAGCATTTCGCGGCCCACGTTGCCCGTGGCACCCGCGACGACGACCTTGTAGCCCATCGGGGTTCTCCTTTGACCGTCCCAAAGGTGGGACGGGCGGCTGTTAGCGCATGGTCCGCGCAGGGGGAAGCGGATTCGTCCTTGCCGACCTCAGTGTGGCCGGTCCTGTGACAGAAGATAGACGGCCAGTCCGATGGCGGTGGCCACGGCGAAGAACAGGAACACGGCTTCATAGGGCGCGGCGGGTGGCGTCGGTGGTGTCGCGGCGTGCAGGCGGCCTGTAACGATCTGCGCGATACCGATGGGCGCGATGCCAAACAGGTTCAAGAGCGTGACGCCCCGACCCGTTAGGTGCGCCGGGACAAAGGACCGGCCATGCGCCAGCACGATCGGGAAGCTCGCTCCGAAGAACCCCGCCGCGATCAGCAGGCCCGTCGCCGTCGCAGGCGGAGCCGCCGCGAACCACCACAGACCGAAAAGGCAGGTCAGCGTCGCCGCGTTCCCCGCCACCACCAGTGCCTTGCGCCGTCCCAGCCAGCGGTCAAGCGGCCCGTAGGCGAAGTTGCCCGCCACCATCGCCAGCCCGACCCAAAGGCCGATCCTCCCAAGCTCCAGTTGGTTCACACCGTGGACATCCGCAAAGTAAGGCCCGATCCAGAGGCCGCGCAGCCCGGCTATGGGTGCATAGCAGACCATCATCATGATCAGGATCGGCCAGAGCGCAGGCATCTTCAGCAACTCCAGCAGCGAGCCGGTTCGCCCGCCCTCCAACGGTTCGGGGTCGCGGACCAGCAGCAGGACCGCCAGGGCCACCGATCCGGTGATCGCGGCAAGTCCCAGCACCGTTTCGCGCCAGCCGAAGGCCGTCACCGCCCAGGACAAGGGCAGGGACGAGGCCACGTTCCCCAAAGTCCCCACCCCCAGCATCAGCGCGGCGAGAGTGCCAAAGGCGGCGGGCGAGAACTGCCGGGCGAAGATGAAGTAGCCGGCCATCAGCACCGGCGCGCAGCCGATGCCGATCAGCGCCATCGCCAGCTTGATCTGCAATGCCCCGGTCGCCTGGGAAAACAGCACCGCCCCCGCCGCCCCCAGTGCCAGAAGAACACCTGTCGTCAGTCGGGGTCCGACCTTGTCCAGCCAGGCTCCGATCGGAACCTGCATCGCGGCAAAGGCCAGGAACCACCAGCCGGACGCCGAAGCCAGCTCGGCCGCCGAGACGCCCAGGTCCGCGGTCAGAACGGGGCTCATCACGGCGAGGAAGGCGCGATAGAACTGGCTTAGCACATAGGCCAGGACAAGGGCGGCGATACCGACTTTCACGAAGGACTTCCCGAATTTGGATTATGCGGCTTGTGCGACCATCTGGCGTTCGCGGATCGGGAGGTGGACGATGGCTGAGAAGGCCCCGACCCCCACGCCGATCCACCAGACCAGCGTGTAATCGCCATTCAGGTCATACATCCGCCCCCCCAGCCAGACCCCGAGGAACCCGCCGATCTGGTGGGAGAGGAACACCACGCCATAAAGCGTGCCCATGTAGCGGATGCCGTAGATGTGGGCCACGAGGCCCGAGGTCAGCGGCACTGTCGCCAGCCACAAAGCCCCCATCACCGCCGAGAATACAAGCACGGACACCGGAGTGATCGGCAGCAGGATGAAGGTCGCCGCGGCGATGGTGCGGCCGACATAGATCCCGAACAGAAGGTATTTCTTGGTGTAGCGTTTGCCGAGGTATCCCGCCGTCAGTGTGCCCACGATGTTGAAAAGCCCGATCACCGCGATCGACACCGCACCCAAGGCCGAGGTCGTGGTGATCCCGATCCCGGCCAGCATGGACCCCGCATCAATGGGCGAGCAAAGCTCGGTCACGAAGGCGGGGAAGTGGGCGGTGATAAAGGCAAGCTGATAGCCGCAGGAGAAGAACCCGAGGAAAATCAGCGTATAGGACGGGTCCTTGAAGGCGCGGATCAGGACCGTGCCCAGGCTTTCCTCCAGTTCCTGCTTCGAGGCCATCTGCGGGCTGCGCAGGAACGGAAGGGCGGCCAGCGTCGCCAGGATGACGACGGCAAAGATCAGGAAGACGGTCTGCCAGCTGTAGCTTTGCAGCAGGAACTCGGCTGTCGGCGCGCCAAAGACCTGACCGGCCGACCCTGCCGCCGTGGCGATGCCAAGCGCCATCGAGCGGTTCTCGGGCGATGAGGCCCGTCCGACGATAGCCAGGATCACGCCGAACCCGGTCCCGGCGATGCCGAAACCGACCAGGATCGCCAGCAGCTGATGCTCGCCCGGTGTCACCGCAAAGGACGACAGGACCAGCCCCGCCGCATACATCAGCGCGCCTGCAATGATCGCCTTGCGGTCGCCAAAGCGTTCGGCCATCGCGCCGAACAGCGGCTGGCCAATCCCCCAGGCCAGGTTCTGGATCGCGATGGCCAGTGAAAAGTCGGTGCGCATCCAGCCGAACTCTTCTGCCACCGGGATCTGGAAGACGCCGAAACTGGCCCGGATCGCGAACGAGATCATCAGGATCACGCAACCGGCAATCAGGACGGGGGTGATGAGGGGGGATTTGGTCATGCCGGGGCGCTCCGTTCAGGCGGGCAAGGTGCGCCTGGGGCCAGAAAGCGTCAACCGCGATATTGTCACCGTTACAGGTCGGGTTTGGTGATTGCCGCCATGGTCGTGGCGGAAGTGCCGCAAAGCAACGGATTCTGCGGTTATCCGCGGGCCGCAAACGCTTTGGACTTTTGCAGCCCCCCGCCCCCCGCTATGGCCCGCACGCGATTCCGAACATGGGGTGTGGGGAATGTCCGACTGGTGGCGTGGCGCCGTGACCTATCAGGTCTATCCTCGATCCTTCCAGGACTCCAACGGCGACGGGGTGGGGGATCTGCCGGGGATCACCCGCCGGTTGGACCATCTGGCCGACCTTGGCGTGGACGCGGTCTGGCTTTCGCCGTTCTTCCGCAGCCCGATGAAGGACATGGGCTATGACGTCAGCGACTACTGCGACGTGGACCCGGTCTTCGGCACCTTGGCCGATTTCGACACATTGATTGCGCGAGCCCATGAGCTTGGACTGAAGGTCATCATCGACCAGGTTCTAAGCCACACCTCGGACCAGCATCCGTTCTTCGCGGAAAGCCGCCGCGACCGGATGAACGTCCGTGCCGACTGGTATGTGTGGGCCGACCCGAAGCATGACGGGACCCCGCCCTCCAATTGGCTGTCGGTCTTTGGCGGATCGTGCTGGCAATGGGACGCGCGCCGCAAGCAGTATTACCTGCACAACTTCCTGACCTCGCAGCCCGACCTGAACTACCACAACCCCGCCGTCCAGGACTGGGCGCTGGAGGTGATGCGCTTCTGGCTGGAACGCGGCGTCGACGGTTTCCGCTTCGACACGGTGAACTACTTCTTCCACGACCCCCTGTTCCGCGACGATCCGGCGGATTTCCGGGTGAAGAAAGAACCCGAGGGCAACCCCTACGGGATGCAATACCACATCTTCTCGAAGAACCAGCCCGAGAACCTGGCCTGGATGGAACGCATCCGCACCCTCTTGGACGAATACGGCGCGGCTTCGGTGGGCGAGATGGGTGAAGCCCACCACGCGATCCGGATGATGGGCGAATACACCGCCCCCGGACGGCTGCATCAGTGCTATTCGTTCGAACTGATGGGCTATGAATTCGATGCCGCCTTCTTCCGCGACCGGGTCGAAGGCTTCTTCAAGGGCGCGCCCGACGGCTGGCCGATGTGGGCGTTTTCCAACCATGACGTCGTCCGCCATGCAACCCGGTGGGCAGCGCACGGCACCAGCACCGAGGATGTAGCCAAGCAGGCTGGCGCACTGCTGCTGGCCTTCGAGGGCTCGATCTGCCTCTGGCAGGGCGAGGAGCTTGGCCAGACCGACACCGTCCTGGACTTCGAGGAATTGACCGACCCGCAGGGCATCGTCTTCTGGCCCGAACCCATCGGCCGCGACAACACCCGGACCCCGATGGTCTGGGACGCCTCGCCCAACGCGGGCTTCTCGCAGGTGAAGCCTTGGTTGCCGGTCAAGCCGGAACAGGCCGCGCGTCACGTCGAAGGGCAGAAGGGCGCACAAGGCTCGGTGCTTGAGCATTACCGTCAGGTGCTGGCGTTCCGGAAAGGCTCGGCGGCCCTGCGCCACGGGAAGACGCGATTTCTGGACCTGCCCGAGCCGATCCTGGGGTTCCTGCGCGGAGAAGGCGACGGCGCGCTGCTGTGCCTTTTCAACCTGTCGCCGGTGGCGCTGTCGGTCACCGTCGCGGGTGTGGACGGTCCGGTCGGGCCGTCGACCCATGCGGTCCTCCAGGATGACCGGCTGACCCTGGGACCCAACGCTGCGGCCTTCCTGCCGGTGTCGGGCACGGTCGCAGTGCACGCCTGACCCCGTGAAGGCTGGGCAGATCGCCCACGCTACCCCTCCGCTTCTACAACTCGGTCCATTGCACGCCCGCCGGAGGGATCGAGACCCCGCCCCATTCCGCCGGCACCGGATTGTAGTTGAAGAGAAACCGGTGCGTCGCCGTGTCGCGCCGCCGCAGGCCTTCGGGCAAGGGGTCGCACTCGATCCCTTCGGCAGCGCAGGCGCGCTGAAGAATACGCGCCAGTGCCTGGTCATCGGGCCAGCCAGCCAGGTAGTGCAGCTTGTCGGCGCAGACCAGCGCCGGCCAGCCGTCTTCAGACACCTCGACCACCTGCGCGGTGACTTCCAGCTTTTCGCGCCAGTTCACCAGTGCCCCGCCCTGCGCCAGAGGCACCGGCACGTCGGGCGGCAGGCTTTCCACTCGGGCCACCACTGCCTCCAACCCTGGCAGGGCGGGCGGCAGCGGCACCGGGATCGCAAAATCCCTGGTCTTGGAGTTCGTGCGTGGCCCAAGGATCGCCGTGCCGTCGAAGCGCTTCAGCGCCGACTTGAGTGCATCCGACAGGGTGAAGACCCCCGGTGCCAGCACCAGCTTGTAGGCCGACAGGTCAGCCACGTCGGGCCGGACGATATCCACGTTCAGCCCCAGCCGCCGCAAGCCCTTGTAGATGTGGAACACCAGCCAGAAATACTGGAAGCTACGCCCCTGTGGCTGGATGCCCCAGGCCCAGTCCGAGGCATAGTCGAAGACCAGCGCCACCTGCGCCGCACCTGTCCCCGCCTCGGCTGGCATCGCGGCCAGTTCCTGCGCCACCTGCTCGGCTTCGCCAAAGGCCTGTGCCGGCGCCGAGTCAGGCCTTAGCAGCCCCGCATGCATCTGTTCCTGCGCGAAAGGAGCCTGCCGCCAGCGGAAGTAGCACACCGCTTCGGCCCCGTGCGCAAAGGCCTCCCAGGCCCAGAGACGCGCCATTCCGGGCAGCGGGTCGGGGTTGAAGGGCGCCCAGTTCACCGGGCCCGGCTGCTGCTCCATGATCCACCAGCGGCCCCGTCCGACCGCCCGATACAAATCATGGTGGAACGCCTGGAAATCCGGATCTCCCTGCCGGATGAAACGCCGCTTGTGGTCGGCATCCGCCGGGATGCGGTCGGATAGAAAGCCCAAGGGGTAGCTGTCCCACGACGCGATATCCAGATCCGCGCCAACGTCCCAGTGATCGAACTCGGTGATCGCACCCATGAAGTTGTGCGCCACTGGTGCGGCCGAATGCTTGTGGATGATGTCCACCTGCAGCTTGTTGAAACTGCGCACTTCGTCGGACGCAAAACGGCGGAAGTCCATGACATGCGACGGGTTCGGTTCGGTGACCGTCAGGTTGGGCAGTCCGATCTCGCGGAAGTCGCGGTATTCCATTGACCAGAAAACATTACCCCAGGCCCGGTTCAGCGTGTCCGGCGACTGGTAGCGCTGGGCGAGCCAATCCTGAAAGGCGGTCTTCGCGGCCTCGGAATAGGAAAGTGTCGTCGCGTGGCAGGCGTATTCGTTGTCGGTCTGCCAGGCGGCCACATGCGGGTTCTTGCCGTAGCGCTCTGCCATCACGGTCACGATCTTCGCACATTCGGCGCGGTAGCCCGCGTGCGAAAAATCATAGTGCCTGCGCGAACCAAAACCGCGCGACCTGCCGTCGGAATCCACCGCCAGCATGTCCGGGTGCCGGTCCAGCATCCAGCGTGGCGGCGTCGCCGTGGGCGTCCCCAGCACGACCTTCAACCCCCGCGCGCCCAGAGTCTCGATCGCGCGGTCCAGCCAGGCCCAGTCATGGCGGCCCGGCTCCGGCTCCATCCGGCTCCAGGCGAATTCGCCGATCCGGACCCAGGTCAGACCCAGCCGCGCCATCCGGGCGGCATCCTCGGCCCATTGCGCCTCGGGCCAGTGTTCGGGGTAGTAGCAGACGCCGAGCGTTCTTTTCATAGGATGACCTGAGGTTCGGGAAGGCCCGTGGCGACGTTCGGGAAAGCGAAGACCTGGCCCGAGGCCGGGTGCTTCGCGCGCGCTTCGGCGTCCATATGCTCAAGGGCGGTGGTGACGAAAAGGGTGGACAGGTCCGGCCCGCCGAACGCGGGGCAGGAGGATTGCGTCGCGTCCGGCGTCTCGACCGCTTGCAGAAAGCTGCCGTCGGCACCGTAGCAGGCGACCCGGCCCGCGCCCCACTGCGCGTTCCAGAATCGCCCATCCGCGTCGATCACCGCACCGTCGGGGTTCAACCCCGCACGGGCAAGGTCCAGCCAGATTTCTGGCTCGCCCTTCGGCCATCCCGCGCCGTCCAGCGCGACCTTCATCACCTTGCCCGTGGCCGTGTCCGAGAAATGCGCAGCAGTTCCGTCCGTCGCAAAGCAGATCGAGTTCGGGATCGAGACCTCCCTGAAAAGCTGCCGCAACTCACCGCGATACCAGCGCCAGACGGCACCGACGCCTTTTTCGGCCTTCTTGCCCATCGTCCCGAACCAGAACCCGCCTTGCCGGTCGGCCCGCCCGTCGTTGGACCGGGTCTCCGGTGTTCCCGCTGCGGCGACAGGGGTCTGGGTCCCGGAGGTCAGGTCCAGACGGAACAGCCCGGATTCAGAAGCGATCAGCAGTTCGTCGCGGCTGATCCATCCCGCCGCCGAGACATAGACGTCAAAGGGCCAGGAGGCCGCCCTGGAATGCAGGGTCCGGTTCAGGATGTCGAACCAGAACAGCTCTTCCCGCTGGGGGTGCCAAAGCGGGCCTTCGCCCAGCTCGCAGGGGCGTGCGTCGTAGATCATGCAAACACCGCATCATAGGCCGCGACGATGGCGGCGGCTTTGGTGGCGAGTTCGTCCGTCGAAAGGCCGGGAGTGTAAAGCGCCGTGCCGATGCCGAAGCCCTGCGCCCCGGCCTTGGCCCAGTCGGCAAAGTTCGCCGGGCCCGCGCCACCCACGGCATAGACCGGCAAGTCCTTCGGCAGGACCGCGCGGATCGCCTTCAGCCCCTCGAGGCCGATCAGGCTGCCGGGGAACAGCTTCAGACCCGTGGCACCGGCCTTGATCGCCGCGAAACACTCCGTCGGGGTCATCACCCCGGGCCAGCTTGCCATGCCCGCCGCAACGGTGGCGCGGATGACTTCGACATCCGCATTGGGCGACACGACCAACGTCCCCCCGGCGGCCTTCACCCTTGCCACGTCCTCGACCGCAAGCACGGTGCCTGCACCGATCTCGGCCCCCGGCACGGCCGCGACCATCGCCGCGATCGAGGCGAATGGATCAGGCGAGTTCAGCGGCACTTCGATCCGGGTGATCCCCGCAGCGACCAGCGCCCGGGCCGCCGCCGCAGCCTCGGGCGGGGTGATGCCGCGCAGGATGGCGATCAGATTGCGCCGATCAGTATTGGGGGTCATTTTGCGCCTTCGGTCTGTGGGGAGAGCGAGCCAAGGCCCGCAAGCGTGCAGTCGGTGACGTTAAGCCGTTGTGCCTCGACGCCTTGCGCGGCCAGGGCACGGGCATAGGCCGACGACAGCTTCTCGGCCCCGATCAGCGTTATCCGCTGGCCCAGCCAATAGGGCTTTGCCGCCGCCAGTTCCGTGCCGATCAGCAGGCCCGAGAGCCGCGCCCGCGCCGCCTGGGGCGTAAGGCCCGCAATCAGCCCCTCGGCCCGCAGCGAAAACAGCCGCGCGCCCAGCTTTTCAGGACGGGACAAGGCATCCGACACCGCCATGTCAAAGGCCGCATCATCCCAGCCTTCCGCGCCGCCAATCCCGTGCCGCAGAACCGAAGCCTCGGACAGAAGCGCGAACATCTCGCCCGTCATGAAGGTCTGGAAGCTGACCACCTCACCCGCGCTGATGTGGACCCATTTGGAATGCGTTCCCGGCAGGCAGAAGACACCGTCATAGCCCGGCAGAAGCCGCAGCGCACCGGCGATCTGAGTCTCTTCGCCGCGCATAACGTCGGCGGGTTGGGTCTGCTTGAGACCGGGCGCGATTGCAACACGAAGGCGGGCGTCGGTCGTCGGCGCCATTACCTGACCGGCCATGTCCAAAGGAGTGCAGGGAACGGTCCGATACGGCGCCTCGCACCAGCCCTGACGGCTGCCGACCATGCCGCAGGCAACCACGGGAGGCTTATCCTCCAGCCAGGGACCGATCAGCCGCAAGAGCGCAGGCTCGAACCCGTCGCGGGAAAGCTTGCCCATGCCTTCGTCGCTGACAGCCTCGGCCAGCACACGGCCAGCGGCACCCATCGCCCAGGCGCGCAGGTTCGAGGTGCCCCAGTCGACGGCAATCCAGAGGGGTTTCACCGGGTCGGTCATGACGAAATATACCCCCCGTCCAGGATCAGGGTCTGCGAAGTCATCATCTTCGACGCATCCGAGGCCAGGAACAGCACCGTTCCCGCAACATCCTCGGGCTGGATCGGGTCGGGCAGGCACTGGCGAGACAGGTAGTCGGCCAGACCCTCGGGCGTGACCCAAAGCTCTTTCTGCCGTTCGGTCAGAACCCAGCCAGGCGCCACCGCGTTCACCCTGATCCGGTCCGGCCCGAACTCGCGTGCCAGGGTTCTGCTCATGCCCACGATCCCGGCATTCGCAGTGATGTAGGCGGCATAGCCCTTGTCCGCCATCATGAAGCTGATCGAAGAGAAGTTGATGATCGACCCGCCGCCCGCCGCCTGCATCCCCGGAATGACCGTCTGGCAGGCGAAGAAATAGGACCGCAGGTTCACGTTGATCGACCAGTCCCAGAACGCTTGGTCGATCTTCAAGGTCTCGTGGCGTTGGTCGTTTGCCGCGTTGTTCACCAGAACGGTGATCTCCCCATGCGCCCTGGCCGCCGTCGACAGAGTAAGTTGTAACTGGTCCGTCACCGAGATGTCACAAGGCAGGAACAACGGCCGGTTGCCCGTCGTCGCCTCCATCGCGTCGCAAAACGCCGTGCCGTCCGACCGCTGGCAAAACGCCACCTTCGCCCCTTGGCGCAGGAAAGCCTCGGTCAGCGCCGCGCCGATGCCCGACCCACCCCCGGTGACAAAGACGGAACGGCCCTTCAGGTCGGGGAAGATGGGATCGGTCACAGCTTGCGTCCTTCGACAACCCACATCGTCGCGGGCCAGGCTACGGGCAACAGGATGCCCTTGGTCATGAGCACCTGCCCGGTCAGCGTCAAGGGGCCAGTCTTCAAGGCATTCGGCCCCCTCGACTGGCGTGGCGCGTCTTCGGGATTGCGAAGGGAAACCTCATAGCGCGCCTGCGGTTCCAGCCCGGCCATCCGCAAGGGGCGCGGCAGGATTTGACGGCTCGTTTCCGCCTGTCCGGCGAAGACGACGAACCGCCCCCCATCCGAAGCCACCTGCATCTCGGCCGTCACGGCTGGATCGTCGCTGTCCAGCCGCAGGATCGTGCCTGACATCATCCAGCCGCGGTTCGCCTTGTACCAGGCGGTGACCTGTCCCAGGGTCAGCGCCTCGGCCTCGGTCAACTCGCGCAGGTCCATCTCGAAGCCCATGTGCCGCTGGGCGGCCACCCAGGCGCGGAAGGCCATCGGCAAGACGCGCCCCGAGGTATGGCAATGCCGCGGCCCGACATGCGACCCGGTAATGGCCGAGGGCAGGAATAGCGCCGCGTCATGCTGGATGCGCAACCGCTCCAGCGCGTCATTGCTGTCCGACAGCCAAACCCGGTGCGTCCGCGCCAATATCCCCGCGTCGATCCGCCCGCCGCCACTGGCGCAGCTTTCGATCTCCACCCCCGGATGCGCCGCGCGCAGCCGGTCGATCAGGTCGTAGACCCCCCGCGTCTGCGCGGCGTCGACCACCGGCAGCAGGCGGTTGTGGTCCCATTTGATGTAGTCAATGGGATACTCTCTCAGCCCCGCCGAGAGCTGGTGAAAGAGGTTTTCACGCACTTCCCGAAGGGCCAGGTTCAGCACCATCTGGTGCCGCCCGGCAATCTGATCCTGCGGCCCCAGCATCCAGTCCGGATGTGCGCGGTAAAGGTCGCTGTTCGGGTTCACCATCTCCGGCTCGAACCAGAGGCCAAAGGTCATCCCCAGGGACTGCACGTGCCGGATCAGCGGATGCAGCCCTTCCGGCCACTTGCGTCGGTCGATGGTCCAGTCGCCAAGACTGGTCGTATCGTCATCGCGCTTGCCGAACCAGCCGTCGTCCAGCACAAAACGCTCGGCTCCCAAGGCGGCGGCCCGGGTGGCGATTTCAGCCAGTTCGGGCAGGGAGTGGCGGAAGTAGACCGCTTCCCAGCAGTTGTAATGCACCGGGCGCGGGCGTTTCACATCGGGCCACTGCACCACCCGGTCGCGCAGGTCGCGCTGGAAGGTCGCGGCAATACCGTTCAGCCCGGTCGTCGAAGCAACCGCGATCAGCTCGGCGCTGGCAAACTCGGTCCCGGCTTCCGTCTCGGCGCCAAAGGGATGGCCAAACTGCACCTGACGGCGACCGTCCGGCAACTCCTCGGCGACCATGCGGTGCCCACCGGACCACGCGTAGTGCAGCGCCAAAGCCTCGCCCCGCGTGTTGGTGCAGCCTTCACCCGAAAGGATCAGATAGGGCGGATGCTCATGCCCCGACCGCCCGGTCCGCGCCTCACGCAAGCGGATGCCTGGGGCCCAAGGCGTGCGGATCAGGTGGAACTCGCCGATCCACTTGCCGTGGACGTCTGTCATCTCACCCGATTGCGGCGCGGGCAACACGGGCGCGGCCAGCCAATGCGCGCGGATTAGCCGGTCAGCCTGCAAGGTAGTCTGCAAGCAGATTGTCCCGGTTGCCTGCGCGGTCAGATGGTGCGACAGCACCAAACCCGACGCGGTCGAAATCAGCGTCAGGCGGCCCTCTGCAACCTCTGCCCGGTCAAGGCGGAAGGCGGGCCGCAGCGGCGTTCCGTCCGCCTCCGCCAGCTCATGCCCCGGCTGGCCCTGGAAGGCGCGGCCCGGTTCTGGCGAAAGCGAAAGCGGCGGCAGCTTGTCCAGCATCCCGCCAGTCAGGTCATTCCGGGCGGCAAGGGTCAGCTGGGCCAGATCCTCGGCTTTGGGCAGCACGGGACCCCAGTAGATGACTTCCGGGATTCCGCCTTCGGTGGCGAGGGCGATCGTCTGCCCCCGCGTATCAATGCGCCAGTGCATTACTTCACGGCTCCAAGGGTAAGGCCCGCGATGAAGTGCTTCTGCATCAGGAAGAACATGGCCACGGGTGGCAGGGCGGCAAGGATCGACCCGGCGCTGACGAGGTGCCATTGGGCGATCCACTGGCCGTTCAGGCTGGAAAGGCCTGCGGTGATCGGCTGGCTGTCGTCGCCATGGGTCAGCACGGTGGCCCAGAAGTCGTCGTTCCAGTTGAAGGTGAAGACCAGAACCGACAGCGCCGCGATGGCGGGGCGCATCAGGGGCAGGACGATGTACCAGAAGATGCGCCATTCGCTGACACCTTCGACCCGTGCGGCCTCGATCAGCTCAAAGGGCAGGGCCTTGATGAAGTTCCGCATGAAGAGGGTGCAGAACCCGGTCTGGAACGCGATGTGAAAGAGGGCCAAACCGTACCAGGTGTCATACATCCCCAGTTGCAGCGTCATGTCGCGCACCGGAACCATCAGGATCTGGAACGGGACGAAGTTGCCGGCGACGAACATGAAGAACACCAGGATGTTCGCGCGGAACCCGTAAACCGCGAGGGCAAAGCCCGTCATCAGGCTCAGACTGACCGCGCCGATGACCGTGGGGATCGTCACCCACAGTGAGTTGACCATGTACTGCCCGATCGGCGTCTCGGTGAAGATGTAGACGTAATTCTCCCACGCGATGCCCGACGGCATCCCGAAGTAGTTCCCCTGCGCCAGGTCCGACGCCGGACGCAGCGAGGTCAGCGCCACGCCAAGCAGCGGGAACAGCCAGACGATCAGGGCCACAGGCAGGGCGACGGCATAAACCCACTGCGCGGCGGGGCTGGATTTCTGGATCGGACGCGGAAACATTTCAGCGCTCCTTCTCGTCGCGCCACATCTTCCAGATGAAGCCCGAGATGAAGATCATCATGATGGCGAAAAGGACAACGGCAATCGCCGCGCCATAACCCATGCGGAAGCCGAACTCACCCAGGGCCATCTCGAACATGTAGTAGGACAGGACGCGGCTTGATCCGAACGGCCCGCCCGAGGTCATGATCGACACCAGGTCAAAGCTGCGCAGCGCGCCGATGACGGTGACGATGACCGCGATAAACGTGGCGGGCCGCAACTGAGGCAGCACCACATACCACAGCATCCGCCAGCCCTTGGCCCCATCCAGCCGCGCCGCCTCGATCTGGTCAGGGGCGACGTTGTTCAGGCCGGTGAGGTACAGGATCATCACATAGGCAATCTGCGGCCAGAGGCCAGCGACGATGATGCCATAGGTGACAAGATCGGGGTCGGCGAGGATCGCGGTGCCCTTGCCGGTGATTGACTCCGTCAGCAGGTAAAACAGCCCGAAGTTCGGGGCGTAGAACCAGGCGAAGATCAGGCCGACGACGACTTGGCTGATCACGAACGGAAAGAAGAACAACGACTTGTACAGCCGGATGCCAGTGACCGTCTGGTTCAGGAAGATCGCGATGAGCAGCCCGATGGGCAGCGCCAGCATGTAGAGGACCAGCCATTTCAGGTTGTTCCACAGGCTCGTCTCGAACGCGGGGTCCGTCATCAGCTCGGAGTAGTTGGCGGTGCCCACGAAGGTCCCGGTGAACTCGCCATCCTGGTTGTAAAGCCCGTTCCAGTCATAGAACGACAGCGTCACGCTCTGGATGATCGGCCACAGCACATAGACGCCGAACATGAACAGCCCCGGCGCCAGGAACAGCCAGGGCGCAATGGTCCTCTGGTTCCAGCGTCTCGCCGCCTGCGATGCCTGTGCCATGTCTTTCCCCCCGGAAAACGAAAAGGCGCCCCCCGAAGGGAGCGCCCACTAGTCCTGGATCACTGCGGGAACAGGCGCGTGCGCGTCGCTTCCAGCTGGGTCAGGATCTCTTCCAGGGCTTCCGGTTGCACCAGGAACCGCTGGAAGCCTTCCATGCCGGCCTTGGCATATTCGGCGTCTGCGTCGCGGTCCCAGAACTGGGCGATGCCACCGGTCGAGGTCGACAGCGCCTCGAAGCCCGCCGTCAGGAACGGATCGTCCGCCGGGACGGTCGCGTTCTTGTTGGTCGGCAGCTGGCCCACGGCGGTGTTCCACTTGGACTGCGCTTCCGGGCTGGCCATATAGGCCAGGAACGTCTTCGCATCATCGGGGTTCTTCGCACCGCTCGTCAGGTGGATCGTGTCGGTCGGAGCTTCCTCGGCCCGGGCGACGCCCGCAGTGATTTCCGGGAACACCATGAAGCCCAGGTTGTCGTTCGTCATCCCGCCTTCCTTGAAGACGCCGACGGCAAAGTTGCCCATCACGTAGTTGGCAGCCTTGCCCTGCACGAAGATCGCCGCCGCATCCTGCCAGTCGATGGCAGCATGGTTCTCGGTGACATAGGGCTGCAGCTTGCCCAGGTTCTCGAACACGGCCCGCGCTTCCGGCGAGGTCCAGGAAACCTTGCCCGCAGCCAGATCGCTGTGGAACTGGTAGCCGTTGGTGCGCAACGACACGTAGTCGAAGATGCCTGCAACGGGCCACAGCGCAGAAGAACCGGTGGTCACGCAGTCGATGCCCGCGGCCTTGAACTTCTCGCAGTTGGCCAGGAACTGGTCCCAGGTCACGCCCTCGGCGCCCGGCGCTTCCACGCCCGCCGCTTTGTAGGCGTCGCGGTTATAATAGATGCCCCACTGATAGTAGGTGTAGGGGATCGCATACTGCTTGCCGTCGATGGTGGACGACGGCACCGAAGCCGACAGCGACTCCATCAGACCGTTCGCAGCCCAGACATCCGAGATGTCGGCGAAGAGGCCGGCTTCCACGAACGGACGCATCCGGTTCGCGGCATACCAGTTGGCCAGGTCCGGCGCATCTGCGGTCAGGAAGTTCCGGATCGCGTTCTTGTAGGCTTCGTGGTCGAAGTTGGTCAGCTGCACGTCGATCTCGGGGTTTGCGGCCTCGAAATCGGCGATGAGGGCTTCGGCAGCCGCCAGAGGAATCGGATCGTAATCCGCGTTCCAGGTGACGACGCGCTTGTCCTGCGCGAAGGCCGAAGTGGACAGCAACAAGGCTGCCCCGAGCGTCAGGGCGCCCGTCAGTTTGTGAACCATGGTTTCCTCCCGTTTGGTTTCACTATTTGAAACTTAGTCT
>JANOCQ010000235.1:0-8361 GCA_031412255.1 Paracoccaceae bacterium | reverse complement strand
CCAACAGTTTCCCGCTTAGGATGTCCCGGAATGAGCCCAGAAGATCTTCGCGCTGCCGTCGCCGCAGGCATTCTGACCGAGGCTCAGGCCGCATCCTTCCTTGCTTTGGCGAACGACCGGGCCGGTCGGCGGGCCGCGCTTCCCTCCGAGGATGAGCCGTTCGAATTCTTCCGCGGTTTCTCTGAAATCTTCATTTCCATCGGATTGATCATCCTTTTGATCGGTGCGACCGCGCTTTTGACCGTCATCGGTGGATTCACCCTTCTCACCCTCGTTCCTCTGGCCACCGCCGCGGTCGCCTGGTGGTGGGCTGGCTATTTCACCCTCAAGCGCCGGATGACCTTGCCGTCCATGGTCCTTGCGACCGCCTACGGCATCGGCATCGTCATCTTCGCCTTTACCGTTCTGGCCCAGGCCAACCTGGACGAGCGCATGATCGCAATCCTCGGCTTCACACTTTCGGCTCTGGGCATGATCGCCTGGTATCGCCGCTTCCGTCGGCCCTTTTCCGCCTTCCTGACCGGAGCCTTGGCCTTGGGCGCGGTTTACGCCATCACCGCCTCAGCGAAAAACCTGGTGGGTCTGGTCTCGGGCGGGGACGACTTCCGCACACTTTTCGACCTGACCGAAAGCCCAGCCTTCGCCACCGCTACGCTGCTGTTCGGCATCGTGGCGTTTCTGGTTGGAATGTGGTTCGACACGCGCGACCCGCATCGTTTGGGCCGCCACGCCGCCACCGCTTTCTGGTGCCACCTCCTTGCCGCGCCTGCGCTGGTCAACACTGTTGCGATCACGCTCTTGCACGGCGGCGGGACCGGCCTGCTTGCCGTGGCCCTTGTGTTCATAACGCTCCTCGCCTTGGTGATCGACCGCCGCAGCTTCCTGACCGCCGCGATCGTCTACATCGCCATCGTCATCGGCTGGGTGATGGGTGACACTGGGGGAACCAGCTGGATCTTTGTCCTTCTGGTCCTGGGCGGTTTCATCACGGCCATCGGCACCTGGTGGGTCCAGCTCCGCGCCAGGGTCATGGACCTCCTCCCGAACTTTCCCGGCAAATCCCGCCTGCCGCCCTATGGATCGACCGAATGACTGACCTTACCCCCCGCGAAATCGTCTCGGAACTTGACCGCTTCATCATCGGTCAGAAGGAAGCCAAGCGCGCCGTCGCCGTGGCGCTGCGCAACCGCTGGCGTCGCAAGCGCCTCGGCGACGATCTGCGCGATGAGGTCTATCCGAAGAACATCCTGATGATCGGCCCCACCGGCGTCGGCAAGACCGAGATCAGCCGTCGCCTCGCCAAACTGGCCCGCGCGCCCTTCCTGAAGGTCGAGGCGACCAAGTTCACCGAGGTCGGCTATGTCGGCCGCGACGTTGATTCCATCGTGCGCGATCTTGTTGATGTCGCCATCAGCGACACCCGTGCCCAGATGCGCGAGGCGGTGAAATCCCGCGCTCACAAGGCCGCCGAGGATCGTGTTGTCGAAGCCCTCGCCGGCAAGGACGCCCGCGAACAGACCCGCGATCTCTTCCGTGGCAAGCTCAAGCGTGGCGAGCTTGACGACACGATGATCGAGATCGACGTCGCCGATGCCGCCCCCGCGATGCCGATGGGTTTCGGCATGCCCGGCATGGAAACCCAGATGCAGGGCTTGCAGGACCTCTTCAAGGCCTTCGGCGGCCGCTCGACCCGCAAGCGCATGACCGTCCTGCAAAGCTACGAGGTCCTGATCGGGCAAGAGGCTGACAAGCTTCTGGATGACGAAGCCGTCCGCGCCACCGCGCTGGAGGCCGTGCAGGAAAACGGCATCGTCTTTCTCGACGAGATCGACAAGATCTGCGCCCGGTCTGACGCGCGCGGGGCCGATGTCTCCCGCGAGGGCGTCCAGCGTGACCTTCTGCCCCTGATCGAAGGCACCACCGTCAGCACCAAGCACGGCCCGGTGAAGACCGACCACATCCTCTTCATCGCCTCCGGAGCCTTCCACATCGCCAAGCCCTCGGACCTTTTGCCCGAACTGCAAGGCCGCCTGCCGATCCGCGTCGAACTCTCTCCTCTTACAGAGGATGATTTCGTCCGCATCCTGACCGAGACGGACAACGCCCTCACCCGCCAATACACAGCCCTGATGGCGACCGAAGAGGTGACCGTCACCTTCACCGAAGACGGCATCGCCGCCCTCGCCCGCATCGCCGCGGACGTGAACCGCAGCGTCGAAAACATCGGCGCCCGCCGGCTCTACACGGTGATGGAGCGTGTCTTCGAGGAACTCAGCTTCCACGCCCCCGACCGGGGCGGCCAGTCGGTTACCGTGGACGCGGCCTTCGTCGAAACCAACCTCGGCGCACTGGCCCGCTCGGCGGACATTTCGCGCTACGTCTTGTAGGTCGGGCTTCGGACTGGCTCTCCAAAGGACCCCCGCCGGACGCCCTGCCTGTGACCCCTCCAACTCCCGCCTTTCATACTGGCCCAAATATCCCCGCCGGAGGCATCCCCCGCCGACGCCCGACGCACCGCACAGAAGATGCGCCCCCCTCCCCCTCCGTGCGGTGGGGCCAGGGGTGGGGGGCCGCCCGCCAGAATTCCTAACGCCCGGTAAACGCCCGCACCCAACCCCTTGAATCCAAACACCCCACGAAACTGTCCACGCGCGGGCACCCCCTTCCCCGCAGACCCCCCACCCGATACTCTCCCCGCACTCAAGGGGGACCGCAGTGACCGAAGACACCGTCACGCCGATGATGGCGCAGTATCTGGACATCAAGGCCCAGAACCCCGGCGCGCTCCTCTTCTACCGGATGGGCGACTTCTACGAGATGTTCTTCGACGACGCCGTCGCCGCCAGCGCCGCCCTCGACATCGCCCTCACCAAGCGAGGGCAACACCAGGGCGAACCCATCGCCATGTGCGGCGTCCCGGTCCATTCCGCGGAAGGTTACCTCCTCACCCTGATCCGCAAGGGCTTCCGCGTCGCCATTGCCGAGCAGCTGGAAGACCCGGCGGAGGCCAAGAAGCGTGGCTATAAGTCCGTCGTCAAACGCGACGTCGTCCGCCTCGTCACCCCCGGCACGTTGACCGAAGACTCGCTCCTCGAAGCCCGCCGCCACAACTTCCTCGCCGCCTACTCGGAAGTCCGCGACCAGGCCGCACTCGCCTGGGCCGACATCTCGACGGGTGAGTTCCGGGTGATGCCTTCCTCCCTCACTCGCCTTTCCCCCGACCTCGCCCGCATCGCCCCCCGCGAGTTGCTCCTCTCCGAAGCCCGCGAAGCCGAGATCACATCAGCTCTCGATCCCGGCCTCGCCATCACACCCCTTTCCCGTGGCAGCTTCGATTCCACCAGTGCCGAACGTCGCCTCTGCGACCTCTTCCACGTCGCCTCCCTCGACCCCTTCGGGACCTTCGACCGCGCCGAAGTCTCGGCGATGGGCGCGCTCGTCGACTACCTCCACCTCACCCAGCGCGGCCGGATGCCCTTACTGCGCCCGCCCATCAAGGAACCCCTTGGCGGCACGATGCAGATCGACGCCGCAACCCGCCGGAACCTTGAACTCACACAAGCGCTCTCTGGCGGTCGCGAAGGCTCGCTCCTCGCTGCCATCGACCGCACCGTTACGGCTGGCGGTGCCCGTCTCCTCGAACGCCGCCTCTCGTCGCCTTCTCTCGATCTCCATGTCATCCACGCGAGGCAAGCGGCGCTCGCGTTCCTCCTCGAAAGGCCTTCACTTCGCGACCAGCTCCGCGAATCCCTCCGCCGAGTCCCCGACATCGACCGCGCCCTCTCTCGCCTGGCCCTCGACCGCGACGGCCCCCGCGACATGACCGCGATCCGCGCGGGACTGGAACAGGCCGACCGCATCGCCACCCTCCTGACCGACGCCCCGCCGCTACTGACCGAAGCCGCCCAGGCTCTGGTCGGACACGACCAACTGGTTGCACTCCTCACTCGCGCCCTCGTCGCCGAACCCCCGCTCCTCACCCGAGACGGCGGCTACATCGCGCCCGGCCACGACCCCGAACTCGACGACACCCGCGCCCTTCGTGACGAAGGCCGCAGCGTGATCGGGCGGATGCAGGCCGAATACGTCGAGGCCGTCGGCGTCACGTCGTTGAAGATCAAGCACAACAACGTTCTGGGCTACTTCATCGAGACCACCACGACCCACGAAGACCGCATGCGCGCCATGCCCGAGCTTTTCATCCACCGTCAGACCACCGCCGGTCAGGTCCGCTTTACCACCCTCGCCCTCTCCGACCTCGAAACCCGCATCCTCAACTCCGCCAACCACGCACTCGAGATAGAAAAGCGGCACTACTCCGGCCTGAAGGCCCAGATCCTCGACCACTCCGCCCCCATCGCCCAAGCCGCCCAGGCGCTCGCTGAGATCGACCTCGCCGCCGCCTTCGCCGACCTCTCCGCTGAAGAAGGTTGGTGCAAACCCGAAGTCGACGAAAGCCGCGCCTTCCAGATCACCGCGGGCCGCCACCCGGTCGTCGAACGCGCCCTCCGCCAGCAGGGGCAACCCTTCGTGGCAAACGACTGCGCCCTCACCGACAAGGACACGCCCGCGATCTGGCTTCTGACCGGCCCCAACATGGCCGGGAAATCCACCTTCCTAAGGCAAAACGCCCTGATCGCCCTTCTCGCCCAGGCCGGCTCCCACGTCCCCGCCACGGCAGCCCGCATCGGCCTCGTTTCGCAGCTTTTCAGCCGGGTCGGAGCCTCCGACGACCTTGCCCGCGGCCGGTCGACCTTCATGGTGGAAATGGTGGAAACCGCCGCGATCCTGAACCAGGCCGACGACCGCGCGCTGGTGATCCTGGACGAAATCGGCCGCGGCACCGCGACCTATGACGGCCTTTCCATCGCCTGGGCCACCCTCGAACACCTGCACGAGGCCAACCGCTCCCGTGCGCTTTTCGCCACGCATTACCATGAAATGACGGCGCTTGCGGGCAAGCTGCCGGGGGTCAAGAACGCGACCGTGACGGTGAAGGAATGGGAAGGTGAGGTCATCTTCCTGCACGAGGTCCGCGAAGGGGCCGCCGACCGCAGTTACGGCGTCCAGGTCGCCCGACTGGCGGGCCTGCCGCATTCGGTCATCGAACGTGCCAAGGTCGTGCTGGACGCGCTGGAGAAAGGCGACCGCGAGGGCGGCAAGCAGGCCACGCTGATCGACGATCTGCCGCTGTTCCGAGTGGCCGCTCCACCGCCCCCGCCGCAAAGGCAAAAGGCCTCAGCGGTGGAACAGCGGCTGAAGGACATCCGTCCGGACGAACTGACGCCGATGGAAGCTCTCAAACTGATCTATGAAATCAAGGGGCTGGCGTAAGGTGGGCGATTGCCCACCTTCCAGTTACCCAGCCGTATTCGACGACACCCCGACCTGCGCCGGGCGCAGCAGGCGGTCGAACAGCATGAAGCCTTCGGTCGCGACCTGAATGATCTGTCCGGCCTTGGTCCCGGGTAGCGGGGCCTCGAACATCGCCTGATGCAGTTGCGGATCGAACATGTCGCCCACGGCCGGGGAAATCGTGGTGATCCCGTGCTTGGACATCACGTTCGTCAGCTCGCGCAGCGTCAGTTCGACTCCTTCGATCAGCGCCGTCGATGTCGAACGGCTTTCCTCGGGGATCGCCTGCAGCGCGCGGCTCAGGTTGTCATAGACGGGCAGAAGATCCCGGGCCAGCCGGGTGCTGCCATACATCTCGGCCTCTTTCCGGTCGCGGTCGGCCCGCTTGCGCGAGTTTTCCGCGTCAGCCAGCGCCCGCATGAAACGGTCGCGCAGTTCGTCGCGTTCGGCCCGCAAAGCCTCCAGCTCACCAGCGTTCTGCGCTTCAAACTCTTCCACATCCACCTGCGGCGAGGTGGTTTCTTCCTGCGACATGCGCCACGTCCTTCTTCAGCCCTTGCCGCGGTCTCTGACCAGGCGGCCCACCAGCTGGGCGGTGTAGTCGACAATCGGAACGATGCGCCCGTAGTTGAGCCGGGTCGGTCCGATGACGCCCACCGCGCCGATGATTTTCCGATCAGCGTTCATATAGGGAGAAACGACCAGACTTGAACCGGAAAGTGAAAAAAGCTTGTTCTCTGAACCGATAAAAATGCGCACACCTTCGCCCGCTTCGGTCAGGTTCAGGAATTCGGCGATGTCCCGCTTGCGCTCCAGATCGTCAAAAAGACTGCGGATGCGGTCAATCTCGGACTGATCCGCCGCTTCCCCGATCAGGTTTGACCGACCGCGCACGATCAGACGCTCCGACGGCTCTCCCGCGTTCTCCCACAAGGCAAAGCCGCTTTCGACCATTTCGCGCGCCAGCGAATCGATCTCTTGCCGCCTCTTGCCGATCTCGGACACGATGTTGGCCCGCAGCTCGGACAAGGTCCGCCCCTCCGCAAGGGCGTTCAGGAAATTCGCGGCCTCGCGCATCGACGACGGCGTCTGCCCCGGCGGCGGCACAAAGACGCGGTTTTCCACCTGTCCGTCCGCAAAGACCAGCACCACAAGCGCCCGGTCAGCAGCAAGGCTGACAAACTCGATATGCCGGATCGCCGCTTCCCGCTTCGGGGCCAGCACGACGCTTGCCCCCCGCGTGATCACCGAAAGGGCCGCCCCCACCTCATCCAGCAGGGTTGCCACATCCTGGTCGTTCGAGCCCGTGGTGGCGTCGATCTTCTCCTGATCCTCGGGCGCGACCTCGCCGACTTCCAGCAAGCTGTCGACGAACATCCGCAGGCCCATCTGCGTCGGAATCCGGCCGGCAGAAATGTGGGGGCTGTCCAAAAGGCCCAGATATTCCAGATCCTGCATGACATTGCGAACCGTCGCCGCCGAGACCTTTTCCGACAGCGTCCGCGTCAGGGTGCGTGAACCCACCGGCTCCCCGGACGTGAGATAGCCTTCGACCACGCGGCGAAACACTTCGCGCGTGCGGTCGTTCATGTCGCTGAGGATGGGTTGCGCGTTCGTCATCGGTTCAGCAATCGGCCTTGCATCCGGTGCCTGTGGTTGCATATGTGGCCGCATTCCAGCGAAAGGTCCAGCAATGCGCCCCTCAGGCAGAAAACTAAGTGATCTTCGGGCGGTTTCAATCGAAACCAACGTGATGAGACATGCCGAAGGTTCCTGCCTGATCAAGATGGGCGATACGCATGTCCTGTGCTCGGCCACGATCGAGGACAAGGCGCCCCCTTTCCTGAAGAACACCGGGCAGGGCTGGGTCACCGCCGAATACGGCATGCTGCCCCGCGCAACGAATTCGCGGACGCGGCGTGAAGCGGCGGCGGGTAAGCAGTCCGGACGCACCCAGGAGATTCAACGGCTTATCGGGCGGTCGCTCCGCGCAGGCGTGGACCGGCAGGCTTTGGGCGAACGCCAGATCGTCGTCGACTGCGACGTGATCCAGGCCGACGGCGGCACCCGCTGTGCGTCGATCACCGGCGGCTGGGTCGCGCTTCGTCTCGCGATGAACAAGCTTCTGACCTCGGGCGTGATCGTGTCTGACCCGATGCTGGATCACGTCTCCGCGGTGTCCTGTGGCATCTATGCCGGCCAGCCCGTCCTTGACCTCGACTACCCCGAGGATTCCGCCGCAGGCACCGATGGCAACTTCGTCATGACCGGCGCGGGCAAGCTGATCGAAGTGCAGATGTCGGCCGAGGGTTCCGCCTTCAGCCAGGACGAGCTTCTGCAACTCCTCGACCTCGCCCGTGCCGGCAACGCGGCCTTGGTTGCGGCCCAGCGGGCGGCCCTGGGTCTGTAGAATGCTGAAGCGCGGGGATCGCCTGCTGGTGGCCACACACAACCGTGGCAAGCTGGAAGAGATCGCCGATCTTCTGGCCCCCTACGACGTGACCGTTGTGGGGGCCGGAGACATCGGCCTTCCCGAACCCGAAGAAACCGAGACCACCTTCGTCGGCAACGCCCGCCTCAAGGCCCATGCCGCCGCAAAGGCCTCCGGCCTCGTGGCGCTGGCCGACGACTCGGGTCTGGCCGTCGACGCCTTGAACGGCGCTCCCGGTGTCTTCACTGCCGACTGGGCCACCACCGCCAAAGGCCGCGACTTCAAGGTAGGCATGACCCGCGTCTGGCGCGAGCTTGAGGCCGCAAAAGCCCCCGAACCCCGCACAGCCCAGTTTTGTTGCACACTCGTCCTCGCTGCCCCTGACGGCCAAGACCTTGTCTTCGAAGGACAATCCCCCGGCCGCCTCGTCTGGCCCGGCCGCGGCGAGCAAGGCCACGGCTTCGACCCTATCTTCCTGCCCGACGGCTACACCCAGACCTTCGGCGAGATGGACCGCTGGGAGAAAAACCGCCTCTCCCACCGCGCCGACGCGTTCCGCAAACTCGTCGCCGCCC
>JANOCQ010000234.1:0-3022 GCA_031412255.1 Paracoccaceae bacterium | reverse complement strand
GTTCAGCAGGACATCTACGTTCTGAAGCGCCGGGTAAGGTATCTGGCGCGACCGAACATCAAGCCGCGTGTCAGGCGGCTGACCTATGTAAACACCAACGGCGCCTCCTTGCGGGTTCGAGATCGCGCTGACAAAGGGTTTCCGCATCGGAACGCGGTCTTCTATAACACCGAGGCTCTTCTGGGCTGCTTCGACTCCATGGGCCTGAACTTGCGCGCCAGATGGAACCAGCAAGCCTATCTCGCAAATGCATTAGAGGACGCAGCACAATGGGAAGCGGCCAAGCCCGAGAATTTCGTTTTTTCTGATCAGAACGTGCGCGTCTACCTTGCCGAAATGAGTGCGGCGATCGAGGGGATCACCTCGGTGCCAGCAAGTTTTTCGACTGGTCCCACGCGCGCGCTGCAACACTAAAGGAACGCATCATGGTTCAGTTCACCCTTCCGAAAAACTCCAAGATCCGCACCGGGAAGACCTGGCCGAAACCGGACGGCAAGAACGTCCGCAAGTTCCAGGTCTACCGCTGGAACCCCGACGACGGGGAAAACCCGCGGGTGGACACCTATTTCCTGGATATGGATCAGTGCGGCCCGATGGTTCTGGACGCGCTGATCAAGATCAAGACCGACATCGATCCGACGCTGACTTTTCGCCGGTCCTGCCGCGAGGGGATTTGCGGCTCTTGTGCCATGAACATCGACGGGATCAACACTCTGGCCTGCATCTACGGGCTGGACGAGATCAAGGGCGACGTGAAGATCTATCCCCTGCCGCACATGGCAGTGATCAAGGACCTGATCCCGGACCTGACGCATTTCTACGCCCAGCACGCGTCGATCATGCCCTGGCTGGAGACGAAGACCAACCGCCCTGCCAAGGAATGGAAGCAGTCGATCGAGGACCGCTCCAAGCTGGACGGGCTTTATGAATGCGTGATGTGTGCCTGCTGTTCGACCTCGTGCCCGTCCTACTGGTGGAACAGCGACCGCTATCTGGGCCCGGCGGCGCTGCTGCATGCTTACCGCTGGATCATCGATTCACGGGACGAGGCGACCGGCGAGCGGCTGGATGATCTGGAAGACCCGTTCAAGCTGTATCGCTGCCACACGATCATGAACTGCGCCAAGACCTGCCCCAAGGGGTTGAACCCGGCCAAGGCGATTGCCGAGATCAAGAAGATGATGGTGGAGCGGGTTGTCTGATCCTCTGGTCATTCCGGACTTCGGATCGGGTGACGAGTTCGCCCAGCTGATGTCCGGATTGGCGGCGAAGCTGCATGCGAAGAACCGGATCTGGATGGACGAATCCGGTTATGCCTGGCACGTGGCGCAGCTTCTGTCTGCCCTGGGCGAGGAGTTTCGGGCAGCGCCGAACGATCCGGCCGTCATTGCCGACTTCGGCGATGCCCACCACAACGCCCGGCTGGACGATGCGGAGCAGGTCGATGCCTTGCTGGCGCGGCTGCGGGACCGGCTGGTGCGCTGATGCCGCTGTTGTTGCTGATCCTGGCGGTGTCGGTGTTCCTGTATCTGTGGATCACCCGGCGCAATTCGACGCTGACGCGGAACTGCCGCTGGCGGCTGGACCGGAGCGTGGCGGCGGATCACTGGCATTGCGTGGCCTGCGGGGCAACGGCGCGGGGAGCCGAACCGAGGGACTGTCTGCGTGCGGAGAAGTGAGCGGAGTTTGCAAAACTCTGCGACGGAGCCTTTGACGGCTCCGGTCCGATTTCTTTGAAGAAATCGGCCCTTGTAGGAGGCGGAGGTTCCGGCAAGTCTTCCGACATGAAGCTTGAGCATCCCGAACACCCCGCCCCTGCCGATGCCGCCTCTCGCAAGGCGATCCGCCCGGTGATCTGCTATCCTGTCGAGGGCCTATCCCCGCCCGATCTGACGGCATACCGCGCCGCGCGGGAGGGCTGGAGCCTGACCTCCGAGGTGCTGGTGCCACCCCGCGAGGCCCGGACCTTCGAGGTGCCGGCGGGCGGATTTTTCCGGATCGTCAGCGTCGAGGGGCCGCAGGTCGGGGACCTGAACCTCTTTGCCGCCGAGACCCTGGGCGAGCGGTTCTTCAGCGGCAAGACACGGGCGCTGCATGGGACGCATCTTAGCACGGGGGACCGGATGTGGTCCTGCCTGCCCTATCTGCGCCCGATGGCAACGGTGACGGACGACACGCTGGACTGGTACGGCTTCGATGCCTTTGGTGGCTCGGTCCATGACGTGATCGGCACGCGCTGCGATCCCTATACCCATGCGCTTCTCTCAGGCGGCGACCAGTACCACCACTGTTGCCACTCCAACCTCACCCGCGCCGTGGCCGACCACTGGGGCCTCCCAGCCAAGGCAGCGGAGCTGCATGTGCATGACGTGCTGAACGTGTTCATGTGCACCGGGTTCACGCGGGACACGGGGCAGTATTTCATGAAAGCCTCCCCCGTCCGGCCCGGTGACTACCTGGAGTTTATTGCGGAGATCGACCTTCTGGGGGTGCTGTCGGCCTGTCCGGGCGGCGATTGCTCGGCAGAGCATTCGTCAGACGTGGCGGCGTGCCATCCGCTGCTGGTGCAGGTGTTCCAGCCGAAGGCCCCGCCCTTGGGCTGGGCCCCGTCAGGGCCGAACCCGTACGACCGGAGCCACGGTCAGGAGTAGCGTTCCACCGTCTGCGCCTGCAGGTCGTCGTAGCGGTCGCCCCAGGCCCAGCCGACGGGGAGGATGCGGTCGATCTCTTCGCGGTCGTCGTCGGTCAGGTCGATTTCGGGGGCCGTGGCCCAGGCGCGCAAATGCTCGGCCGTGCGGGTGCCGGGGACCGGCAGGACATGCGGCGCGCGGTCCAGAAGCCAGGCGAGGGCGAGGGCGGCGGGAGTGAAGCCCCGGGCCTTGGCCATCTGGTGGAAGGCTTCCAGGATGATGCGGTTGTGGGGCCAGTTCTCGGGGTGAAAGCGCGGGATGCGGGCGCGGAATTCGCCTTGGGCGAAGTTCGACGGGTCGGCCATCGGGGTGCCGAAGACGCCGCGCGCGAG
>JANOCQ010000233.1:0-3441 GCA_031412255.1 Paracoccaceae bacterium | reverse complement strand
GGAGAGTCCCATCGGCCGATTTTCCTTTGCCAACAAGACGCTTCGCCCTTCCCCGTGCAGCTATGGGATCGGGCACCAGCGTGGTTTCAAGTGAACCAGGCCAGGTGCGTATGAACCGCCCTTTTCCTGCAATCGAGGATGCCGCATATGGGTTACAAACTCACCGAACAAAACTATATAAATGCGCCATTCCGTCGTTATAATGACGAAAAGGGACGGCAGATTGCATGGACGAACTGGATCGCAACATCATTGGGCTCCTCTCCGCCGACGCGCGGGTTTCGGTGGCCACCCTATCGCGCCGGTTGAAGGTCGCGCGGTCGACGATCCAGGCCCGGCTGGAGCGGCTGGAGACCTCGGGCGTGATCGCCGGCTACACGCTGAAACTGGGCGAAGCGGCGCGGGAGGGGCGGCTGCGGGCCTCGGTCCTTTTGACCATCGAACCCCGGTCGCAGGCTGCGGTTCTGGCCCGTTTGCGGTCAATTGCCGAGATCGAGCGGGTTTTCACCACCTCGGGCCGCTTCGATTTCCTGGTGCAGGTCGCCTGCCCCAACACCCAGGTCCTCGATTCGGTGCTGGACCAGATCGGCGCGATGACCGGGGTGCGGGCGTCCGAAAGCCTGATCCACCTGTCGACCAAGATCGACCGGGCCGTGTGATCGGGCGGTGGGCGAATCGCCTACCCTACAGGCCAAGCGCCCGGAAAACCTTTGGCAGCTCCTCGGGCAAATCCTCGGCGATCAGGCCCGGCCCGAAGGACAGCGCGCATTCCACGTGCAGCCAGGCCCCGGTGCAGGCGGCGTCGAAGGGCGAGAACCCCCGCGCCAGAAGCCCGGTGATGAACCCCGCCAGCACATCCCCTGACCCTGCGGTGGCCAACCACGGCGCCGCCCGGTCGTAGTGTGCGGAGTTGATGGCGCAGCGACCGGAGGGGTCGGCGATCACCGTGTCCGGGCCTTTGTAAAGGACGGTGCAGCCCGCGCGCTTTGCCGCCTCCCGCGTGGCGTCGACCTTGGAATAGGCGGGGCCTTTGGTGGTGAGTGCCGCGAGTTTCTCGGCGATGTCGGGAAAGAGGCGGGCGAACTCTCCGGCATGGGGGGTCAGGACGCATCCCGCGTGCAGGGCGGCGAAGAGGTCGGGGTTTTGCGAGAGGATCGTGAGGGCATCGGCATCCAGCACCAGGGACCGCGTAGGGTGGGCAATTTGCCCACCTTCCCCACCTCCCAAAGCCACCGCCACCAGTTCCCGCCCCCTCGCGTCCAGCCCCAACCCCGGCCCCACACACAGCGCGTTGATCCGCGGGTCCGCCAGCGTCTCCTTCAGCGCCAGCCCATCCACCACCCCCCGCAGCATCACCGCATCCAACCGCGCGGCGTGCTCGGGGATCGCGTCCGGCGGACACCCCACCGTCACCACCCCCGCTCCGATCCGCAGCGCCCCCCGTGCCGCCAGCCGCGCCGCCCCGCCGCGACCGGAGGGGCCGGACAGAACAAGGGCGTGGCCGTGGGAGTATTTGTGGGCTCCGAAGGATTTCAGAAGCTGGCCGGGGTCTGCAACTGCGAGACTGAAGCAGTCCCGCACTAGATACCTTTGAAAGAGCCCAATATCCTTGCAAACCAGCTTCCCGCAGCGCTCCGGCCCATCCTCCAAGTAGTGACCGACCTTAGGTTTATGAAATGTCACCGTTAGTGCGACGAAGGGGACGATTCCGTTTTCGTCCATTGCTTTGCCACTTGACGCGCACAGCCCAGTCGGAACGTCGATGGCAACGACGCGTTCCTTTCCGTAAAATGCCTCTAGCATTGGAGAAAGAACATCTCCGCTTGGAGCGCGCGAAAGGCCAGCGCCAAAGACCGCATCAACGAATAGGTCCACATTCTCGTCCGTTTCGAGGGCCTCAATCACGTCTTCCGACCAAGCAACGACGTTTCCAGCTTTTAGCCAACGCTCATGGTTATGCCGCGCATCAGGGGGCATCAGCTCTGCCTTTCCCCACAGGATTGTTTCTACAGAGAGTCCCCCCTCCTTCAGAAGCCGCGCCACGACGAAGCCGTCGCCGCCGTTGTTGCCCGGTCCGCACAGGATCACCGCCCGGTGCGAGGTAGCGCGCAACTCCGGCCATTCCTCGAAGATCGCCTCGACCACGCCCCGCCCGGCGCGTTCCATCAGTTCCAGGCCGGTGACCTCTCCGCTGGCTATCGCCGCCTGTTCAGTGGCGCGCATCTGTGCTGCGGTCAGGAGTTCGGTCATTCTTCAATCACCCAAGTTTTCAAACCGCCCATCCGAAAGGCGCAATGCACAAATTTTAAGCAACACCCGAGGAATCCCCCGGCAGCGGCCCATAGGAAAACCCTGTCACATTGCCCCCCGGTCGGGGAAGTGGTCAGAGGGGCGAAGACGAAGCCGGGGGGAGCCGCCCATGAAGAAAGTCGAAGCAATCATCAAGCCGTTCAAGCTGGATGAAGTGAAAGAGGCGCTTCAGGAAGCGGGCATCCAGGGCCTGTCGGTGACCGAGGTCAAGGGCTTCGGCCGCCAGAAAGGCCACACGGAACTGTACCGTGGCGCCGAATATGTCGTCGACTTCCTGCCCAAGGTGAAGATCGAGGTCGTGCTGACCGACGACATGGTCGACACGGCCGTCCAGGCGATCATCGCCGCCGCGCGCACCGACAAGATCGGCGACGGCAAGATCTTCGTTACCTCCGTGGAACAAGCCATCCGCATCCGAACCGGCGAAACCGGCGACGATGCCGTGTAATCCGGGACCTCGAATTTTCGCCGAAGATTCGCGCCCCAGACCTGACACCGGCCGCAAGGCCAGAACCACAACCCCAAACCGAAAGGCTGTCAGATGAGCGCCGTTGCGAAGGCTCTGCAACTGATCAAGGACGAAGAGGTCGAATACGTCGACATTCGTTTCACCGACCCCAAGGGAAAGCTCCAGCACGTGACGCTGGTCAGTGACCTTGTGGACGAGGATTTCTTCGAGGAAGGCTTCATGTTCGACGGCTCGTCGATCGCGGGCTGGAAGTCGATCGACCAGTCCGACATGAAGCTGATGCCCGATGCGGCCTCGGTCTATCTCGACCCCTTCTACGCCGAAAAGACCCTCTGCGTGCATTGCAACGTGGTCGAGCCGGACACCGGCGAAGCCTATAGCCGCTGCCCGCGCCAGATCGCGCTGAAGGCCGAAGCCTACCTCAAGTCGAGCGGAATCGGTGACGCCGCCTATTTCGGGCCGGAAGCCGAGTTCTTCCTGTTCGACGACGTCCGCTATTCCGTGACCCCCCGCAAGGTGTCCTACGAGATCGACGCGGAAGCTGCCGCCTGGAACACCGACACCGTGACCGAAGGCGGCAACTACGGCCACCGCGCGGGCCACAAGGGCGGTTACTTCCCGGTGAACCCGATCGACGAAGCGCAGGATCTGCGCGGCGAGAT
>JANOCQ010000232.1:0-5472 GCA_031412255.1 Paracoccaceae bacterium | reverse complement strand
TCGATTTCTTCGATGGCTTCCAGCCCCATCTCGTACTTGTCGCCGGGGTAGCCGAGCGAGGGGCGGGAGCCGATGCCGGAAGCAAGTGCCGCCTCGGCGCGTGGGTTCATCACGTTGGTGGCGGGGTTCAGGTTGAAGCAGTCCTGGTCGTGGATTTCGCGGTTTTTCGCGATCAGGGCGTCGAGGCGGGTGGCGACTTGCGGTGAAGGTCGACCGGCGTCGGTCGCGAGATTCTGGATGTAGGTCTCGCAGGAAGCGGGGACCCATCGGCGGGCGGAAAGGTGGGGCATGGCGAACTCCTTTGGCGGCAGGTTAAGTGGGGCGGGTCGCGCCGACAAATCAGTTCTGTAAAAAGCAGGGTCAGGAAGGTTAAGCCATGCCCGTCGCGCCGCGATGCGTGATCCTGGAACGGGACTTAAGTCCTTGGGGGGAACGGCGCGCTGGATGAGCACCGCTTTCGCGCCCGGAATGCAGATTGCGCGGTATGGAAAAGCAAGCGACTCTGGTGCCCAGTGCGCCCAGAGGTCAGGCGACCGAGGCCAGAGGGGGTCAGCGGACGCAGGTGGCGGAATTTCTCAGGGATGCCCGACGTAGATCACGATCTTGCCGGTTGCCCTTCCGTTTTCGCTGGCTTCTTGCGCCCTGGCGGTATCGTTCAGCCCATATTCCGCACTGATCAGCGGACGGACCTGACCTGCGTCGACCAGTCCGGCCAGTTGGGTCAGGATCACGGCGTTTGGCTCGATGAACACGAAGGCAGCGCGTTTACCTTCCGCACGTGCGCGGTCTTCCGATGGGTCGGTGATCGAGACCAGCATCCCGCCGGGTTTCAGGACGGACCAGGACTTCTCTTGCACATCCCCTCCAATGGTGTCGAAAACGACGTCCATGTCCCGGGCGACGGCGGAGAAATCCTGCGCGCGGTAGTCGATCACCTCATTCGCCCCAAGCGAGCGGACAAGGTCGGCTTTCCCAGCCGAGGCGGTGGCGGTCACATGTGCCCCCGTCGCGCGGGCCAGCTGGACGGCGATGGAGCCAACGCCACCAGCCCCGGCGTGGATCAGGACGCTTTGTCCCTTTTGCAGCCCCGCGGTGGTCAAAAGCGACTCCCAGGCCGTGATGGAGACGAGGGGAAGGCTTGCAGCTTCGACATGGGAAATCGTGGCGGGTTTGAAGGCGATCTCGTTTTCACGTACGGCGACGTATTCGGCATAGGCACCGTTGCGGGCGATGTCGGGGCGGGAATAGACCGCGTCTCCGGGTTTGAACTTGGTGACGGCTGAGCCAACCCTTTCGACCACGCCAGAGACATCCCAGCCCATGATGAGCGGCATCTCGTAGGGGATCATTGACTTCAGATACCCCTTGCGAATCTTCCAGTCGACGGGATTGACCGAAGTGGCCACGACGCGGATCAGCACATCGTCTGCGTTCAGCCTGGGTAGCGGGGCGTCCTCGATCCGGATTTCGGAGGCGGCACCCTAGGCGTGGATGCGGGCGGCTTTCATGAATTGTCCATTGGCTCTGGTTACCCGGGAGCTAAGAAACGCCGTTCGGCGCCGCCGGCCGCATCACGAACGAGTAATCAGGCGAAGGCGGCTTCCAAGGCCATCTCGATCATGGCACCGAAGCTGCGTTCGCGCTGGTCGGCGGGAAGCGCTTCGCCGGTCGTGATGTGGTCTGACACAGTCAGAATCGCCAACGCACGGGCACCGTGCCGGGCAGCCAGGATGTAGAGCTCGGCGGCTTCCATCTCGACCCCAAGGCAGCCGTGGCGGAGAAGCTGCTGGGTCAGGTCCGGTCGCTCGTCGTAGAAGGTGTCCGAGGAATAGATGCCGCCCACATGGACCGGAGTGCCCTTCGCGGTGGCGGCGGTGTACGCCTTGGAAAGAAGTCCGAAATCGGCGCAAGGGGCGAAGTTCAGGTCCTTGAAGATCGTGCGCGACGGCGAGCCGACAGTTGAGCAGGTCTGGGCAAGGATCACGTCGCGGACCTTGACGTGGGTCGGCAGCGCCCCGGCGGAGCCGACCCGGATCAGGGTCTTGGCACCGTAATCACGGATCAGTTCGTTGGCGTAGATCGAGAGCGACGGCATCCCCATACCCGAGCCGTGGATCGTGACGCGGTGCCCGTTCCAGGTCCCGGTGTAGCCAAGCATCCCGCGGACTTCGTTCACCAGAACCGGGTCCGTCAGGTAGGTCTGCGCGGCCCAGCGGGCGCGGTAGGGGTCTCCGGGAAGAAGGACGGTTTCGGCGATGTCGCCGGGTCTGGCACCGATGTGGACGGTCATTCTTTTCCCCCTTTTCGCCGATCGCGCGTTGTTCGCGGTCCGGCCGTGGTTTTGCTTTTCGATGCGTCATCCGCCTATGCGGGCTTTTGGACAGGTGCAACGGCCTACGCATTAAGCGGGCGTATCCCGGACAGGCAAGGGGGGACAGAAGCGTCAGGCGGCGTAGGTCGCGATGTCTTTGAAGGTGCCGCCGTTGCCGCAGAACGTGGCTTCTGAAGCCTGAGCGCCGGGGCCCTTCGCCAGAAGCTTGCCACAGGAGCCACGGTCAGCGCAGTGGCCGCAGGTGGTCAGCAGGTCCACCCAAAGGCCGTGATCTCGCTTCAGCTCGGACCCGGAGAGGCCGAAGATCGCGCCCATCGCTGCGACGCGCTCAGTAATGTCGCGAGGCATCTTCAAGAAGGCGAGAACCTGCTCGCGCGTCATCCCCAGGTCGTCGAGGTCGCGGTCGGACAGGGCGTGGACCTCTTGCACCTCATTCAGGTGGTGGAGGAGAGAGCGGATACGGTCGAACATAGGAGGCTCCAGTGACTGTCTGCGCTTGGGATAGCTGCTGCACGCAGGCGGGGCCTTGATGTGCGTCAAGTAGTCAGGGGTCGGGAATGGTGATCAGCGACTTGGTGGCATCGTCCCACGCCAACCGAAAGGTGCCGGGGTCGGGTTTGTTCAGAAGCTCGGCCGCGATGGTGACTTGCAGAAGCTGGCGACCTTCATCGGGGGTCAGCGACCAGCTCTGCACGATCAGGCTGTGCTGGGCGTCGTCGACAAAGACGTTCAGCTCGCAGCCGATGGGTTCGGCGCAAAACATGGAGGGCGCGGTCGGGCAGGTCAGTTTGCGGCTGTCGAGCACCAGTGCAGTATCTTCAGTGCCAAGGAGGGCGGCGGGGATGATCGCATCGTCCGGAACGGTGAGGCTGCCGCCCTGCGCAGTGCAGCCCGACGCGTGATAGGCCAGCAAGGATTGCAGCGCCGGTGGGCGCTCTTGGCCGGCGGCTGGCGTAGCAAGCGCCAGAAGAAGGGCGATGCGCTTCATTGGATTTGCCATTTGCCGTTGCCCCAGAGGAAGCGACTGATGCCGCCCGCGTCGTTCGGGGCGGTTAGGTAGGTGATGCCGTCCTCGATCATCGTGTCCCAGCTGTGGAACGTGAAGCTGGTGCGAATGCCGTCGACCACAGTGTCGACGCCGCAGCCCCCGGTGCCGCAGTAGGTGCCATAGCTGTCAGAGCATCGGAAGAAGCCGCTGTCGATCACCCAGTCGCGCGTACCGTCGCCGTTCAAATCTGTGGCGGTCACGGCCTGAGGCGCGGCGCTGAAGTCGCCAGAGCAGGTCGCCCTCGCGTCCTCAACGACCGCGGTGACTTCGGGTGGCCAATCCTGCGCGGCGGCTGGGCTGACGAGGAGAAGAAGGGCAAGTGGAATGCGCATGGACGGGCCTTTCCGGGTGCGGTCGAGCCTTGGTAGGCCGGGGCCGTGCCGCCCGAAAGGCAGGAAAACCCTATTCGGCTGCGACTGGTGCGGGGTCGGCGAGCGCCACGAGGTCCAGCATGATCTGGTTCAGCTGAAAGTCCTTCGGGGTGTAGACCCGTGCCACGCCCATTGATCTGAGGGTCTTGGCATCGTCTTCTGGGATGATACCGCCAACGACGAGGGGCTGGGTCAAGCCGGCATGGCGCATCAGGTCCAGCGTCTCGCGGATCAGCGGCAAATGGCTTCCCGACAGTATGGAAAGGCCGATGACGTCCGGCTGACTCTGGGTCGCGGCGGTGACAATTTCCTGCGGGGTCAGGCGAATGCCGTCATAGGTTATCTCGATCCCGCAGTCGCGGGCGCGGGTAGCGATCTGTTCGGCCCCGTTGGAATGGCCATCAAGGCCAGGCTTGCCGAGAAGAAGGCGCAAGGGGCGACCGAGTTTGGTGGCGACAGCGGCGACAGCATCGCGGACGGTTTCAAGCCCTTCTGTGCGGTTGGAGGGATGCTGCGATACTCCGGTGGGAGCGCGGTACTCGCCATAGAGCTGGCGCATGGCGTTGCCCCATTCGCCAGTGGTGACCCCGGCCTTGGCGCAACTGATCGAGGCGGACATGATGTTTTCGCCGCTCTGGGCAGCCTGCCGCAGCGCGGCGAGCGCCTCTTGCACCTGCACGGGGTCGCGCTGGACACGCCATTGGGCCAAGCGGGCGCATTGGTCGGCCTCCGCCTTCGGATCCGCCAGCATGATCGCGCCCTCGCCGGTAATCAGGGGCGAGGGCTCGGAAGTGGTGAACCTGTTGACGCCGACGACGGTGGTCGCGCCGGTTTCGATCCGGGCAAGACGGTCGGCGTTCGATTCCACCAGGCGGGATTTCATGTAGGCGATTGCGGCAACGGCACCGCCCATCGCGTCGATACTGGCAAGTTCCTGAAGCGCGCCCTGCTTCAGGGCGTCGACCTTGCGCTCGATGGCGGGGTTGCCGTCGAAGAGGTCGTCGTATTCAAGAAGATCAGTCTCGTAGGCCAGGATCTGCTGCATCCGGAGCGACCATTGCTGGTCGAACGGGCGGGGAAGGCCGAGCGCCTCGTTCCAGGCGGGAAGCTGGACGGCGCGGGCGCGAGCGTTCTTCGACAGGGTGACGGCCAGCATCTCGATCAGGATGCGGTAGACGTTGTTTTCCGGCTGCTGTTCGGTGAGGCCAAGGGAGTTTACCTGGACCCCGTAGCGGAAGCGGCGGAACTTTGGGTCCTTAATGCCGTAGCGGGATTCCAGAAGCTCGTCCCAAAGCGCGGTGAATGCGCGCATCTTGCAAAGCTCGGTCACGAAGCGGATGCCGGCATTGACAAAAAACGACATTCTGCCTGCCATAGCGGGGAAGTCCGTGGCTGGAACCTTCACTTTTAGATCATCCAGGACGGCGCAGGCGGTCGCCAGCGCGAAGGCGAGTTCCTGTTCCGGCGTCGCCCCAGCCTCTTGCAGGTGGTAGCTGCAGACGTTCATCGGGTTCCACTTCGGCAGATGCTTGCCGGTGTAGGCGGCGACGTCGGTGATGAGGCGCAAGGACGGCTGCGGCGGCAGGATGTAGGTGCCGCGCGAGAGGTATTCCTTGATGATGTCGTTCTGCACCGTGCCTTGCAGCGCGGCGATGTCAGCGCCCTGCTCTTCGGCCACGGCAATGTAGAGCGCAAGCAGCCACGGCGCCGTGGCGTTGATT
>JANOCQ010000231.1:0-3638 GCA_031412255.1 Paracoccaceae bacterium | reverse complement strand
CGCAGGCGACCTTCTGACCCAGCTGGGCGGCACGGATGGCGGCGACGTAACCGCCGGGGCCGGCGCCGATGATGATGGTGTCGAAATCTGCCATGTTGGTTCCTTTGGTCGGGCGGCGGGTCCGGGGGTTTCACACCCCCGGACCCCCGTGGGATATTTGGTCAAAGATGAAAGGGTCAGATCAGGGCGGCCACGATCATCGTCAGGGTTGCGAAGAAGCCTACCGCCCAGATCGCCGAGCGCCAAGGGCGCCAGCCGAAGGCGTAGGCGGGGATGTAGAGGATGCGGGCTGCGAAGTAGGTCCAGGCGGCGTATTGCGTGGTGGTGGTGGACTGGTCGCCGAGGGTCACGACAACCACGGCGAGGGTGAAGAGGATCAGCCCCTCGAAGTGGTTGTTCAGCGCGCGTTGCAGGCGGCCGGTCATAGTGGAAAGCTGCCGGGACGGCGGGCGGTCGCGGGGGCTGGAGGTGTAGCCGGTGCCAAGCTCGACGTTCGCGGGGATCGCGAAGGCGAAGTATTGCAGCGCTTGCAGAAGTCCTGCGCAGGCAAGGGCGGTCAACTCGGGGGTCATGATGTGGTCCTTGTGCCAAAGAGACGGTCGCGAGTTTCCAGAAACCAGGCGCAGCATGAGGCTTCCGCCTCGGCGATGCCGGGAAGGGCGCGAAGCCGGGCAAGCGCATCTTGCACCTCGGGCAAGCGGCGCAGGATCGAGCGGTCGTGGGAGTCGTTGCGGTTGGCGCGGCGGTGCCACGCGGAGGTGAGCGTGTACTTGTTCGACGGCGGGCCCATGCCGCGACCGCGGGCCTGTTTCATCAGGAAGCTGTCGGTGGAGCGGATGGCGTAATGGTTGACGACGGTTCCGCCCCTGAGGGCCGCGTCGATCGGGCGGTAGCGCGCGACGGGCTGGCCAAAGAGAGGGGCAGAGGAAAGGGGCTCTCCGGCGGTGTTCACGGCGAGCGGGGTTTCTATCCGGGGGGCGGTTGGCATGTGATCGGAGGCCGAGGCGAAAGCCCGGTGCCGGAAAAGCGACTTGAACTTGACGGTCAAGGGGTCAGGCGCGGCTTCGCAGGCGGTGAAGGCGGCGAGGGTTTCGCCGGGCCAGATCGAGTGGCCGTTGTCGCCGAACAGGCGCCAGGGCAGAGCGACGGTATGGGAGTCCTCGGCTTTCTCGATCAGATCCTGGACCGGGGCCGCGCCGGGCGCGACGTTCAGGAATTCATCGCAGTCCAGGTGCGCGAGCCAGTCGGCGGGGCTTTGGGCCAGATGGGCGAGGGCGCGGGCGATGCCCTGGCGCTGTGGCGGCCCGTCCTGAGGCAGCGGGTTCGGCAGGTGGTCGATCTGGCCGTGTCGGGCCAAGAGGTCGAGCAGACGGTCGGAACCGTCGTCGCAGTCGTTGGAGAGGATGATGATGGGGCCGAAGCCGATCACGCGATGATAGGCGAGCCATTCCAGGATGTGGATGCCCTCGTTCCGCATGCAGGACATCAGCGCGACAGGGGCCGGTGCCGCGGTCATTCCAGGACGCCCTCCAGCTTCAGGTCAAGGATGACGCGGTCGAGGCTGTCGTAGGCCTGGCGCCAATCGGGACGGGTGGCGCAGAGGCCCCGCACCTCGGCCCAGGGAGTGTCTTCGGTGGGCATAAGGGCCGCGGGGTCAGCGGCGGTGGTGAAGGCGGTGACGGTTTCGGGGGGGACGTTGTGCGAGGCGAGGATCGCTGTGGCCGAGGCGACGTCGGCCTGCCAGTCGGCAAGGACGCGGGCGTGGGTTTCGGGGTCGAGGGACGAGCAGGTGAGGAACATGCGATGCTCGGCGATGGCCTGGGACAGGAGGATGTCAGCGGCGGGGGAGCCGGTGGGATTGACTTGGGCGTGGGTGGGGGTGGTGAGGGTGAGGGTGAGGGCGAGGAGGATGGGGCGGATCATGCTGGAGCCTCGCAAGGGGTGCCTTGGTGGAAGCGGAGTTGCCAGCGGCCTGTCGCGCGGTCCCAGAGGGAGGAGCGGTTGGCCCACTCGGTGCCGGCGGGGCGGCGGAGTTCGGAGATGTAGGTGATGAGGGCGATTGTGGGGCTGAGGTCGGTGATGGTGAGGCCGCGGAGGGTGGCGTCGATGGGGTGGGGCTTGCCGGTGGGCAGGAGGTCGTCGCGGGTATAGCGGCGGCCGGAGCGGCCGAATTCGTGGAAGTAGGGGGCGAAGGTCGCCTCCATCAATGTGCGGTCATGGCGGATTTTGGTGCACCAGAGGGTATGTTCTAGGGCGGAGAGGTGGTGGGGTTCCGGCGGGTGGCCCCCGACCCCCGGCCCCTCCCCACGACGGGGAGGGGAGGTGATTGGGGCTGTGGTGGGGGAGGTGGGGTGAGGCATGTGCGGTTTGAGAGGCCAGGTTAGGGTGGCGTAGGGTGCTCTACAGCGCACCGGCGGATGGTGCGCTGCAGCGCACCCTACGGCAGTCGTATGGGCGGTGGGGAGGGTCATCCGGTTTGCAGGAACTGGGACTGGTAGGGGTGGCCGAGGGCGTGTTGCTTGGCGAGCCAGGCCTCGGCGTTCTTGCGGTTGGCGACTTCGAAGAGGACGAGGATGGCGTTGGCGTCGCCCTTCCAGATTTGCAGGGGGGTGAGGCTGGCGGCGGCGATGTTTTCGGCCTCGGCGTCGAAGGCGGTTTTCCAGGCGGCGTAGTCGGCGGCGGAGGTCTGGATCAGGAGTTGGGTCATTTGGGGGCTCCTTGGTCGGGCGGGGGGGTCCCCCCCCAACATCTCCTCCCCACGGAGGGGGAGGGGAGGCGCTTTGGACGCGGCGGTGGGGGTGGGGTGGGTCATTTGGACGTTGACTTACTCGCAACGCGGAACTGATGAACCAGTTTCTTGGCATCTCCAAACGGCTGAGTAGCATTGCGGCTAAGCTGCCAGCTGAACAGCGATCCCAACGCAATTGCTGGAACCAAGAAAGACAAGGATGAGTAGTGATCGAGAGGTTGACCGTAGGCGCGGGCAACGAATCCAAGCGCAAGATTATAGAGTCCGAGTCCCGCATAAGCTGCGGAAGCCCTTCCAAGGCCGCCTGGCAATTCTGAGCGGGCGCGGTGCTCCAACACCAGGCCAAGCAACTCCTTGTTTTCCATTGCAAGAGACTCTGCGGTGAGGTCTTCCCACTCTGGATGAGTTGGCGGTGTTACGATCACGGTACCAAGTGCGTAAGCTAGGAAAACGAAAAGACCCAAGATAGTGGGCTGGCCGAGGCTGGCAGATCCGTCAACGAATGTGACAGACAGGTTTAGCCAGAAACGGGACTCAGTGTACGAGAGGATTAGCAGAAGCAATGTCGCGCCAACTGCCGTCCTAGAAAGGGTCCCGTTCCAGCTAAACCCAAGCATCACAAATCCATCAGCAACCGACGCGGGTCCTCCAGCGCCTCTTTGACCCGCACCAGGAACGTCACCGCCCCCTTCCCGTCCACAATCCGGTGGTCATAGCTCAGCGCAAGGTACATCATCGGGCGGATGACGATCTGGCCGTTCACCACGACGGGGCGGTCCTGGATCTTGTGCATGCCGAGGATGCCGGACTGCGGGGGGTTCAGGATGGGCGACGACATCAGGCTGCCGTAGACGCCGCCGTTCGAGATGGTGAAGGAGCCGCCCTGCAT
>JANOCQ010000230.1:0-6253 GCA_031412255.1 Paracoccaceae bacterium | reverse complement strand
AGGGCCTGATGGGCAAGCCGTGGGGTTGAGACCATGACCGATCAAACGCAAATCACTCCCATCGTCAAAGGCGGCGCCCGTTCCATGTCGCGCGTCCTTGGGATTGGGGCCTTTCTTCTGGGTGTCTTCGTCCTGGTGCCGGTCATCATCTACCTGAGCGGGCGCTGGGACTTCTACTATACGCTCACTTCCGTCGCACTTCTGTCGGTGGCCGCCGCCGGTGTCTGGCTGACCTTCTACATCGGCCGGATCAACATCGGCCAAGGGGCCTATGCGCTGATGGGGGGCTATGTCTCGGCCGTCCTGATGACGCAATACGGGGTCAGCTTCTGGCTGACTCTGCCCTTGGCCGGGATCTTCTGCGCCTTGGTGTCGGTCCTGATCGGCCTGCCGATCCTGCGGCTGCGGGGGGTCTACTTCGCCATGGTCACCCTGGTCCTGACCGAGGTTGCCCGCCTGACCGCGCTTGCATTGCCCATCACCAACGGCGCGAAGGGCATCACCTCGATCCCGCTGCCGGGGGAGCTGTCGGTCTTCGGGCTTACCATCATCCCGGACTTTGCCACGCTGGAAAATCCCAAGCTGGCCTTCTACCTGATGGCCGCGCTTCTGATGACGCTGACCTACCTTGTCCTCTGGCGCATCGTGAATTCGCGGCTTGGGCACCTGTGCCGCTCGCTTCAGCAGAACGAGGAATTGTCCGCCTCGATCGGCGTTAACACGGCAATGCTGCGGGTGCTGGCCTATGCGATTTCATCCTTCTTCGGCGGGCTGGCGGGAGCGATCTTCGTGGCCATCTCGCAGTCGATCTACCCGTCGTCCTTCGTGGTGCAGGATAGCGTGAACTTCATGCTGTACTGCTTCCTTGGCGGGCTTGGGTATGTGTTCGGGCCGATGCTGGGAACGTTGCTTCTTTACTTCGGCTGGGACCTGCTTTCCATCGCCAGGGAATATCAACTGCTGATCTACTCCGGTGCCTTGATCGCGCTGATGCTGGTCCTGCCGAACGGTGTCCTCAGCCTGCTGGACAAGAAAGGTGGCGGCAAATGACCCCTATCCTGCAAGTGAAGAACGTCACCAAGCGCTATGGCGGGTTGACGGCCAACAACGACATCAGCTTCGATGTCGCCCCCCAGGAGATCCTGTCGGTGATCGGGCCGAACGGGGCGGGGAAGTCCACCCTTTTCAAGCAGATCGCCGGGTTCGTCACGCCGACGACGGGCGAGGTGCTGTTCAAGGGCAAAGCCATCACCGGCCTGCCGCCACACAAGGTGGCGCGGATGGGGGTGGTGCGGACCTTTCAGGAGACGACGATCTTCAAGTCGATGACGGTGCGTGAAAACGTCATCGTCTCGCATCACCTGCGGTCGAAGGCGTCGCTGCTGGGGTTCTTCTTCGGGTCGGCGCAGGCGAAGGCGGATGAAGCAGAGTTCGGGAAATCGGCCGATGACATCATCGACTTCCTTGGCCTTCAGGCGATCCGCGACGAGATGGCCTCGAACCTGCCGCAGGGCCATCTGCGTGCCTTGGGGATGGCCATCGGGCTGGCGACCCACCCCGAGATCATCCTTCTGGACGAACCCTTTGCAGGCATGGACCATGACGAGACGATGCGGATGGTCGCCCTTGTGCGCCGCCTGCGCGACGAACGCGGGCTGACGGTCCTCTTGGTCGAACACGACATGCCGGCGGTGATGAAGATTTCCGACCGCATCGTCTGCATCAACTTCGGCGAGAAGATCGCCGAGGGCACACCTGCCGAAATTCAAGCCAACCCCCGCGTGATCGAGGCCTATCTGGGCAGCGAAGACGCTGCGATCGGGATGTGAACCATGACCCAGACAGCGACCAAGCTTGAACCGGCCAAGAAGATGCTCAGCTTCGACAATGTCGAGCTTTACTATGACCACGTCTACGCGCTGAAGGGCGTCTCCATCGAGCTGATGGAGGGCGAGACGGTGGCCCTGATCGGCGCGAACGGGGCAGGGAAATCCTCGATCCTGCGGGCGATCACCGGGCTGCGGAAGATCAAGTCCGGCTCGATCAGCTATCTCGGCGACCGGATCGACGAGCGCCCGGCGGCGGAAATCGTCAAGCGCGGCATCGCGATGGTGCCGGAAGGGCGGCGGGTGTTCCCGTTGATGAGCGTGAAGGACAACCTTCTGATGGGGGCCTTCACCCGCACCGACAAGCAGGGCATCGAACAGACGCTGGAAAGCGTGCTGACGCGTTTTCCGCGCCTGAAGGAACGCTTCAACCAGCAGGCCAGCACGCTTTCCGGCGGCGAGCAGCAGATGATGGTGATCGGCCGCGCGCTGATGGCGAAGCCGAAGCTGCTGCTTCTGGACGAACCCAGCCTTGGGATCGCGCCAAAGCTGGTCCAGGACATTGCCCGCGCCATCGTCGCGATCAGCCGGGACGAGGGCGTGTCGGTGCTGCTGGTCGAACAGAATAGCCGAATGGCGCTGTCGATCTCGAACCGTGCCTACGCCATGTCGACCGGACAGGTTGTGCTGTCAGGGGTCTCGAAGGACCTGATGCACGACGACCGGATCAAGGCGGCTTACCTGGGTGGAGACCTGTAAATGCGCCTTCTGATGATCAATCCGAACTCGACCGCGTCGATGACCGAAAAGATCGGGCTTGCGGCAAAGGGGGCGGCAAGTGCGGGAACCGAAGTGATTGCGGTGAACCCCCTGGGCGGCCCGGTGTCCATCGAGGGCTACTATGACGAGGCGCTGAGTGTTCCCGGTCTGCTGCACGTCATCCAGACCACACCCGGCTTTGACGCAGTGATCATTGCCTGCTTTGACGATACCGGCCTGGACGCGGCGCGTTGCCTTACCGACAGACCGGTGATCGGGATCGGCGAGGCGGCCTATCACTTCGCTTCCATGATTTCGAACAAGTTCTCGGTCGTCACCACGCTTGCACGCTCTGTTCCGGCACTGGAGCACAACTTGCACAAGTACGGCCTGGCCACCCGCTGCGCCCGCGTAAGGTCTTCGGAAGTCGCGGTGCTGGATCTGGAGCGGCCGGGCTCGCAAGCCTCGACCCGGATCAGCGCCGAAATCGGCCGGGCCGTAGCCGAAGACCGCGCCGAGGCCATCGTGCTGGGCTGCGCCGGCATGGCCGACCTTGCCGGCCGGCTTTCGGCGGAACATGGGCTGCCAGTGCTGGACGGAGTGTCCTGCGCGGTGCGGCTGGCCGAAGCGATGGTCGGCCTTGGCCTGCGCACATCGAGACTGGGAGGATATGCGCCGCCACCCGTACAGAAACTGCGGGCAACGGCGTAAGTCGGCTGAGCGACCCCCGACCCCGCCAAACAAACGAAGATCCGAGGAAAACCGTCCTCCGTCGAGAGACACGGCATACCGACGACGAAAGGCCCCAGTCGCAACCTTGGCGATTAGGGGTCACCCCGGATCGCAGTGGGACGGTGTGATCGTCCGGTCCTCCGCCGATCGGCCAGGTCTTCCACCCGCGGTTGCGGTCCGGGGACTTGTGGGCAGTGCAACGCTGATGTAGCGGCGGCCTGCGCTGTCCCTATTCTGCCCGCAGCCGCATGAGCCGATCCAGTTCACGAAAGGCAGACGGGGCGTCCGAGAAGACCAGGTCGATATCCGCCAGGTTTTGAAGTTGGTCCGCATCTATTCTTGGGGAAGGGGCAACGCCGATGATCGCATCAGGCACGACAAGTCGCATTGCAACCACCAGCCGAACCAGAGCATCAAGCCGATGCTCGGTACTGAGAGAAAGGCCGACGATGTGCGGGCGCGTGTTTTCGACATGGGCGACAAGCTCGTCATGCTCGGTGTCGATTTCCAGGTCGATCTCCCACCCGGCCTCGCGGAACAAGTCGGCAGCGACCGTGATGCCCACTCCGTGTTGTTCACCCGGAACCGTTGCGAAGAGCGCAACCCGGCGGTTGTCGAATTTGCGATGGGCGAATGATGTTTCGGACCTCAGTGCCCGCATCAGCGCGTAGAGGTGGCCGGTTCCGCTGGTGACCTGAAGGAACGAGAGTTCGTCCCTTTCCCAGCGTTCCCCAAGGCAGCGCGCGCCACCGGAGATATAGCCGAGATATACGCCTGGAAGCGAGAGACCCTCGGTACGGCGGTCTTCGATAAAGCGCAAAGCCGCGTCGGGGTCGGACTGGATCAGCGCATCGCAAAAGGCGTCGATGCTGTCCTGCCGGATCGGCGGAACTTCAAAATCGGGCACACGTTTGGCTGATTGTGCAAGTCGCCGGACGATGTCGCTTGCCACCACCTCGACCGCTTCCGGGGCCAAGGTCGCACGCTTTGCAGAGAAGATCGATGTCGTGCGCTCGAACACCTCAATGTCGAGCGAGGCCAGCTGTGTTTTCATGGTAGTCCCCCCGCCGAGGAAGCATAGCTCGACCGCCCCTGCGATCAAGACGGCAGGCGGGCTATTTCAGGGGGGCGTGCAGATTGGCAGCCAAACCTGAAAACGATTGCAGGCGGAGGTCGGGGAGGTGCCGGGACAAAGGCCGCTTGGAAGACACATGCCGGCCACGGGAACCGAACCGTGACCTCGTGCGTTGCGCCGGGCAGTTATTCTTGCAACCTGGGGGGCAGACATGTCGGACACGTCGATCAGGACGGTCATCATTCCTGCTGCCGGACTGGGGTCCCGTCTTTTGCCCGCCACGAAGGTAACGGCGAAAGAGCTTTTGCCAGTCTACGACCGTGTGGTGCTGGACTTTGCCATCGACGAAGCCGTCGGACTTGGCGCAGAGCGGATCGTCGTCGTGATCAGCACTGCCAAGCTGGCGATCCAGGCCTATCTGGCGGGGAGGAGTTCCTTCGACACAACCCTTGATCGCAACGTCCAGACCGTAGGCCCCGAAATCGTCTACGTCTTTCAGGATCAGCCGCTTGGCCTGGGTCACGCCGTTCTTTGCTGCAAGGATGTCACCTTGCCGGGTCCGTTCGCAGTGCTGCTTCCGGACGACATTGTCATGGGTGCGAACTGTCTGGCCGAAATGGCCGCCCAGTACAGCGCGGGTCACATGATCGCCGCGATGCAGGTGGGTGTGGAAGAAACCTCGCAGTACGGCATCTTCCGGCTGGGCGGGCTGCCCAAGGACAAGTGCCTGCCGGTTGTCGGCATGGTTGAAAAGCCGTTGCCGGGCACGGCACCATCGTCCTTTGGCGCGGTTGGCCGCTACATCCTGGATCCGATGATTTTCGACGTTCTGGAACATACGCCCAGCGGCAAGGGAGGCGAAGTCCAACTGACCGACGCCATCACGGTGGCCGGGCGTGCCATTCCGCTTGTCGGCTTCATCTTCACCGGGACGCGACATGACTGCGGCAATCATGACGGACTGCTTGCGGCCGGGGTGGCGCGGCAGGCGGCGTCCCGGCAGGAAAGTGCCGGAACCGGTTTTGTGGCGGCGCATTCCCCTACCCCGGCGCCCGCGGCTCATGCTATAGTCGCGAGATAGGAAGAGTGTTCTGGCACAGCAAGTTTTCGCCTGGCGGACAACGCATCGCAAACCAGCAGCGACCCCGTATGCGAGAGGCCCGATCCGGGCCTCAAGTCTGCCCGCCATGCAACGATTTAGATCTTACGACCGATGTGACCAAAGAGGGTGCTCGCACTGCGCGATCCATCCTTCTGTCATGTCCTGATGTGGGCACTGCCATGACCCCGAAAGGAAACGAGCCATGAAATGGGATCAGATAGAGACCAAATGGGCGCTGATGACGCGGCGCATCCGAGCTGACCTGTGTGATGAGCGGAGCGATGCGGTGGGAGTCGGCTTTCGCACGCTCAGACGCCAAGACCCCACGAAGACCACCATCGCCGACAGCCAGAAAGCTGCGGTGAAGGACTCCGGGCTCAAGTCATCTGCTAAGTGACGGACTGGAAAGGCAAGATCCGGCGCCTGCAAAGGTCGGTCCGCGCAAGTTTCACGACGGTCCCCGGCGTCTGGCAAGATAGCTCTCCGATCCGGGAGGACCTATTCGGAACGGAACGGCTGGAGCATCACGCGATCAGCCTGGCGGCGGCGCAACCGGTCCTGGCCGGTCCATCGCTGCACGTCCAACCGCTAAGCAGCAGGGTCGAGGAGAATGCCGAGGCGCTTCTGGCGGCCTATCGGACCTGTGCGAGTGCCCTGCAGGCGGGTCAGGTGATTGCTCCGGCAGCCGAGTGGCTTTTGGACAACTTCCATCTTGTCGAGCAGCAGTTGCGACAGATCCATGACGATCTGCCACCGGGA
>JANOCQ010000229.1:0-5934 GCA_031412255.1 Paracoccaceae bacterium | reverse complement strand
CGACGCCCACCCCAAGGTCGAGGTTTGGCGGGCGGAAACCGGCCATCCCCTGATCCAGCCCGGCGATCCTCTGGTGCGGGCCGTGGCGACCGATGCGACTCTTGGCTTGCCGGTTCCGGTCCTGGACCTGAACGACACAGGTGCCGTCGCGGATTTCATCCTGCGCGAGGTGGGGCTTGTTTGACCGGGTGATCGTGGTCGACTGGTCGGCGTCCAACCTGCCCACCAGCCTGACCAACCGAGCCAATGCCGTCTGGATCGGTTGCCATGATGCCGAAGGCGGGGCCGAGTGGCACCACCGCACCCGCGCTTCGGCGGAGGCGCAGTTGCTCACCCTGATCGACACCGTCCGCGCCGAGTGGTTGCGGGTGCTTATCGGCTTCGACTTCGCGATGGGCTATCCGGCGGGCTTCGCTGCCCGGCTGACCGGAGAAGCCCGCTCGGAGGCCGTGTGGCGCTGGGTCGCGAGGGAGATCACCGACGTCGAGAACCGCAACAACCGCTTCGAGGTGGCGACCCGGATCAATGCCGTCTTCCCCGAAGGTCCCGGCCCGTTCTGGAGCCACCCGATGGGGCAGGTCTGGCCCGGCCTTCCCTTCCGTCGGGCGGGGATCGACTACGAGGCGCTTGGACTGTCCGAGACCCGCGCTGCCGAAGCCGCCGTTCCGCGCGCGAAAAGCCCGTGGATGCTGTTCAACCCCGGGTCTGTCGGCTCGCAAAGCCTGCTGGGCCTGCCGATGATCCACCGGCTGTCGCAGCTTCCGGGCGTCTCGGTCTGGCCCTTCGCTGCGCCGGACGCGCCGGTGGTGCTGGCCGAGGTCTACCCCTCGCTGCTGGCGGGACCGGTCGCGATCCTGGCGAACAGCGAGGGGATGACAGCGGACCAGGCTCAGGTCCGCCTCCTGTCCCGCGCGCTGTTCAAGCTGGCGCGGGCGGATCGGCTGTTGCCCCTGTTCGACGCGCCGATGGAGGCGGGAGAGGAAGGCTGGATCCTGGGCGCCCGCCACGCCCCGTTGCTGGCCGAGGCTCTGACATGGCCGTGACGATCTTCCGGGGCCTGCACCCTCAACTGCGTCCGCAGGCGGCGCGGCTCTATTGGGAGGCGTTCGGGGGCAAGCTTGGCCGCGTCCTGGGGCCGGACGAGCGGGCCTTGCGGTTCTTCCAGCGGGTGATCCGGGGCGACCTCTGCTTTTCGGCGGTGGGGGACGGGGGCGAGTTGATCGGGCTGGCGGGCTACAAGACCCCGGCGGGAAGCTTCGCGGGTGGCAGCTGGGAGGACCTGACCCAGATCTATGGAAGGGTCGGCGGACGGTGGCGCGGCGGCATCCTCTGGGCGCTGGGGCGGGAGGTCGACAATGACCGCTTCCTGATCGACGGTATCTGCGTCGGCAAGTCCCACCGGGGCAAGGGGGTGGGGTCGCAGTTGCTGGCCGCCCTCTATCAGGAGGCGGCGGAGCGGGGGTATGGAGCGGTCCGGCTGGACGTTATCCAGGACAATTTCCGGGCGCGGGCTTTGTATGAGCGGCATGGGTTCCGGGCGGTGCGGACTGAGGAGCTGGGGATGCTCCGGTTCCTGTTCGGATTCGCCTCCTCGACGACGATGGTGCGGCCTTTGGCCGGGCCGGGAGAGTAGCTGCCCGCACGTGGGCACTTTGTGCTGCCTTTTGGATTCAAGGGCTTGGCTGTGGGCGTTAGGGAATTGGCAAGGATTGGCGGACGGACTTGTGGCCGGGGGTTTCCCCTGTCAGAATATGATCAAATTCCATCGAAGGAGCGGCATCATGATCACCAGGCGTGAGTTCTATATCAACGGAAAATGGGTCGCACCGCTGGTCGCGAAGGACTGCCCGGTGATCGACCCCTCGACCGAAGAAGCCTGCGCGGTAATCTCGCTGGGCAGCGACGCTGATACCGATGCCGCCGTGGCCGCCGCGAAAGCCGCCTTCCCCGCCTGGGCCGCGACAGCGCCGGCAGAACGGCGGCGGCTGGTAGAGGGCATTCTCGATCAATACAACCGCCGCAAGGAAGAGATGGCCCACGCCATCAGCATCGAGATGGGCGCGCCCATCGACATGGCGCGGGACGATCAGGCGGAGTGCCTGCCCTGGCATCTGAAGAACTTCCTGAAAGCCTTCGACCAAATGGAGTGGATCAGGCCGCTGGGCGCCCACGCCCCTGATACGATGATCGCGATGGAGCCGATCGGTGTCGTCGGGCTGATCACGCCCTGGAACTGGCCGATGAATCAGGTCACGCTCAAGGTCATCCCGGCGCTGCTGGCCGGTTGCACTTGTGTGCTGAAGCCCTCCGAGGAATCGCCGCTGTCCAGCATGCTTTTTGCAGAATTCTGCCATGGCGCCGGAATCCCGCCGGGCGTCTTCAACCTAGTGAACGGCGACGGGGCCGGGGTGGGCACGCGGCTGTCCAGCCACCCGGATGTCGAGATGATCAGCTTTACTGGCAGCACGCGTGCCGGGCGGGCGATCTCCAAGGCTGCGGCGGAGACCTTGAAGCGGGTCACGCTGGAACTGGGCGGGAAGGGCGCGAACCTGGTTTTCGCCGACGCCGATGCCCGCGCCGTGGAACGTGGCGTGCGGCACATGATGAACAACTCGGGCCAGTCCTGCAACGCGCCGAGCCGGATGCTGGTGGAGCGTGGCTTCTACGACCGGGCGGTGGAAATCGCCGCCGAGGTGGCGAACGGCATCAAGGTCGGACCAGCCAGCGAGCCGGGCAAGCATATCGGACCGGTGGTGAACAAGCGGCAGTGGGAGCAGATCCAGGGTTATATCCAGAAGGGAATCGACGAAGGCGCGCGGCTGGTGGCCGGGGGTCTTGGCCTGCCCGAGGGGATGAACAAAGGCTACTATGTGCGGCCAACGGTGTTCGCCGACGTGAAGCCCGGGATGACCATTGAACGCGAAGAGATTTTCGGGCCGGTCTTGTGCATGATCCCGTTCGAGACCGAGGCCGAGGCGGTGAAGATCGCCAACGACACGCCTTACGGGCTGACCAACTACGTCCAGTCGCAGGATGGCGCGCGCCGCAATCGGCTGGCGCGGCAGTTGCGCGCCGGGATGGTCGAGATGAACGGGAAGTCGCGTGGGGCCGGTGCGCCGTTCGGGGGCGTCAAGGCCAGCGGCCGGGCGCGCGAGGGTGGCCTCTGGGGGATCGAGGAGTTCCTGGAGGTCAAGGCGATCTCGGGCTGGGACGTCGCAGCGGAGTAGGCGATTTCTTCGAAGAAATCGCATCGGAGCCTTTGAAGGCTCCGGTCCGGAGTTTTCGAAAACTCCGGGGCCAAGCCCACCGGCGCGAGAAACTTGACACAGGTGTCGAGAGTTGCTGACATGCGGGCGAATGGAGGCCCGCATGACCCAGCATCCCCGCCTGATGTCTCCTCTGAAACTGCGCGACCACACCCTGCGCAACCGGATTGTCTTCGGAGCGCATACCGCGAACATGTCAGACCAGGGGATGCCGGGCCCCCGGTTCGGGAAGTACCTTCTGGAGCGCGCCCTGGGCGGGGCGGCGATGGTGGTCGCGGAACCCGTGCCGGTGCACCGGACGGGTGTGCTGACCCGGGGGAACTTCCTGCATTCGGATGACGCCGTGATTCCTGCATTCCGGGTGATCACCGACGAGGTGAAGGACGCGGGCGCGGTCATCATTCAGCAGCTTTACCATGTGGGCGCGCATGGCGATTCAGACCTGAGCTTCGCACCGCACTGGTCACCTTCCGGGGGGCCGTCGTACCATGACTCCGACGGCTCGCACGCGATGACGGGGGCGGAGGTCGAGGAGTTGCTGGAGGCCCATGTCGCGGCGGCAGTGCGGGCCAAGGCGGCGGGGTTTCAGGGGGTGGAGGTCTGGGCGGCCTACCATTCGCTTCTGGACCAGTTCTGGACGCCTTGGTCGAACCAAAGGGCCGACCAGTGGGGCGGGTCGGTTGAGGGTCGGACGCGGTTCTCCCGCGAGTTGATCGAGCGGGTGCGGCGGGCCTGTGGCGACGGCTTCGTCGTGGGGCTCGCGGTGAGCTATTCGGAAGCCTACGAGGTGACCTTGGGGGCCGAGGCGCTGTGCGAGATACTCGATCTGCACGACCGGACGGGGCATGTGGATTATGTGACGGTGGGGGCGGGGTCCTATCTGTAGTTCGAGTCGATCATTCCGCCTTTCACGCATGGCGAGAAGCTGACGACGCCTTTGACGGCCCAGCTGAAGAGCGTTCTGAAGCACGCCGTGGTGACTTCCGAGGCCGGGGTTCGGACGCCAGAGAATGGCGAGGCGATCATCGCCTCGGGGCAGGCGGACCTGGTCAGCATCGTCCGGGGGCAGATCGCCGACCCGCATCTGGCGCGGAAGGTGGCAGAGGGGCGTGCCTCGGATGTGCGGGGCTGCATCAGTTGCAACCAGATGTGCTGGGGGCGCAGGAGCCGGGACTACTGGATTTCCTGCCTGATCAATCCATCCGCGGGGCGGGAGTTCGAGTGGGGCGGGGACCGGTTTGTCGCCTCTCCGATGCCCAGGGACGTGCTGGTGGTGGGGGCCGGGCCTGCGGGACTGGAGGCGGCTCGGGTCGCGGCAGAGCGGGGGCATCGGGTGGAGATCGTCGAGGCCTCGGGCGTGGTGGGCGGGCAGTTCCGCCTGGCGGGGATGCAGCCGCGGAGGGGGCAGATCCTGGAGCTTTTGGACTGGTACGAGCGGCAGTTCGACGGGCTGGGTGTGCGGCTGCGGTTGAACACCTTTCTGGAGGCGGAGGAGGTGGCGGGGCATCCAGCGGAGGTCGTGGTCGTCGCGACGGGCTCCTTGCCGGACGAGACAGGGTTCCAGCGCTGGGTGCCGCAGGAGGCCAGTTTGCCGGGGATCGAGGCGGGGGGCGTGTGGTCGCCCGAGGCGGTCCTGCGGCGCGAGGCCCGGTTGGGAGATGCGGTGGTGGTCTATGACGAGGGCGGCAACTGGCGCGGGGTCGGGACGGCCTGGGCTTTGGCCGAGCAGGGGAAACGGGTGACCATCGTGACGCCGGAGGCTTTCGTCGGAAAAGAGCTGGCGCGGACGGCGGCGGATGGGGTGGTGCGGCGGCGGATGGGGGCGCTTGGGGTGCGGATGCTGGCAGAGCATCGGCTGGTCCGCTGGCACGGGAACGGGGTGACGGTGCGGTCGTTCCTGACGGGGGAAGAGGAGGTGATTGCCGCCTCAGCCCTGGTGATGGCGACGACGAACCGGGCGTTCGATGTGCTGCCGGAGGTGATCCCGGGGAAGGCGATGCACCGGGTGGGCGACTGCGCGGCGCCCCGGCTGGCAGCCTATGCGTTCCATGAGGGGCGGAAGGTGGGGATGGGGATCTAAGGGGTGCCCACGCGTGGGCAGTTTGTACTCTCCAAGAAAATCAAGGGGTTGGGTGTGGACGTTAGGGATGCGTTAGGGAAGTTTCAGTCGCGCATCCAGTTCTGGTGGAGGCCTTTCACCGGGTGGTCGCTCCATTGGAGCACTCACTGATCCGGCTCACCGCTTTGGAACCACTGGCCGGGGAAGCGGGCGGTGGGGGGCGCTCCGGTGGAGGTGTGGACGCCGCCGAAGGGGTGAGGGGGATCAGAAAACAGTCCAGTGGACTGTTTTCCCCCCGAACGCCCGAGCACGCTTGCGAGGGCCGGGGATGGCGGTCCAGACTTTCGCTCCGGCGGCGTTCGTCGCGAAGACCGGGCGGGCGATGTGAGGGGCCACGGACGAAGGAGATCACGCCGCCCTCGATCACCGCGACCGGGTTTCGGCCGTTGCAGGGGTGATCTTGGAGCTGGGGATGGGAAGCGTGGCGGGCGCGGCGATCCTCTGCCGGGCCGGATCGGAGAGCGAGGGGATCGGGGCTGGGGTGGGTGGGGGAGGGGACAGACCAGCGTCGCGCCGCCCCCCGCGCCCGGTGGAGGCGCACCGAAAAAA
>JANOCQ010000228.1:0-35899 GCA_031412255.1 Paracoccaceae bacterium | reverse complement strand
GGTCGCGGGGTTGCAGTTCCTGGCCGAGATGGTGCGCACCGGGAGGCCGGCGTCGGAGCTGACACGGTCCTTCGCGACGGTCCCGCAGATGCTGAAGAACGTCCGCTTCACTGCCGGGGCAAAGCCTTTGGACGTGGCTTCGGTGCAGGAGGTGATCCGCGCCAGCGAGCAGCGGATCGAGGGGCTCGGGCGGATTTTGATCCGGAAATCGGGGACGGAGCCCCTGATCCGGGTGATGGCTGAATGTGAGGATGAGGCCCTTCTGGCCGCTGTGGTAGATGAGATCGTGGGCGCGGTCGAGGCTGCGGTCTGACCGGGTTGCCCGTGCGTGGGCAGATTTCGCCAGCCATGTTTTTCAAGGACTTGCCGCTCCGCATTAATGCGGCCTTAACTTTTACCTCGAAGCACGCATGGTCAGGCTTTCCCCTCTGGCGGCGAAGCACGGTCGGGTGCAGTCTGGCCCGCAGAAAAGTGCAAGCGAGGCGGACATGCAAAAACTGGGTCCTACGGCGGCGACGCTGGTGGTGCTTTTGGGGCAGGCCGCCCTTGCACAAGACCTTTCGGTGGCCGGGCACCAGATCGGTGTCCAAGACGACGGAATGGGCGGAGCGGCCCTGGTCGTCGATGGCGAGGTCCTGCTTGAGGACGGGGTGATCTACCTTGACGTCACCTTGCCGGTCGTGGGGGAAATCCCGGTGGTCACCGGGGTGGCTGGCGCGGGCGGTAACGCCTGTGCTGCTGCGCCCTTTGTTCTGGCGCTGCCTCCGGGTGGGCCACCGGCGCTTTATGGGCCGGTCGAAAGCTGCCGGGAGTTCGCAGTGCAAATCCAGCCCGACGCGCTGGTCTTTGCGACTGATCCCTTGCCTGCGGAACCGGGAGAGGTCTGGGTCTGGAACCCGGTCACCGGCCTGACCGAAGCCCTGCCGGAAGCGTTCAGCGCGGATGCTGGTGCGGGTTGGGACGCGGTCGCTGGCCTTGGCCAGGCGCATCCGGTCGACGCGATGAAACTTGGCCCGGTACTGTCGGCGCTGGAGACGGGGCTTGGCGCGGACTACCCGATCTTTGCCGAACGCATCTCGGACCTTGGGTCAGGCGACCGGACCGCAGAGGGCTACCTGGGCCATGCCTGCCTGAAATTCACCTGCGAGGCGGACTGGGCACTCCTTTACCTGCACCCCGCGACCCAAGGGGTATTTGCGGCCTGGCACGTCGAGGGCGATGTCGAGCCGCGTGTCTGGCCCGCGGACACCACCCTCTGGCCTGCCGAGGCGATGGCGGCTTTGCGCGGGGCGGTCGGGGAATGAGGGCGGCCTTTCTGGCGGCCATTCTCTCTACGCCCGGTTTTGCAGCCGGGGCCGAGATGCGGGAGGAAGAGCATCTCGTCGGCGACACGGTGGTGCGGATCGCGGTCGTCGATACGATCGAGATCCTGACGGCGGGTCCGTCCGATGGTGATCCGGTCCAGATCCTGTCCGGCGCGGATGTGGACATCGTGCTCTTTGCAGGCGATGCGGACAGCGTTGCCGCAATCGGAAGGCCAGTCGTGGTGGTTGAAGTCACCGGCACACATAGCTGCGACGAGGGTGATGCACGAGGTTATTGGGTGGTGGAGTTGGGCAACGTTCCGACGCCCCACGGACCGGTTACCACGTGCGAGGCTTTGGTACCTTCGTTGACGTCGGGCCATGTGGTGCTTGAAGCCGACCCCATGGCGGACGGGGCGTTCTGGGCATGGGCACCCGGACAGGGCTGGAGCGACCGGATCGACTGATAGCTTCCCTTGCAGGGCTTGTGGGTCATACCCTGGGTTTGCCGGCCAGGCCGTAGTCGCCGGGATAGGCGAGACTGCCGTGGTGGGTGATCTTCGCCGTCTCATGGCACCAGATCTCACCACCGCAGCCTTCGATCCAGCGGCGGCAGAATGAGGTATCCTCGCCGTGCAACACTGCGCCGCCCCGGCCGCGCAGGTGGCTGAAGAAATCGTGAAAGTCCGCGCCGGGGTAGCCAGGACCGTTGAAGCCGGGGACGGGCAAAGCCGTGCCCGTTTCAATCATGCGTTCGGGGACGGCCCGCCGGATCAGCATGAAGCCGGTCCCGGCCCCGGGGACCTTGCGGAAGCCGCCCCGGACCTCATGCGGCCAGACTTCGCCCGCGTCAAACACGTCCGAGACATTGTAGCGCAGGGATTGGGCAACAAGATCGGCGGTCGGCGCACGCGCGTTGGCGGGTTTTGACGCCTCGCGTTCGATAAGGTCGCGAAGGACCTGCCAGCGCATCTGGCGCTGCGGGTAGGGGGCGCAGGTGAAGTCGGCGCCGAAGTCCAGAAGGTCGAAGAACAGCTTCGCGTCATAGCTCATGTCGCTGTCCAGCAGCAGCGCATGGGTGAACTGCTTCTGCGCCAGAAAATACGACATCAGATAGTTGCGCGAGATCACCAGATCGGACCATTCCCAGGTCTTCATCGCGAAGGCGACGTTGCGGCGGGCCATCGCCTGGGTCAGGCCGATCAGGCTAAGCATGGCGGGGGTGTGGACCTGTCCGCCAGTGGGCATGAGGATAAGGACGGTGGCCATCACTTGGTGCGCCGCTTGGTCCAGCCGCCATGGGAATGGCTGGAGAACCGGCAAGTGAAGGCGATCAGCACACCCAGGAAGCAGATCCGCATTTGTGCCCTCACGACATACTGCGCGGCAAGTTGCCAAAGGCGGCGCCGGATTTCAAAGGAAAACCGAGGCGATGGAACCGGCACCCGACCAGACGGTTGGCTTTGTGACGGCACCATGGGGTGCCTTTGACATAGGAGGCAAGGATGTTCGACGGTGGAATCGTGCCCTTCCTGTCGCTGTTCACCCTCTTGGCCGTGGCGGTCCTGGCGCTGATCAGCAAGGAGCGGACCAAAGAGCGGATGCGTGACCCGAACGCGCCGGTCTCGACCTTGGCGAAAGACGGAAAGTACGGCGGTGTGGCGTTTCTCTTGCCGCTGGACGAGCAACTGCGCATCGCGCGGCGAATGGAGCTGGCCCGCGTACCGGTGGCCGAAGTGCGGCGGCAGATGCTGCACCGCGACGGTCTGTAAGGAAAAAGGGCGCCCGAACCGGGGCGCCCTTCTGGTTCGTGGGCCGCGGGCTTAGTTGCGGGCCTTGTCGACCATCTTGCCCTTGGAGATCCACGGCATCATCGCGCGGAGCTTTTCGCCGACCTGTTCGATCTGGTGCTCGTCGTTGATCCGGCGGGTCGCCTTGAAGAACGGCTGGCCGACGGCATTTTCCTGCATGAAGTCGCGCACGAACTTGCCGGTCTGGATGTCGGTCAGGACCTCTTTCATCCGGGCCTTGGTCTCGGCATAGGGCAGGATGCGCGGACCCGAGACGTATTCGCCATATTCGGCGGTGTTCGAGATCGAGTAGTTCATGTTGGCGATGCCGCCTTCGTAGATCAGGTCCACGATCAGCTTCACTTCGTGCAGGCACTCGAAATAGGCCATTTCGGGTTCGTAGCCGGCCTCCACCAGGGTCTCGAAGCCCATGCGGATCAGCTCAACCAGGCCGCCGCAGAGGACTGCCTGCTCGCCGAAGAGGTCGGTTTCGCATTCCTGGCGGAAGTTGGTCTCGATGATGCCGGACCGGCCGCCACCGATGGCGGAGCAGTAGGAGAGACCGATTTCCATCGCGCGGCCGGTGGCGTCCTGGTGGACAGCGACGAGGCAGGGCACGCCGCCGCCCTTGGTGTATTCACCGCGCACGGTGTGGCCGGGGCCCTTGGGGGCCATCATGATGACGTCGACGCCCTTTTTCGGCTCGATCAGGCCGAAGTGGACGTTCAGGCCGTGGGCAAACGCGATGGCCGAGCCTTCACGCAGGTTGTCGTGGACGTATTTCTTGTAGGTCTCGGCCTGCAGTTCGTCGGGCATGGTGAACATGATCAGGTCGCACCAGGCGGCAGCCTCGGCGATGTCCATGACCTTTAGGCCCTCGGCTTCGCACTTCTTGGCGGAGGCGGAGCCGGGACGCAGCGCCACGACGACGTTCTTCGCACCGCTGTCGCGCAGGTTCAGGGCGTGGGCGTGGCCCTGGGAGCCGTAGCCGAGAATGGCGACCTTCTTGTCCTTGATCAGGTTCACATCGCAGTCGCGGTCGTAGTAAACGCGCATGGCGTCCTCCATCTAATTGATAGCGGGACATTAGGTGTTTTTCCTGGTTGCGCCGTGCAATTGTTGACCTAATCTAGCTAACTGGAGACAGACCATTCGCTGGAATAGGAGATCGTGGAAAAATCATGCAGATCGACGACACCGACCGACGCATCCTGCGCCACTGGCTGGCCGAGCCCGGGCTGGAGCGGGCAGTGTTGGCCGAACGCGCCGGGGTGACGGGGGCAACCCTGTGGCGACGGCTGGACCGGATGCGCGAAGGGGGTGTGATTCGGGCCGAAGGTGCGCTGATCGACTGGCGGGCTCTTGGTTACGAGGTCGAGGTCAGCCTTCGCTTCACCTTGGACAAGACCAACCCCCGCGCCTTTGACGAGTTCATCGCCGCCGCCCGCGAGGTGCCCGAGGTCATCGCCATCGAGACGTTCCTTGGCCGTGTCGATGTGCGCCTGAACGTCATCGCCCGTGACATGGGACACTGGACCGGAATCTACCGCGACCGCATCCTGACCCTGCCGCATATCGCCGAGGTGGAGGCTTTGATGCTGGTCGCGACCATCAAGGAGACGGGGGGGCTGCCGTTGTGATTGATCTGGATGACACGGACCGGGCGCTTCTGCGCGCGCTGGCGGCGGAGGGAACGCTTTCCGCCGGAGAGTTGGGACGGCGGCTTGGACTGTCGCAGCCCGCAGCCTGGCGGCGGGTCAGGCGGCTGGAGGAGGCGGGGGTGCTGAAGGGCCTGGCGGTGGAAGTAGACCGCGAAAAGCTGGGGTTCGGCGTCACTGTCTTTCTGGGGGTGAAGCTTGCAACCAAGGGCCGCGTCAGCCTGGAGGATTTCGAGCGTGCGGTGCAGGCGATCCCCGAGGTGCAGGTGGTGCAGCATGTGCTGGGTCTTTTCGACTATCGCCTGCGGGTCGTGGCGCGTGACATCGCGGATTTCGAACGTGTGCTGCGACGGCGGATCATGACCTTGCCGGGGGTGGGCAACGTCGAGGCCAACGTCCTGTTGACCGAAGAGCGCAGGCCAGGTCCGCTGGGTTAGATCCGCAACCAACCTGCGCACTGGCAGAGCGCGCCGGCTGGCGCTAGGTTCCTGCTGAACAAGGAGGCACTCATGAACTTGCCGCACGCGCAGATAGACCCGGACGGGTTGCAGGAATTCTCGGTCGTCTTCACCGACCGCTCGCTGAACCACATGTCAGCCCGCTTCCAGGGAGTGATGCGCGAGGTCTCGGGGCTTCTGCGCGAGGTCTACAAAGGCAGCGCCGTAGCGCTGGTGCCCGGCGGCGGCAGCTATGCGATGGAGGCTGTGGCACGGCAGTTCGGCAAGGGGCGCGTCCTGATCGTGCGGAACGGCTGGTTCAGCTATCGGTGGACGCAGATCTTCGAGGCGGGTGGCTTTGCCACCGAGGCGACAGTGGTGATGGCGCGCCAAAGCGGAAACGATGCCCGCGCGCCCTATGCGCCGCCGCCCATCGAGGAAGTGGTGGCGAAAATTCGCGAGGTGAAGCCAGAGGCAGTCTTTGCGCCCCATGTCGAAACCAGTGCGGGGATCATCCTGCCGGACGATTACATCGCGCAAATGGCGTCTGCCGCTCACGAAGTCGGCGCCCTGATGGTACTGGACTGCATCGCCTCGGGCTGCATCTGGGTGGATATGAAGGCGACCGGCGTCGATGTGCTGATCTCTGCCCCGCAGAAGGGCTGGTCGGCCTCGCCCTCTGCCGGTGTGGTGATGCTGTCGCCCTTGGCCGAAGCCCGGTTGTCCGAGACCACATCGAACAGCTTTGCACTGGACCTGAAGAAGTGGCGCGCGATCATGGAGGCCTATGAGAAGGGTAGCCACGCCTATCACGCCACGATGCCGACGGATGCAATCGTCGGCTTCCGGGACGCGATGGTCGAGACGCAAGCGATGGGGTTCGAGGCTGCGAAGGCGGCGCAGTGGGCGCTTGGGCGGGCAGTACGGGAGATGCTGGCGGCGAAGGGAGTGACGTCGGTGGCCGCCGAAGGGTTCCAGGCGCCGGGGGTGGTGGTCAGCTACACCAGCGACCCCGAGGTGCAGAACGGGGCGAAGTTCCGGGCGCAGGGATTGCAGATCGCGGCGGGGGTTCCGCTGCAGGTCGGCGAAGGGCCAGACTTCAGGACCTTCCGGCTGGGGCTTTTCGGGCTGGACAAGTTGCAGGACGTCGAAGCGACCGTGGCGCGGCTGCAGCGGGCCGTTGACGCGGTCCTTTGATCGCTTCCTTTGCGAAAACACAGGCCGGAGGGGAGTTCTCCGGCCTGTGCGTTCTGGACGTAATGATGTCCACGGTGTCGATTATTGGGCGTTCAGGATGACTTTGACCTGACCGGCCGGATCGTCGCCAGCCCGCAGGTTTTCCGACTTGGAGAACAGCGTGACAAGGCGCGCATACTGCGAGTTGGTCAGGTTCGACAGGTCGGCTTCGGGTACCCAGTTCAGGATCTGCGACTGGATCGACGACGACAGCGCGACCGGCGCGGATTGCTGAGCCATGGCGGAGAAGGCGGAGACGGCAACGAGAGCGGTGGCGAGAGCGAAGCTTTTCATCTTGTATTCCTTTGGTTTCTTGCGTCCTGCCCCACCGTGGGGCGGTGAGTGAGAATTGGGGTGACGCGAAGGAAAAGGGAAATCACGGCTTGGTCGCGCGTGGTCTCGGCGATTTGAACTCACGTGCGCCTTGCATGACGCAGTGCAGCATTCTCCCCGCGAATCGTGGGGAAATGGGGGGCTCTGGCTCACATGTTACATCCTGCGACGGCCGTGTCGTGATGTTGAGATTGCTATGTGCAAAAATGCACGAAACTTCAGCCGCGCGCTGGCGTAGCAGATTTCCGGCCCGCGCCAAGCCCCGCCCGCATCACCGTCTGGCGAACGGGACGGGCCGAATAAAGCGCCTCCAGCGCCTTGGCGCGAAGGTCGCGCAGGATCGGCGCCTTGGCCATCGAGGCGCGGTTCAAAAGGTCGATCCCGGTCACGCGCGCCCGGATTTCAAGAAACCGGGCGCGGTGGAAGGCGTCGGTCACCGCCGGCACACCCGGATCGGCGCGGTGGGTCTGTGCAAGATCCAGAAGGGCCGCAATGTCGGCAAGCGACATGTTCAGACCCTGCGCTCCGATGGGCGGGACGACATGCGCGGCCTCGGCCACCAGGACCGCGCGTGGACCAGAAAGTCGGTCGGCTATCTGGCTGATGATCGGCCAGATCGAGCGTCGGCTGATCAAGGTCAGCGGGCCGAGGATACCGGAGGATCGTGCGGTCATCTCGGCCTCGAAGTCAGGGACCGGAAGTGCGGCAAGGCGGTTGACCTCGGGACCGCTCTCCATCCAGACCACGGCCGAGGCCGGATGGCCGTCGCGGTCTGGCAGGGGCACCAGGGTGAACGGACCGCCCGAACGGTGCACCTCGGTCGAGACATTTCCGTGGGGGATGTGGTGGGAGACGGCGAAGGCCAGTGCCTTCTGGCCGTAGCCCGTCGTTCTTGCGGCGATGCCAAGGGCTTCGCGCACCATCGAACTGCGTCCGTCAGCGCCAATAACCAGTCTGGCCGCGATCTGGGCACCGTCCGACAGCGTGACCAGGGCCTCGGTGTCGCGGCTCAGCATGCGGGCGAAGCCAGTGCCGGGGCGGAAGGTGACATTCGGCAGGTCGGCCAGCCGCGCCACCATCTCGCGACGCAGAAGCCAGTTGGGCAGGTTCCAGCCGAAGGGGGCGTCCGAGATATCGGCGGCGTCGAAGTCCTTGATCAGACGGGCTTCGGGGACATCGCCCCCGGCATCGACGATCCGCATGACTTGCAGCGGTGCGGCGTGGGGTTCAAGGCGGTTCCAGAGGCCGGCAGCCTGCAGGACCGGGATCGAGGGTTGCAGGAAGGCGGTGGTGCGCAGGTCAGCGCCCTCGGCGGTGCCTTCGGTGATCGGCGGCGCGGGATCGACGCAGACGACGCGAAACCCGGCCGATCCGAAGGCACAGGCAGCGGTCAATCCGGCGACTCCGCCGCCAGAAATCAGGATATCGGTCATTTCGCGCATCTCGGGCCTCCCTCCGGTTAACATAGGCCGCACTGGCAGGGGGGGCCAGAGCACACCGTGCCTCAGGGGCGCGCGACCAGGATCAGCAGGACGAACATCACCGGGACCAGCGCAACTGCGGTCAGAACCAAGGCGGGCAGGCCCCAGGTCTGGATGCCCAGGACCAAGGCGGTCAGGAAGATCACAAGAAGGTAGTAGATGCTGCTGGTGTCGCGCTCGATGTCGCGGATCACCTGTCCGACGACCGGGATCGCGCGGGCAAAGCGACCGAAGGCGCTGGGGGTGTTGGTGGAAGCGAGGGTCATTGGCGCGTCCTCATGCACGGCGATTCCCGGTTATGTAGAGCCGCGCCGCGACAGGAGGATGTGACGGAATGTCACTCCACCAGGCGTGCCAAGAAGAGAGCGAGATCCTGGGTGTGGTGGTGGATATGGGTGACCGGCTCTGGCGAGGGGGCCACATGGACCGTGCGCATGCCTAGTGCGTGCGGCACGGCAAGGTTGCGGGCGTCATCCTCGAACATCGCGCCCCTGGTCGGGTCCAGGCCGTCCTTCCCGAAAACCGTGGCAAAGGCCCGGGCGTCGGGCTTTGGGTGGAACTCGGCATGCTCCACCCCGTAGATTGCTTCGAAAAGTCCGGCCAGTCCGCGCGCCGCAAGAACTTTCTCGGCATAGGGAGCGCAGGCGTTGGTGTAGACGATCTTGCGGCCTGGCAGCCGGGAGATGGACTGTGCAAGCTCTGGATCAGGAGACAGGACAGAAAAGTCGATGTCGTGCACCTCGGTAAGATAGGGGCCGGGATCGACGTCGTGCTCGCGCATGAGACCCGCGAGCGTGGTGCCGTAGGTGCTCCAGTAATGAGCGCGCAGGTGGTCCGCCCGCGCCCGGTCGACCTTGAGTGCCTGCATCACCCAGTCGGTCATCCGGACTTCGATCTGGTCGAAGAGCCGCATGTGGGGCGGATACAGCGTGTTGTCCAGGTCGAACACCCAGGTCGTGACGTGGCTGAAATCCTGTTTCGGCATGCAGTCCGGTGTAGGGCAGCGTGACGGCGATGGGAAGGGTTGATCGCGGGGGGGCGTGCGGCTTATGGTCCGCCGCGCAAGGGAAGGGACGGATGTGCAGAAAGACGCCTATACGCTGATCATGGAGGCGATCGAAGCCGGGGTCTACAAGCCCGGCGACCGGCTGGTCGAAAGCGAGTTGGCCGAACGGCTGGGTGTAAGCCGAACTCCGGTGCGCGAGGCATTGCAGCGGCTGGAGACGCAGTCGATGCTGACACGCGACGGGCGCAGCCTGATCGTGGCCAGTCTGGACCATAACCAACTGGCCGAGCTTTATGCGGTCAGGACCGAACTCGAGGGTCTGGCGGCGCGTCTGGCAGCGCGCCACGCGACACCGGAGGAAGTGCGGGTTCTGAAAAGCATGGTGGGCGAGGACCGGGCGCTTCTGGGGGGCGATCCGCGTGCCCTGAGCCGCGCCAACAAGCGCTTCCACAAGCAGATCCACCTGGCGAGCCACAACCGCTTTCTGGTGCAGCAACTGGACCTGGTGCATCGGTCCATGGCGCTGATGGCGAACACATCTTTCGCCGCCGAGGGCCGGGACGAGGTGGCGCTGGACGAACACGCCCGGATCGTCGCCGCGATCGAGGCCGGAGATGGGGATGCTGCCTATCACGCCCTGAGGTCGCACATCAGCCAAGCCTTCGAGACGCGCCTGCGGGTTGATGCGGGCGAGCTGCGGATGCGCTAGACCGGATTTGCAGCGGGGTCTGCGGAAGATAGACCAGGGACAACACCCGGTCACACACCGATGGAAGAAGGCGCCAAACGCGTTCGGGATTGAAACCGCGTGTTTTCGGCGCCTCTGACTGTTTTTTTCCGTCTTGCCGTGCGGACGCGGAAGAAGCCCTGTGAAACTGCGACGGGCTGAGCTTTGCGTGGGGTCGATGGCACCCTGCCTTGGTGCACGGTGCGTCCGCCCATGAACCCTTGCCGATCCGCTTTTCCAGGAGGCGGTCCATAGCGACAGAAGATCGGGAACGAACGCTTTCGGCAGCTATTTGTCACGACCCGGCGCACGGGCCGTCTTGCGCCTCGGCCTGGGCCCCGGCCTCAGCTCCGCGTCTCGACCGTCTGGTCGAAAAGACCGTGGGTGGTCTTGTCCCAGTAGAAGGGGCGGGTGGCCAGCTCCAATAGCCCCTTGTAGGCCGCCAGCGAGGCGAGCGGATAATAGACCTTCAATGTGAGCACCCAGAGCGGGCTGAGCCCGTGGCGCGTCCGGCCAAGGCCAAGCGCGCCGATGAAGATGTTTGCCGCCTCGGACAGGAAGAACACCCCGGCGATGCTCCAGACGGCAGCGACGGGCAGGGCTGCATAGAGCGGATGGTCGAAGCCGAACGGCAAGAGCAGGAACGACCACAACAGCGGCGCCAGCAGGAATTGTGCGATGGTACCAAGAAACAGGACCTGGAATCCGAGGAACCCGCGCGGGCCAAGTTGCCGCCAAAGCAAGCAAGGCTGGCGCATGTGGACGGCCCAGGTCATCATGTAGCCCTTGATCCAGCGAGAGCGCTGCTTGATCCAGGGAATCGGACGGCAGTTCGCCTCTTCCAGAGTGACAGTCTGGATCAGCTCGGTCCGGTAACCGTGGCGTGCCAGGCGGATGCCGAGATCCGCGTCCTCGGTCACATTATGAGCGTCCCAGGCACCAAGCTTGTCCAGCACCTCGCGCCGGAAGAACAGGGTTGTCCCGCCCAAGGGCACGACCAGGCCCAAGCGGGCAAGGCCCGGCAGAACCAGACGGAACCAGCCGGCATATTCGATAGTGAAACAGCGGCTCAGCCAGTTGGTGCGGGGGTTGTAGTAGTCGAGCACGCCTTGCAGGCAGGCGACTTCGGGCCCAGAGCGCTGGAAGCGTTCGACGACCTTCTGCAGTTGGTCCGGTTCAGGTGCATCCTCGGCGTCATAGACCCCGATGATGGCACCACGCGCATGATCGAGCGCATGGTTCAGGGCACGTGGCTTGGTCTTGACCTGGCCTTCAGGCACGATGACGACCCGCATCCAGGGCGGGAGTTCCGCATTGGAAAGCGCGTCGAGGGTGATGTGATCTTCGGCCTCCACCGCAAGAATGACATCCAGCAGTTCCACCGGGTAGTCGAGGCGCGCCAGGCGACGAACCAGGCGGGGGGCAATGTCCGCCTCACGGTAAAGGGCGACGATGATAGAGACGACCGCCGGGATGCCGTCCGAGGCGGGCTGCGGGCCGGGGCGCGGTTTGCGCAGGGCGGCCACGGTGGCGGCGATCTTCAGTGCCGTCAGGCAGGCCAACGAGAAGACCGCGAAGGCAAGCGCGGCAAGGCCGGTGGCAAGGGGGGCAAGTGCCAGTCCCAGGAAAGTCAGGCCAAGGGCAAGCATGGCGCGGGGCGATTGGTGCAGGCGGGGCCAGGAACGGCAGCTTTCGGCGGGGTCGACACGATTTTCGGCGGCGCGGGCCAAAAGGTCGCCGCGTCGGGCGTGGATCGCAGCCAGGATTGCCCGGGATGATGCGATACCCGCGGCGACCGGGCCAAGTCTGGCCTCAAGCATCGGGCGGAGGCGGCGGAAGTCTTCGGGCCGGGAGGTGGCGACGATGGTGACATCGCCGACGCGTCGCCAGGGGACGAGACCGTGGCGCAGACAATCCTGCACCCCCACGGCGTCGACCAAACGGGGATCGGGCAGTGCCGTGTCAAGGTCCACAAGGCGCAGGCCCCAGTTCCGGGCATCGACGCCAAGAAGATCCCGCTCCACCACCAGTCCGCGCGCCCGCAGCACATCCGGCAGGCGCCCCGATTCGCGCCCCTGGCCGGCCAAAGCGGTCAGCATCTCTTCGGGGGCGACGACGCCTTCGCGCAACAATGAGGCGCCAATCGCATATGTGCGGCGCAGGCCCCGAGGGCCCGACCGGGGCAGTTCCAAATCGCTGATCCGTTCGGCAGCACCCATGCCTGTTCCCCAGCTTCCGACCGCCATCATGCGGGCGGGGGGTTAACAGGTCCTTAACGCCCGTTCAGGCGCGGCGGGTCTGCATCGCCTGGGCAAAGCGTTCGAAGAGGTAGAAGCTGTCCTGGGGCCCCGGCGAGGCCTCGGGGTGGTACTGGACCGAATAGACCGGCTTGCCATCGACCGCGATGCCGCAGTTGGTGCCGTCAAAAAGGCTTACGTGAGTCTCGGATACACCCTTGGGCAGGGTGTCTGCGTCCACGGTAAAGCCGTGGTTCATCGAGGTGATTTCCACCTTGCCGGTCGTCAGGTCTTTCACCGGATGGTTCGCGCCGTGGTGGCCATGGTTCATCTTGCGCGTCTTGGCACCAAGCGCCAGGGCCAGCATCTGGTGCCCAAGGCAGATGCCGAACAGCGGCAGGTCCTGTGCGAGCACAGCCTGGATCATCGGCACGGCATAGGTTCCGGTTGCGGCCGGGTCGCCGGGGCCGTTTGACAGGAACACGCCCTCGGGGTTGTGGGCCAGCACCTCTTCGGCGGTGGCGCCGGCGGGCAGGACGGTGACTTCACATCCGACCGAGGCCAGGCAACGCAGGATGTTGCGCTTGGCACCGTAGTCGATGGCCACCACGCGCAGGCCGGAGCCTTCGCGGCGGGCATAGCCCTCGGGCCAGGCCCAGCGTTTCTCGTCCCAGCGGTAGCTTTGGGCGCAGGTCACGTCCTTTGCAAGATCAAGCCCGACCAGGCCCTTCCAGGCCCGCGCCTTGGCGACAAGGCGTTCGATGTCGAATTTGCCTTCGGGATCATGCGCCAGGGTCACATGCGGCGCGCCCTGCTGGCGTATCGCGCGGGTCAGGCGGCGGGTATCGATCCCGCCGATCCCGATGCGACCGATCCTGGTGAGCCAGTCGGTCAGCTCGCCGGTCGCGCGCCAGTTGGAAGGCTCTGTCGGGTCCCACTTGACCACCATGCCGGCGGCCGAAGGGGTGCCTGTCTCGTCATCTTCGGGCGTGATGCCGGTGTTGCCGATGTGAGGAAAGGTGAAAGTGACGACCTGACCCGCATAGGACGGGTCGGTCATGATCTCCTGGTAGCCGGTCATCGCGGTGTTGAACACAAGCTCGGCGACGGTTTCACCGGTGGCGCCGAAGCCGTGACCGTAGAAAAGAGAGCCGTCGGCAAGTGCGAGGCAGGCGGTAGGCTTCTGCGGCGCAGGCATGGCGACTCTCCCTTTTGGCAAATTGCGCGGAAACTAAGGGGCGGGGGCGGCAGGGTCAAGGGCGGATGAGAAAAGCTTTTTCCAAAGAAATCAGACATTTGCTGAAATCTCGCGCTGTTGCGGTCGGGGCCGGTTCAGGGTAAAGTCTTGTTCCTGGGGAAACTATCGGAAAGTCCGACCATGCTTTTGCGCGACCGTCTGCAGACGGCCCTGAAAGAGGCCATGAAGGCGAAAGAGGTCGACCGGCTTTCGACGCTTCGCCTGATCAATGCTGCCATCAAGGACCGGGAGATCGCCCTGCGCGGCGACCAGGACGCGGGCGAGGTGGGCGAGCCGGAAATCCTGCAGATCATGGGCAAGATGGTCAAGCAGCGTCAGGAATCGGCCCGCGCCTACGAAGAGGGAGGCAGGCTGGAACTGGCCGAGAAGGAACTGGCCGAAATCGGCGTGATCCAGGAATTCCTTCCGCGCCAGATGAGCCAGGACGAGGTTGCGGCAGCACTTGATGCGGCGGTGGCCGAGACGGGGGCCGCAAGCATCCGTGACGTTGGCAAGGTGATGGCGACACTCAAGGCCAGATACACCGGCCAGATGGATTTCGGAGCGGTCGGCGCGTTGGTCAAGGCGCGGCTGGGGTCCTGAGACCCCGAACCGCTCCGGGCACCTATTTCGGGCATTTTCGCGCAGCTTTTGCCGCTTCCAGGTCAACGCCAGATCCCTTGGCTTGGGCCGGTCCACTCGCAGGTGTGCGCACCGTCCGCGTGCTGCAAGGCGTTTCCAGTCGGGTTGGCCGCAGTTTGGCCATCAGACCTGACCATTAAGCGCGTGCAGCCGGTCCTTCAGATCCTGGCGCAGCGCGATCCGTTCGTCTTCCGAGAGGAAGGCACCCAGTTCAACCTCCCGCCCATCGCCTTTCAGCGTCAGGTAGTTCGGCACCGGGCCGCCTGATTCATGCAACGTCACGCGGACCCAGTAGGGGTTGGCCTCCCAGGCCTGACGCCGGCCCTTGGGACCGTGGCGCACGAGGTGCAAGCGCTGGCGAGAAAGCCGAAGGTCCTCGACAATCTCACGGTCGCGGCCGTTTTTCCGCAGCGCAAACCAGATGGCCCAGATTGCACCCACAAGAAACGGCAGCAGCGCCCAAAGGACGGGGCTGCCGAGGATGCCGATCAGCGGCACGGCGATCAGGGCGGCCGTGGCGCCGATGAACCAGACGAAGCCGCGCTGGGTCAGTGACCGGTGCGGCCAGAGATGCAGGCGGTCCTCTCCGCCTTCGGGGGGAAGCCATTCGTAGGGCATGGGTCCTTTCTAATTTCTCTGTACCGAAAGGGAAGGGCCCTGCGGCGGCTTGTCAGTGGGACAGGGCTTTGCGATATTGCGGGCACGTGAACCGGAGGGCCGCCATGGCGGGGTCGGGTCGGGTAATGGCGCTTGGACCGGCGCATGTGGCGAAGGTCACGCGCGTGGTGGAACGTGGGCCGCAGAACCCGCGCTTTCGCTTGTTGTCGGACGAAGACTTCTCGGACCATGCTGCCCGACTGGTTGCTGAATTGAACGGCGAACCCTTCTGGGTCTTTGCGTACGGATCCCTTATCTGGAACCCCGGGTTTGATCATGTCGAATCCCGTAGGGGCGTTGTACATGGCTGGCGGCGGTCGTTCTGCATCCACATCACCAACTGGCGCGGGACACCCGAGACACCGGGACTTATGCTAGGGCTAGCGCGGGGCGGAGCCTGTACCGGGGTGGCTTACCGGCTGCCGGACGATGACCCACATGGTCGGATGTTGCAGCTCTTGCGGCGCGAGGTAAGCTCTCACGAGGACATGCCGTGGCTGCGCTGGGTGACCGTGCGGGGCGAGGGCGGTCCGATCCGCGCTCTTGCCTTCTATTGCGCGCCCGATGGCGATCCCGACGCGGTGGTTTTGCCATTGGAAGATCAGGTCGGCAGATTGGCCCGCGCGGTGGGGTTCAAGGGAAGCTGCGCCGAGTATCTCTACAACACTGTCAGTCACCTGGAAGCGCTGGGGATTCGCGACCGTTACCTTTGGGACCTGCAAGCGCGCGTCGCGGCACAGATTGACCTGCTTTAGCCGCCGATCTGCCCGAGAAAGTCCTGAAAGGCCTTCCGGTATGCGACCGCGTCCTCGGCATAGGATCCGAGGTGGTCAGCTCCGGTCCAAAGGGCAACAGTGGGGGCGCTGCGGCTGTCGGCCAGTGACTGGCTGGGACCGATGGGCACGATCCGGTCCATGCTGCCATGGGCAAGAAACAGAGGGCCGGGGAAGGCCTGGTAGGTGGCGGCAACCTCGGCCTGCGACAGGGGCAAGTCGGTCTTGTAGGGCAGGATCAGCTTGGCGGCGGCCGCGACCAGACCAGGCAGGGGCTTGCCGCCCTGCGACGCCAGATGGTCAATCACCGCGCCGAAGCTGATGGCGGGGCTGTCAAGCGCCGCGGCCTTGACGCGCCCGGCCAGGCCGCTTTGCGACAGGAACTGGCCAAGAACCGCGCCGCCCATCGATTCGGCCACGACCAGCAGCTTCGCGTCGGCGTCGGTCGGCGCAAGGTAGGACACCGCGGCTTCAAGGTCGGGCCACTCGGTCAGACCAAAGCCATAGGCACCCTCCGGTGTGGCCGGCGCGCCATCGTCGTTGCGATAGGTGACAAGGAGGACGGACCAGCCGGCCTCGTGCAGGATTGACAGGGCGCGGTAACCATCTTCGCGCGCGCCGGCGATGCCGTGGACATAGATCGCGCGTCCAGCCTCGGGTCCGGCGGCAGGCACCAGCCAGGCTTCTGACGGGCCAAGGGGGGTGTCCAGCGCCACGGTCTGGAAGGGCAGGCTAAGCGCGGTCATCGGGTCCCCCCGATAGCCAAGCGCCAAGGGGTCAGTCGGAGGCACGACATTTGCAAGCGCCGTCGAGATCGCCCCGACCTTCAGCAGCCCCACGGCCGCATAGGCCAGAAAGTAGCCCGTGGTGCCGATATATCCCATCAGCACCACAAGGATCAGCACGGCAAGGAATGTGACCACACGCATCAGGAGGACCCTTCGGGAAAAGGAAAAGGCCCCGGGCGCTGGTGCAGCCCGGGGCCTTCTGTCAGATCAGGCGCTTAGTGCGCGTGGCTCTTGTCCCAGTCGGACTGCTTCGGCAGTTGCTCGAACGTATGCTCGGGCGGCGGCGAGGGCAGGGTCCATTCCAGGGTATCGGCGTATTCATTCCAGTAGTTGTTCTCGGTCACCCGACGGCCCCACAGAAGCGTGTAGAACACGATTCCGATGAAGAACACGAAGGACGCGAAGGACAGGAACGCGCCGATCGAGGAGAACCAGTTCCAGTAGGCGAAGGCCTCGGGGTAGTCGATGTAGCGGCGCGGCATGCCTTGGCGACCGAGGAAGTGCTGCGGGAAGAAGGTGAGGTTCGAGCCGATGAACATCATGTAGAAGTGCAGCTTGCCCGCCCATTCGGGATACTGGCGGCCCGACATCTTGCCGATCCAGAAGTAGACCCCGGCGAAGATCCCGAAGACGGCACCCAGGCTCATCACGTAGTGAAAGTGGGCCACGACATAGTAGGTGTCATGATAGGCGCGGTCCACGGGGGCCTGGCTCAGCACGATCCCGGTCACGCCGCCGACGGTGAAGAGGAAGAGGAAGCCGAAGGCCCAGAGCATCGGGGTCTTGAACTCCACCGACCCGCCCCAGATCGTCGCGATCCAGGAGAAGATCTTCACGCCCGTCGGCACCGCGATGACCATCGTGGCCAGCATGAAGTAGGACTGCTGGGTCAGCGACATGCCGGCGGTGTACATGTGGTGCGCCCAGACGACGAAGCCGAGAACACCGATTGCCACCATCGCGTAGACCATCGGCAGGTAGCCGAAGATCGGTTTGCGGCTGAAGGTCGAGATGACCTGCGAGATGATCCCGAAGGCCGGAATGATGATGATGTAAACCTCGGGGTGGCCGAAGAACCACAGGATGTGCTGATAAAGGACCGGGTCACCGCCGCCCGAGGGCGAGAAGAAGGTGGTCCCGAAATTGCGGTCCGTGAGCAGCATGGTGATTGCACCGGCCAGCACGGGAAGAGCCAGAAGGATCAGCCAGGCGGTCACGAAGATCGACCAGCCGAACAGCGGCACCTTGTGCATGGTCATGCCGGGGGCGCGCATGTTGAGGAAGGTCGTGATCATGTTGATCGCGCCCAGGATCGAAGAAGCGCCCGACAGGTGGACTGCGAAGATCGCGAGGTCCATCGCATAGCCGCCCTCGGCCGTGGTCGACAGGGGCGGATACAGGACCCAGCCGCCACCGAAGCCGGTGCCAAGGTCACCGCCGCCGCCGGGAGCGAGCATCGACGCCACCCCCAGCGAGGTTCCGGCGACATACAACCAGAACGAAAGGTTGTTCATTCGCGGGAAGGCCATGTCCGGCGCGCCGATCTGCAGCGGCATGAAGTAGTTGCCGAAGCCGCCGAACAGCGCGGGAATGACGACGAAGAACATCATCAGGACGCCGTGATAGGTGATCATCACGTTCCACAGGTGCCCGTTCGGCGTACAGGTCGCGGCGGCGTCAGCGATGAATCGCGCGCCCTCCTGACACATGTATTGCACACCGGGGTGCATCAGCTCCAACCGCATGTAGACGGTGAAGAGGACTGCAATCAGGCCGACGAAACCGCCGACGAAAAGATACAGGATCCCGATGTCCTTGTGGTTGGTCGACATGAACCAGCGGGTAAAGAACCCGGGTCGGTGATGTTCGTCATGGCCGTGGATGGCTGCGTCCGCCATTGGCGTCCTCCGCTTTGGTCGTTCCCGTGTGCCCGTTCACGGGCTGTAAAGCCCGCCCGGTTCCCTTGTGTTCCAGTCTTTAGCCGCGCGGGCGCAACGCCGCAATGCATGACTTTGCCGCAGGGGGCAGAATTCTTTACCAAAAGCAACGGGCGCAACCCTTGAAAGGTTGCGCCCGGCGTTCCCGTGAGGGAGCGGGATTTGCAGCGGGGTCCGCCTCAAGAGTGGCGGCAGAAGTTACTGGGCCACCGACGCCAGATAGGCCGCCACATCCTCGCCGCCCGCAGCAAGCTTGAAGGACATCTTCGACTTCGCGGCAGGGTCGCCAAGCGCGGTCTTCAGGTACTCGGCGGGGTTCGCGACATAGGCCGCGAGGCTTGCCTCGTCCCAGACCGCGCCCGTCGCGCCAAGCGCGGCCAGCGAGTCGCCGTAAGAGAAGTCGGGGTCGGAGGCCACGCCCTTGCCGACGATGCCGTAAAGGTTCGGGCCGGTGCGACCACCCTTCTGGATCTCGGTGCCGTCGGCTCCGATGATCGAATGGCAGGCCTTGCACTTCTTGAACGTGTCCTCGCCGGCTGCCGGATCACCCGCGAAGGCGGGGGCAGAAAGGGCGGCGACGGTCAGGCCAAGAAGGATGAACTTCGTCATGGTGTCCTCATGTGTCTCGGAGCGCCGCAGCTTGGCGTCTCCACAAGGGCGAACATGGGGGTGCGAACCGCTGATATGCAATAGCAACGTCGTCGCAGCCCCCGCGTGACGCCGTGTCATCCCCTAGCAGCGTGGCAAGATGACATCGGCGCTTATCTAACCACAGGTTCGCTGAAAGGCGCGTTCGAAGGTCGCCATCAGGGCGGCGTCCAGGTCCGCCATCGTCACCGGCAGGCCAAGGTCGACCAGACTGGTGACGCCATGGTCACGGATGCCGCAGGGAACGATGCCGTCGAAGTGGCTCAGGTCCGGCTCCACGTTGATCGAGATTCCGTGGAAGCTGACCCAGCGCCGCAGCTTGATGCCAAGGGCGGCGATCTTGTCCTCGGCGGGTTTTCCGTCTGGGCCAATTCGGTCGGATCGGGTCACCCACACGCCGACGCGACCGGGGCGGATCTCTCCGCTCACGTTGAACTCGGCCAGGGTGTCGATGACCCAGCGTTCCAGGTCTCGGACAAAGCAGCGCACGTCGCCGCCCCGCGCCTTGACGTCCAGCATGCAGTAGATCACGCGCTGACCCGGCCCGTGATAGGTGTACTGCCCGCCACGCCCCACCGGGTAGACCGGGAATCGGTCGGGATCGGTCAGGTCGGCGGGTTTGGCCGAGGTCCCGGCCGTATAAAGTGGCGGGTGTTCCAAAAGCCAGATCGCCTCGCCCGCGCTTCCCGCATTCATGGCCGCGACATGCGCTTCCATCGCGGCAAGCGTCTCTGGGTAGGGGGCCAGCCCCGGTATATGGGTCCATTCCACCATGATGCGCCTTTGCGGTCGGCCTGCGGGCGCCTGCTCTATATCCCCTCCCGCAGCCGGGCGCGAGGGCGTCATCACAGGCGTGAAAATGCCCCTTCCCTTCCCGTGCGACTGTCGCTAGATAGCGGGCGTCCAAGACCAGACCCAGTGCGGATGTGACGGAATTGGTAGACGCGCAGCGTTGAGGTCGCTGTTCCTTAACCGGAGTGAAAGTTCGAGTCTTTTCATCCGCACCAGGGTCGGTCTGGACAAGCCAAAGGGCGCGGGGGGCAACCTCTGCGCCCTTTGCTTTTGCCGGCCAGGACTGCCGGAACGCCTCCTTTTCTTGCAGGTTTTGCAGGCATTTCGACCGGGCTTGGCGCGAATACTGACCGTTTTTCCCGTTGGGGCGCAAAGGGGATCAAAGTGGTCGCTAAAGGGCTTATTGGCGTCGAAAAAGTGCGTTGCAATGGGGGCCGCGTTTCGCTTTAGTCGAATCAAGCCAGAAGAGACGCCCAAGGCGTCCAGCACATCAGGGAGACACGGGTGACGGTTGAGCCCCGCAACGACGCGTTCGTCGCGTTCGAGCATGTCCAGAAAAGCTATGACGGGGTCACGCTGGTCGTGAAGGACCTGAACCTGTCCATTGGCAAGGGCGAGTTCCTGACAATGCTTGGGCCGTCGGGGTCGGGCAAGACGACCTGTCTGATGATGCTTGCCGGCTTCGAGACGGCGACCAACGGCGAGATCCGTCTGGATGGCCGCCCGATCAACCAGGTCCCGCCGCACAAGCGCGGGATCGGGATGGTCTTTCAGAACTATGCGCTCTTCCCGCACATGACGGTGGGCGAGAACCTGCCTTCCCGCTGGAAGTCCGCGGCATGGGCAAGGACGAGCGTGAGGCCAAGATCAAGCGCGCCCTCGACATGGTGCAGATGGGCGCTTTCGCCAACCGCCGCCCGGCGCAGCTTTCGGGTGGCCAGCAGCAGCGCATCGCCCTGGCCCGCGCGCTGGTCTTCGACCCCAAGCTTGTGCTGATGGACGAACCTCTGGGCGCGTTGGACAAGCAGCTTCGCGAACACATGCAGTTCGAGATCAAGCATCTTCACGAGAACCTGGGCATCACCGTCGTCTACGTGACGCACGACCAGGGCGAGGCGTTGACCATGTCGGACCGCGTGGCCGTGTTCAACGACGGCCGCATCCAGCAGCTGGCCCCGCCCGCCGACCTTTACGAACGGCCCGACAACAGCTTTGTCGCCCAGTTCATCGGCGAGAACAACAAGCTGCTCGGGACCATCGAGGAGCTGTCGGGCGACAAGGCCCTGGTGCGCCTGGCGACGGGCGAGCTGATCGACGCCACCGCAGTGAACATCAAGGAAAAAGGCCAGAAGACCCTGGTCTCGATCCGCCCCGAACGGGTGGAGTTCAAGCCCGAGATGATGCCGCCCGGTGCCCATACCATCGAGGCCGAGGTGGTCGAGATCATCTACATGGGCGACATCCTGCGCGCGGTCCTGAAGGTCGCAGGCTCGGATGAGTTCGTGATGAAGATGCGCAACACGCTGGGGCAGACCAAGCTGACCCCCGGCCAGAAGATCAAGGTGGGCTGGCATCCCCAGGATGCCCGCGCGCTCGACCCCTGATGCCGTGCGGGGGGCCTGCAGCGTCCCTCGGTCGGAGAAGAGCAACAAGAGACTTACGATCAACCTAGGGAGCTTGCGAATGAAGAAGACCCTCATCCTGACGACCGCTCTGGTCAGCTTTGGCTTTGCCGCCAATGCCGACGTGACGGTCATGTCCTGGGGTGGCGCCTATGGCGAAGCCCAGACCGAAGCCCATGTGAAGCCCTGGGCGGCCGCGACCGGCAACGGCGCGATCATGGTGGACAGCGACAACCCGGCCCCCGCCATCAAGGCGATGGTGGAAGCTGGCAACGTCACCGTGGACGTCGCCTCGGTCGAATATGCCGACGCGATCCGCCTGTGCGACGAAGGCGTCCTGGAGCCCATCGACGCGGCGAGCCTGCCGGCCGCCCCCGATGGCACCCCGGCAACCGAGGATTTCCTGGCCGGTGCGATCACCGAATGCGGCGTGTCGACCGACATCTGGTCGAACGTTTATGCCTTCGACACCACCAAGTTCACCGGCGAAGTGCCGACGACCGCTGCCGACTTCTTCAACCTTGAGAAGTTCCCCGGCAAGCGCGGCCTGAAGAAGGGCGCCAAGGCAGTTCTGGAATTCGCACTCCTCGGCGACGGTGTTCCGGCGGCTGAGGTCTATGCGCTTCTGGACACGCCAGAGGGCGTGGACCGCGCCTTCGCCAAGCTGGACAGCATCAAGGCCGATGTCGTCTGGTGGGAAGCCGGCGCACAGCCGCCGCAGCTTCTGGCCGATGGCGAAGTCGTCATGACCACCGCTTACAACGGCCGGATCTTCGCGGCCGCGATCAACGAGAACAAGCCCTTCCAGATCGTCTGGGATGGTCAGGTCTATGAAAACGAAATGTACGTCGTTCCGAAGGGCGCGCCGAACAAGGACCTGGCAATGGAGTTCATCCGTTACGCCACCTCGACCGAAGGTCTGCGCGCGCAAGCCCAGCACATCTCTTACGGTCCGGCCCGTAAGTCGTCCTTCGCCGAGCCGATCGTGTTCAAGGACGGCAAGACCGTGATGGCCCCTCACCTGCCGACCGCCCCGGAAAACCTGGGCAACGCGCTGGAAACCTCGGCAGACTTCTGGGTCGACCACGACGCAGAACTGAACGAACGCTTCCAGGCCTGGCTGAGCCAGTAATCAAGACCCGGCCGGGCGCGCCAGTCGCGCCCGGCCCCTTAATGCGAGGCAGGCATGGCCGAGGCGTCCCCACCCCTTCTGACAACCGCCGACGGCCGCCCGCTGAAAGAAGCGCTGGCCACGGCGCAGTCACGCGCCAAGCGCCGCGCATTCCTTCTGGTGCTGCCGCTTCTCCTCTTTGTCTTCCTGACCTTCCTCGTCCCGATCGGCTATATGCTGAAGCGGTCCTTCGAACATGACGGCTTCGCCGCGTCGGCCCCCGCGATGGTGGCTTGGTTCGAAGCGAATCCTGATTTCGACCCCGCCAACCCGCCGGAAGAGGCCTTTGCCGCGCTTGTGCAGGATCTGGCCCAGATGCAGGCCACCAAGAACACCGGCATGGCGGGCACGCGGATCAACTATTCCGTCCCCGGCTCGATCAGCCTGTTCAAGAAAGGCGCGCGCGAGGCTGCAGGTCTGACCCCGCCCTACAAGGAAGCGCTGATCGCGCTTGACCCGGACTGGGCGAAACCGATGCTCTGGCGCGGCATGGTCTCGGCGGCGGATGTCTATACGGCCGAATTCTACCTCGTCGCCTCCGACAGGCAGTTGACCGATGAGGGCTGGGCCCGCGGCGAAGACAACGAGCGGATTTATCTTTACCTCTTCTTCAAGACCTTCCTGATTTCGGGGATCATCACGCTGGTCTGCCTTTTGCTGGCCTTTCCGATCGCGCACCTTCTGGCGACCCTGCCGATGGCGAAGTCGTCGCTGCTGATGATCATGGTTCTCTTGCCGTTCTGGACCTCGCTACTGGTGCGCACCACCTCGTGGATCGCGCTCTTGCAGGAACAGGGGATGGTGAACGACATCTTTGTTGGGCTCGGTCTCGTCTCGGAAGATGGTCGCCTGACCATGATGTACAACATGACCGGCACGGTCGTGACCATGACCCATGTGCTTTTGCCCTTCATGGTCCTGCCGCTTTATTCGGTGATGAAGGTGATCCCCCCCAGCTATGCCCGCGCCGCCCGCAGCCTGGGGGCTACCAGTTGGACGACCTTCCGCCGGGTCTATCTGCCGCAGACCCTGCCCGGCATCGCTGCGGGCTCGCTTTTGGTCTTCATTCTGGCCGTAGGCTACTACATCACCCCGGCCCTTGTCGGCGGGGCAGATGGCGCGCTGATCTCGAACATGATCGCCGCGAACATGAGGAACTCGAACTGGTCGCTGGCCGCCGCCGTTGCCGCAATGTTGCTGGTGGCGATTCTGGTGCTCTACTGGCTCTATGACCGGCTGATCGGCATCGACCGGCTGAAGCTCGGGTAAGGAGAGAGACATGGCCCTGCCCACCTATGCTTCGCCACTCGAACGCGCCTGGTATTACACCTATCTGGTGATCTGCGGCCTGGTGTTCCTTTTCCTGATCGCGCCGATCCTGATCGTGATTCCGCTGTCTTTCAACCCGGACTCGGACTTCTCTCTCGGGATCGAGTTTCTGGACCCTCGCACCTATTCGCTGCGCTGGTATGACACGCTTCTGACGCTCGGCCACCCGGCCGCCGAGGGCGCAGTGCGTGACAGTGCCTGGTGGTCTGCGGTCTGGGAACGATCAACCTGGGTGCAGGCGGCGAAGAACAGCTTCTGGGTCGGGCTTTGGGCGACGATCCTTGCGACGGTTCTGGGCACGATTGCCGCTCTTGGCCTCAGCCGCCCCGAAATGCCCTATCGCCGCCTGATCATGGCGCTGTTGATCAGCCCGATGATCGTGCCGATCATCATCATCGCCGTCGGGATGAGCTTCTTCTTCGCCAAGGCCTGCGTGGCCCCGGATTCCGCGATGGCGCTGCTGTTTGGCTGGGCACTGTCCGAGAAGGGGTGCCTTGCGAACTCGCACCTCGGGGTGATCGTGGCCCATGCGGTGCTGGGGATTCCCTTTGTCATTATCACGGTGACGGCAACGCTGTCGGGTTTTGACCAGTCGCTGATCCGCGCGGCGCAGTCGCTGGGGGCGAACCCCCGCACGACCTTCTTCAAGGTGATCATGCCGCTGATCCTGCCCGGCGTGATTTCGGGGGCGCTGTTTGCCTTCGTGACATCCTTCGACGAGGTGGTGGCGGTCCTCTTCATCGCAGGTCCCGACCAGCAGACCATTCCGCGCCAGATGTTCAACGGCATTCGCGAGGCGATCAGCCCGGCGATCCTGGCCGTGGCGACAATCCTGGTGGTGATCTCGGTGCTGCTGCTGACGACGGTCGAGCTTCTGCGTCGTCGCTCGGATCGGCTGCGGGGCGTGACCGGGCGCTAGGAAACGCTCCTCGTGCGACTTTGTCTTCTCGTCGCATGAGCCCGGGACACGTTACGAACCGATCCCGAAGCGCTATGGGCAGGCGTTAACAAAGCCCTAACGGCCGCGGCCAAGTCCTTGATATAAAATGCGGATCTCTTTTTGCCCACCGTGGGCAGATTTACGGCAGCAGGTGCAGCCAGGCCCAGGCCGTCAGGATCGACGCCGCCGTCGCGACCAGCACCGCCGAGGCATTGACCCGCTTGCCGACGCCGTACATGTGGGCGAACATGTAGGCGTTGACCCCGGGCGCCATCGCCGCCGTCACCACCGCAGACCGCAACGCCGCGGTGTCCAAGTGAAAGACCTGCGTCCCCAGAACCCAGGTGATCCCGGGATGCAGGACAAGCGATGCGAAGGTCACCAGCAGGACCGGCCCGATGTCCCCCTCGATCCGGTAGCGAACGAGAACCCCGCCCAGCCCGAAAAGGGCAACGGGGATCGCCGAGCGCGACACCATGTCGACGCCGGACCAGAAGAAGCCGGGCAGCGGATTGCCCGCCAGGTTCACCGCGAAACCCAGAAGGATGCCGATCACCAGCGATTGGGACAGGACCGCCCGCCCGATCTGCCGCAGGAGGGCCGAGCCGGACAGTCCTTCTCCCCGCGACCGCGCCCATTCCATCAATGCGATTCCAAAGCCGTAAAGCATCGGAGCGTGAAGGGAGATGATGGCGTAGTTGCCTTGCAAGGCCTCGGTGCCATAGGCGCGTTCGGTGATTGCAAGGCCGAGGAGGAGGGAATTCGAGAAGAGCCCGGCGAAGCCGATGCTGACTGCGTCGGTCATCGGGCGTCCGAAGACCAGCATCGCGCCGAAGAAGCAGGCGAAGAAGCCCGCGAAGGCTCCGGTGTAGAAACTCGTCATCAGGCCAAGGTCGTAAGCCGCCGACAGATCCAGGTGGGCGATGGACCGGAAAAGGAGGCAGGGCACCGCAAAGTTCTGCGCGAACCGCATCAATCCGTCGACTGCAGGTTCGGACAGCAGGCCGGCCCAAACGGCCGCATACCCGAAGCCGATGACCAGGAAGACCGGGAGAATGACGTCGAGAAGGGCGCTCATGGCAGGCGTCGGACCGGGGGTTACACACCCCCGGACCCCCGTGGGATATTTGGACAAAGATGAAAGCCCTGGGGGTCAGGGCCGGTTGTCGTAGGTGATCGACATCCCGTCGAAGGCGGGTGTGATGTGGGGCGGGAGCTCGGTTTTCAGGACGTCGTAGTCGAGATCGATGTGCATGTTGGTGATCACCGCGCGGGCAGGCTTTGCTCGGGCTATCCAGCCAAGGGTCATGTCGAGATGGGCGTGGGTCGGATGGGGCTTTCGCCGCAGCGCATCGACGATCCAGCAGTCCAGGCCGTCCAGCACCGGCCAGCTTTCCGCAGGGATGTCGACGGCGTCCGGCAGGTAGGCCAGGGGACCGATGCGGAACCCGAGCGCGTCCATGCTGCCATGGTCGGCGCGGAAGGGAGTGAGGGTCACCGGGCCGCCGGCGCCAGGCACCGTGACGGGGCCATCAATCGTATGGAGGTCGAGAATAGGCGGGTAGGGCGAGCCCTCGGGCTGGACGAAGGCATAGCCAAAGCGCGACAGAAGCGCCTCTTGCGTCGGGCCGTCCGCCCAGACCGGAAGGCGCTGGCGCTGGTTGAAGACCACTTGCCGCAGGTCGTCGATCCCGTGCATGTGATCGGCGTGGCTGTGGGTGTAGACGACCCCGTCCAGCGCACCGACGTTCGCGTCCAGAAGCTGCTCGCGCATGTCGGGAGAGGTGTCGATGAGAACTCGCGTGGTGCCCTCGGCCGTCTCGCGGGTGATCAACATCGAACAGCGTCGGCGGCGGTTTTTAGGATTCGCCGGATCGCAGTCACCCCAGATGCCACCAAGGCGGGGCACCCCGCCCGAGGAGCCACAGCCGAGAATGGTGAAGCTGAGCTTCGCCATCACGCCGCCTTTGAGCCGCGCGCGGCGCGGGCAAACAGCCGGTCGAAGTTTGCAGTCGTCAGCGCGGCAAAGTCGTGGAGGTCGAGGCCAAAGATCGGAGCCAGCGCGCGCGCAGTGTGGGCGACATAAGCCGGTTCGTTGCGCTTGCCGCGATAGGGCGGCGGGGCAAGGTAGGGGCTGTCGGTCTCCAGGATCAGGCGGTCAAGCGGTGCCTTTGCGAAGATGTCACGCAGCTCCTGACTTTTGGGGAAGGCCGCGATGCCGGAAATCGAGAGAATGAACCCCATTTCCAGCGCAGCCTCGGCCAGGCGTGGTCCGGACGAGAAGCAGTGCATGACGCAAGCGTAGGCCTTGTGGGCCATGCCTTCGGCGAGAATTGCCTCCATGTCCTGATCCGCGTCGCGGGAATGGATGATGAGAGGCAGTCCCGTCTCTTGCGCAGCCTCGATGTGGATGCGGAGTGACGTCTGTTGGATGACCTTCGAGTCTGCCGTGTAATGGTAGTCGAGCCCGGTCTCTCCAATGCCGACGAAGCGGGGATGGCGGGCAAGGGCGACAAGGTCTTCGACGCTGGTCAGGGGTTCGTCGGCGGCGCTCATCGGGTGGGTTCCGGCGGCGTAGAAGACCTCGGGGTGGGCTTCGGCCAAGGCACGGACCTGCGGTTCGTTCTTGAGGCGCGTGCAGATCGCGACCACCCGGTTTACCCCGGCGGCGCGGGCGCGCGACAGGATAGCCTCAGTCTCGGTGACAAGATCGGGGAAGTCGAGGTGGCAGTGGCTGTCTACCAGATCGGGCAGGCCAGGTTTGGAGGGGGAGTTCATTCGGGCTACCTCAGGGCGAGGCTTCCCGCCGTCTCATCGACCTTCAGCAGCATATCCATCAGAAGCGCGGCAGGGTCAAGGTTGACCGCCTTGCCGCGACGGGCACGGATGGAAAGGGTCTGCGCAAGCTCGGCCCATGCGCGGGCGGCGTCAGAGTGGGGGGCAAGGCGCTGGAGGAGTTGCGCCTCGTTCGGCGCGGCCTCGGGCGGGGTGTGGCCGCTGGCGCCGCAACGGGCGAGACGGGCGAGAAAAAGGTCGATCAGGGTGACGGTCAGGTCGAAGGTTTCGGCAGCACCCCGCGCCCCGGCGATCTCGGACAGGGCCAGGGCCTGCGGGCGGTCGAGACGGGGGAGGGTGGAGAACAGGCGGGTCACGGCGGTGTAGAGTTTCAGGCCGTCGAGATTGGTCAGGCGGAACGCCCCGCCTACGGAACCGCCGGACAGCTCGGCCAGCGCGCCGCGGTCCTCGGGTGCGATGGCACCGCCGGCCTGAGTCAGGGCGTCGGCTAGGTCCTGCGGGGCGAGAGGGGTCAGTCTCAGCTCACGGCAGCGGGAGCGAATGGTGGGCAGAAGGCGGGCGGGCTGGTGCGCGATCAGGAAAAGCGTAACGTTGGCCGGGGGCTCTTCCAGCAGCTTGAGAAGGGCGTTGGCGGCGGCGGGGTTCATCTCGTCGACCGCGTCGATGATCGCGGTGCGGCGGCCCCCGTCGGCAGCAGAGAGCGCGAAGAATGACTTCATCTTGCGGACCTCGTCCACCGAGATGATCTGGCTGAGGGCGGTTTCCCTGTCATTCGCGGCGCGGCGGAGGAGGAAGTTGCGCGGCTCGGCCAACTGGAGGAGGCGGCGAGCAACGGGGTTTGCCGGGTCGACGTCGAGACTGTCTGGCGCGGGGGCAGCAAACATGCCGTCGTCATTCCGGGGCATTGCCAGCAGGAATCGGGCCGCGCGCCAGGCCAAAGTGGCCTTGCCGACACCCTTCGGGCCCGTCAGCATCCAGGCATGGTGGAGGCGGGTGGAATTGAAGGCCTGCAGGAAGGCGGCCTCTTGTGCGGCATGGCCGAAAAGAACCCGTGTCTCGCGCGGGTGGGGAGCGCCTTCGAGGCGGTCGGGCTCGGGCAGGGGGTCGGTCGTGGCCATGCGGCGGAGATTGCACGGGGAGGGACCCAAGGGGAAGGGGGTGCGAGGTGCCCACGCGCGGTCAGGTTGGCGGAACCCGGGAAATCAATGGGTTGTGCGCAGGCGTTAATGAAGCGTTAGGGCTTTTGCCAAGCGGAAAGTGTCGCTCGCTTCCCGTGGCGAGCACAACTCGCGGAACGCAATGCCGCCGTTTCGTCGCCGCGAGCCGCGAGCCGCAAGCCGACGGCCCGTTGCGGCGGGCAGGCCGGTGGGTGGATGGTGGACAGGAAACACGCTGATTACGCTGGTCACCACGGGCGGCATCGCGGACGCTGAGGAGCGGTGGCCTTCTGCCGGGCCGGGAGGGGGCCGGCAGAACAGGGGAAGACGTTGGCCGCGTTCGAACACGGAGCACTTGTCGTCGTCCTTCGAACGGTCGGGTTCAGGTCTGAGCTTTCGGCGTAAGGCCATGTGGTGCAAGAGCCCGGACTTGCGGTTCAGCCGGGTCCGCTGGCCATGTTTCTTGCGGCCAACCCACCAGCGGGCGGAAATCGAGGGGGTGATGGCGGCAGCCGAACGAGTGGACGCGCGGGTGGCCAATCCCGCGATGACACCGTCTGCCGACTGCCGCTGCCCGGGGAGCGAGATGGTTCGAACCCGACGCGGCGTTTGGCTGCGGGGCCGGATTGCGAGGTTGCGGCCTGAGTTCTAGCGGGTCGGGAGATGTGGGGCGAGAGCCTGCCAGACCCGGTCGGCCACCGTCGCCTCATCTGCATCGGCGTCGATCACGCGGAACCGGACATGGTGCGCGGCAAGCGTCAGGAACCCCTCACGGGCCTTTTGCTGAAATCCCAGGCCCATATCCTCGAACCGCAGTTCGGCCCCGGCGCGGGCGGTGGCACGGGCGAGACCCTTGGCTGGGTCCAGGTCGAAGAGGAGCGTCAGGTCCGGCTCTACCCCGATCATCAGGTCATGCAGGCGGTCGACCGTGGCCGTCAGGTCGCCTCGGGTGATGCCCTGGAAGATGCGGGTGGAGTCGGCGAAGCGGTCGCTGATGACAATCTCGCCGCGGGCAAGCGCCGGGCGGATTGTCTTTTCCAGGTGATCGCGGCGCGCAGCGGTGAAAAGAAGAATCTCGGTTTCGGGGGACCAGCGGTCGGTGGCACCTTCCAGCACCAGGCGGCGGATCTCTTCGGCTCCGGGGGAGCCGCCCGGCTCTCTTGTCAGGATGACGCTGTGACCCTTGTCACGCAGCGTCTGGGCCAGGCGGCGGCCCTGCGTGGATTTTCCCGAGCCATCAATGCCTTCAAGCGAGAGAAAGAGGCCCGGCATTCAGCTGGCCGGCGACCCGAGGTAGCGGCCGTACAGCGCTTGGGCCGCCACGGACAGGCGTCGGGTGAAGCCCGCAGTACCGACGTCAGCCTCTGCCACAAGCGGGACTCGGCGGTCGGGTAGTCCGGGGGAGTGCACGATCAGTTCAGCGACCGGGGCCCCTTTGGTTACGGGTGCCAGGAGAGGGCCGTTGTAGACGACCTCGGCGGTCACGTTGTCCTGCACCAGGGCGGGGACGAGGAGGCGCACGTCCTCGGCCGGGATCAGACCCACGGTTTTGGCCGCACCCATGTGGACCTCGGCTTCCGCGACGCGGGTCCCGGCCTTGGCCACCGTCTTTTCCGAGAACTGCCGAAAGGCCCAGGACACGATACGCTCTGCCTCTTCGGCACGCCCCACTTCGGAAGCCAGCCCGGTAACCACGAAGATGACCCGGCGGTCGCCCTGTTTGGCCGAGCCGACCAGCCCGTAGCCCGCTTCCGACGTGTGGCCCGTCTTCAAGCCATCCGCGCCGACGCCAAGTTCGAGGAGTGGATTGCGGTTGCGTGAATTGGCCGGGGCGCGGTCCTTGTAGTTGAACTCGGTCTCGGCAAAAATCGGATAATATTCGGGAAAATCCTCGATCAGGTGCTGGGCGAGGATCCCAAGATCGCGCATTGACATGCGATGGATCGGATCTGGCCAGCCGCTGGCATTGGCGAAGACCGAATTGGTCATTCCCAGTGCCTTGGCACGCTCGGTCATCTGTGCCGAGAAGGCGGCCTCGGTCCCGGCAAGGCCTTCGGCTACCACGACGCAGGCGTCATTGCCGGAGTTCACGATCATGCCGTGGATCAACTCGTTCACCGTCGGGCGGTCGGTTTCCTGGAGGAACATGGTCGAGCCGCCCACCGCGGTCGCATTGGAGGAAACCGCAAACTCGGTGTCCATGGTGACCCGTCCGTCACGCAGGGCCTCGAAAAGCATGTTGATCGTCATCAGCTTGGACATCGAGGCCGGTGGCAGGGGTTGGTCAGCGTTCTTGTCCATCAGCACGGTGCCGGTCGTCATGTCGTAGACCCAGGCGGCGCCGGCCGCCGTCTCGAAGGCGCGGGCGGGAAGGGCCGCCAGCGCAAGGGCGAGCAGGATCAGGACGGGACGCAGGCGATCGAGCATGAGGTGGACCTTTACTTGAGATAGTAGGCGTCGGCAAAGCCGGCGTCCTTGATCTTTTTCAGCATGGCGCCGTCGCCCATCACCACGACGCCCCAAACGGCCTTGCCGTTCTGGTCGGACTTCTGCGGTGTGGCGGTGACGCCGATCTTGGCCAGTGCTTCGGCAGCGCGTCTGGCGTTGTCTTCTTTCGAGAAGGACGCAACCTGGATCGGGCGCACGGCACCCGAGGGCGCGGCTTCGGCGGCGGGGGTTGCCTCGGCCGGGGCGGGGGCTGCGGCGGCGTCACCCACGGTCTTGCGCTTGGAATTGCCGGTTTCGGCGGGGGCAACTGCCTCGGGGGCGCGAGCGTCGAGAGGCGCGGATTCGATCGGAGCCATGGCGGTGGCGGCGGCATCCGGAGACACTGTCGGCGCTTCGCCCGCGACCGGGGCGGTGCCGGCGGCTGCGGCGGCCTTCGCCTCGGCTGCGGCGCGTTTCTTGGCCTCGCGGGCGGCTTTCGCCTCGGCCCGGCGTTCCTTCCAGGTCTTCTTCTTTGGCGTGCCATCGGGGGCAAGGGCGGCGGCTGTCCCGGCGGCCGCTGCGGTCAGGGCGGCTTCGCCACCGTCAGGAGCGGCTGTTGTCGTGTCAGTCGGCGCTGCGGCTGGGTCGGCGGGCTTTGCATCCACCGCATCAAGGGCTGCCGAAGCGATTGCAGCGGCCCCGTTGGCAGGCTGCGCCGTGGCTTCCCCATCGGCAGGGGCTTCGCCGGCAGGCGTTTCGGTGGCCGAGGGTTCCGCGACCTCTTCCTTGCGCAATGCGGTCACACGGATTTCGGTTGGCTGTCCGGCGAGGATCCCAAGCGCTTCGGCTGCGTCCGAGGAAAGCTGAAGCCGCGGGCCAGGGTTCTCGCGCTCACGCTTGAACAGGGCGCCGGTGACCGACTTGCCGGTTGCGGGGTTGAAGATCAGCGCGCGCTCGGGGTTGGTCACGTCGGGGCCGGCCACCCAGATCCCGCCCAAAGAGGGCCGGCCGTCCCACAATGCACTGTCGGTGGTCTGGTAGATCTCGGGCGCTTCGACATCCTGCGCGCCCTTGCCCTTCTTGGGAGAAGCCGAGACTTGCGCCCCGTCCGGACTGGTCTTTCCGCCACCTTCAACGCAGCCCATCAGCAACCCGGTTGCCGCAAAGCCGAAAACAATATGCCGGAGTACCACTCGTGCCATCTTCCGCCCTCAAAATCGCGCAGTCTGTGCTGTGCTTTTCGATGATCCCAAACGTGGTGAGCGTTTTCCCGCCCCTAAATCCACGCAGTCCGCCTGCCTTTTGCCACAACATACCGGGTTGCGACGTCCGTGGGAAGGGCGCTGGCGGTTTAACGCCGTCACGATCAGCGGAAATCGCCAGAGCGCGCCCTTTCAGAATCGATCTGCGCCACGTATGCCGTCAGCGATGCGGACGCAAAACCGCTGTTCAGGAAGTGTGGCCGAGTGGTTTAAGGCTCTGGTCTTGAAAACCAGTGTGGGGGAAACCCCACCGTGGGTTCGAATCCCACCGCTTCCGCCACTTAACCCTGCGAAAGCATTCTCCACATCCGGCTATGGCCGGTATTTTCCGTTGTGTTCGAAGGTTATGCTTCCTAACCTGGGCACTGCCTTTCACGCCGGTAGGCTTCAAAGCGGTCTCTCCGGCTCGGTTGTCTCTCGACCTGATGACTGCGCCAGTTTGGTGCTTAGCTTCTAAAACGTTGAAAGCAAGCGATTTTGATATTCGCTGACAAATGATTTCGATTCCAGGCCCAATAACTCTTTTGGAACCGCAATCGAACCAATCCGTCGCGACATTCATGGCGTCGCGATTTGCACGTTACGATAAGGACTTACAGAGTCTAGCGTGCGTCCAACATGGAGGCATTCCAATGGCGACTATTGACCTGTAAAATCACTCCCTCGCTGGGTTGAAGTCCTTAGAGAAGGACGTAGCGAAAGCGATTGCGGACTTCAGCAACCGGAAGAAAACTGAGGCAATGAATGCTCTTGAGGAGCATGCCGAGGCTCTTGGCTTCAGGCTGGCTGAGCGGACCGCAAGAAGGTGCGCAAGTCCAGTGCGGGCTCGGGCGAGGCAAAGTATCGTCACCCGGAAAATCCGGATGTGACGTGGTCGGGGCTAGGCCGGAGGCCAGCCTGGTTTACGGCCGCGCTTGAGGCTGGCAAATCTACGGAGGCAATGGCCGTCTGAGGCGTGGGGGGTACACGGGTGGACCGGGCGAAACTTTACAGCCGCAGCATTGCACCAAGGTCCGCATAGGGCGGAAGGACTAAGCCGCTCCGCGGCATTGGCGCCTGTGGCTGGCGTTCGGCCAATTCAGCGTTGCTCTTTGTGTGAGGCCTTTCCGGGCTGACGATTGGGATCTTCCCGTCAGACAGGAAGTTTCGATGAAGGAGGAGAAGACCACCCCGTTGCGCCAGCGGATGATCGAGGACATGAGGATCCGCGGGTTGTGCGAGAAAACCCAACAGGGTCACATTCGCTGCGTGAAGCATTTCGCGTCTTTCCTGGGGCGATCGCCAGACACCGCCACACCGGAGGATCTGCGGGCCTATCAGTTGCAGTTGACGAAGGACCTGGTGTGGGCCACCACGTTCAACGTGCGCATCATCTCGCTGCGGTTCTTCTTCAGCGTCACATGCGGACGCGAAGAGATGAAGCGATACATGCAGTTCCATCGCCAGCCGCGGAAGTTGCCGTGGAAGAGGTCGCAAGGCTTCTGGCCTCGGTGCCGGGACCAGGATTGAAGTATCGGGCAGCCCTTGGCATCAGCTACGGGGCGGTGCTGCCGGCTTCGGAGGTCTGCAACCTCAGGGTCCGCGACATCGACAGCCAGCGCATGCTGATCCATGTCGATCAGGGCAAGGGCAGCAAGGACCGGCAGGCCATGTTGTCGCCCAGCCTGCTGGAGGTGCTGCGACAATATTGGCGCGAGTCCCGTCCCGAGGGATGGCTGTTTCCGGGCAAGCCAAAGATTTCTCCACAGCTTCGCCACGCATCTGCTTGAGGCCAACACCGATGTGCGGATCATCCAGGTTCTGTTGGGTCATGCCAAGCTCAGTACCACTGCGCGCTATGCCCATGTCGCCACCAAGACGACCCAGAGCACCGTCAATCCCTTCGAGCAGATGAAGGTTGTGCAAGACCGTGTGCTCCAATCTGACGGTCTGGGTTAATGCCGGGGCTGCGTGCCTCGGCCATTGCTGGAACTGGCTGACATCTTCCATGACCATGGTCCTGCGTGGCGGCAAGCCAATGCCGGGCATGTCAGCCTGTCCCAGCTCAAAGTGATGTCAGCGATTGAAGCCTGCCGGACCGAGGCTCTCGGCGGGCATGTGGCCGCTTGCGCCAAATGCGGACACCACCATGTCGCCTACAATTCCTGCAAGAACCGGCATTGCCCCAAATGTCAGGGCCCGGCCGCGCGGGACTGGATGGCCGTGCGCGCCGCGGACCTGCTGCAGTGGAGTATTTCCATGTCGTCTTCACCCTCCCAGCCGGAATCGCGCAGATCGCCTTCTGGAACAAGAAGGCGGTCTATGACCTGCTGTTCCGCGCTTCCGCCGAGACGGTTCTGACCCTCGCTGCCGATCCTGGACGCCTCGGCGCGCGGCTCGGCATGACGGCGGTGCTGCACACCTGGGGCTCGGCGCTGACCCACCATCCCCTTATTCACATGATCGTCCCTGGCGGTGGCCTGTCACCCGACGGCACCCGCTGGATTGCCTGCAAGCCGGGCTTCTTCCTGCATGTGCGGGTTCTGTCGCGGCTTTTCCGGCGCCTGTTCCTCGAGGGGCTTCTCGCATTGCACCGCGCCGGGGAGCTCGCCTTCTTCGGCGATATGGCGGGACTTATAGACCACGCCAGCTTCACCGCATGGCTGGCCCCGTTCTGCAAATCCGAATGGGTGGTCTATGCCAAGCCCCCCTTCGGTGGTCCCGAGGCGGTTTTGGCCTATCTCAGCCGCTACACCCACCGCGTCGCCATCTCGAACCACCGCCTTGTCAGCGACGAGGCCGGGACCGTGGCGTTCCGATGGAAAGATTACCGCATCAAGCACGGCGACCGGCAAAAGGTCATGCGGCTCGCCACCGACGAGTTCATCCGGCGCTTTCTGATCCATGCCCTGCCCGACGGATTCCATCGCATCCGGCATTATGGCCTGCTGGCAAGCGCCAGTCGCAGGGCAAGCATCGCAAAAATCCGCACCCTGCTCCGGGCGCAGCAACCCGCCTCAACTTCAGAAACGGCGGCTGAACCCGCACCGCTCACCCTGCGTGAAGCATGCCCCTGTTGCGGTGCGCCGATGCGGATCATCGAGATCTTTCGGCGTGGGCAGATGCCGCGATCGCGCGCACCGCCGCGGGAGCAGGCGGCATGATGAAATGCCCATCATCCGGACCGATCCGCCACCGGTTCCTGTACAGGCACCAGTGGCGATTGTCCGCAACCGCCCGAACCCGCGGAAGTGGTCCGGTTCCATCTCAATCCAGCGCCTTGCGCATCACTGGTTTCGCGAAAAAGCCACCCTTGCGCGCACCCCCGGCGCACCCAGTCTCTGCCCTTCATCGCGGCAGCCCCCGACGTCGGCCCTCTTTCCCCATAGATGGCCCCCGGCCCCCGCGGCTTCGTCCTTCCGAGGTTTGTCAACGTGGACCGCCACCCCTCGGCGGCTGGCGTCGCGCTGCGGTCCACGTCGAAAAACCTTCAGGGGAGCGGACATTCTCGAACTTCGCGGTTTGGACCGGTG
>JANOCQ010000227.1:0-22841 GCA_031412255.1 Paracoccaceae bacterium | reverse complement strand
GAATGGGTCACACTGCGCAAGGTGCTGCTGCCGCAGCTTGCGCCCGGCATCCTGGGCGGGGCACTCCTCGCCTTCGTCATTTCCATGGATGACCTCGTCATCACCTATTTCATCTCGGGCACCGGGGACACCACGCTTCCGGTCTTCATCTTCGGCATGATCCGCCGCGGCGTGAAGCCCGAGATCAACGCCATCGCCACGTTGATCATCCTGGCCTCTGTGGTGATCGCGGCCCTGGGCCTCTGGCTCCGCAGCAGAAAGATCGACTGACATGGAAAGACCGCGCGCCCGTGATCTGGGCCTGCCTTTTCCCGGCACGCCCGGGCCCTGGAATGCGATCACCGACGTGTCCGGCGTCGCCGTTGGTTTCTGCACTCTGACCGATCCCGCCATCCATATGCGCACCGGAGTCACCGCGATCCTGCCCCGGCCGGGGACCGCTCCGCAGCCGGTTTGGGCGGGGCAATACGCGCTGAACGGCAACGGCGAGATGACGGGGACCCATTGGATAAATGACGCCGGCTATTTCCTGGGCCCGATCCTGATCACCAACACGCATGGCGTGGGCGCCGCGCATACCGGCGCGACACGCTGGATGATCGGCCATTACGCCGACTACTTTGACAAGGAGCACGCCTGGGCGATGCCGGTGGTGGCCGAGACCTACGACGGTGTCCTGAACGACATCAACGCGCTGCACGTTCAGCCGGACCACGCCATCGCCGCACTGGAGGCACGCGGCACCGGCCCCGTCGCCGAAGGTTCGACCGGCGGTGGCAACGGGATGATTGCGTACGAATTCAAGGGCGGCACCGGGACGTCCTCGCGCCGGATCACCCTGGGCGGGCAGGACTACACCGTGGCGGCACTGGTCCAGGCCAATCACGGCATCCGGCCGTGGTTGACGATCCTGGGCAAGCCGGTGGGCCAGCTAATGCCGGAAGACTCGCTTTACACCGGAGAGATGGGGTCGATCATCGTGATCCTGGCAACCGATGCCCCGCTCTCGGGTCTGGCACTGCGGCAACTGGCCAAACGGGCGGCGCTCGGGATCGGACGCGGCGGAACACCGGGAGGCAACAACTCGGGCGATATCTTCCTGGCCTTCTCGACCGGCAATGCAGGCCCGATGCCCCAGTTTGCCCCATCAGTGTCGATGCGGAGCGAACTGAACATTGAACTGTTGGATGACCTATACCTTGGTGCCGTCCAATCCATCGAGGAAGCCGTGGTGAACGCCATGGTTGCCGGTTCGGACACCCCCACGGTCAAACCCCCCGGACGGACCTGCCGGGCGCTGGACACGGACCGGTTGCGGCGGATCTTCGGATCCTAGTCCGCGGTCTCGCGCCGCCATCAAAGCGGACCTGAGCCGGTGCCCAGCCGTTTCGCCCCGCGTCGGTGCGACGGACCTGCCCCGACGGTTCCAGTGCCAAGTGCCGGACCATAAGGAACCAAACCCTTACCAGCATGGTTGGCAACCGGGGAGAAACAAGGAAAGAGCTTAGATGGCACCGTTCAATCCAGCCTATTCAGGCCTGCCTTACAGAGCGTCGGTACCCGGTCAGGAAACGCTCAGGTCCTTTGCGGCCGCGTTTTTCACAGCGGCGCTCGTGACCGACTGGGCCTACACACAGACCGTCATCATCATGTGGCAGGATTTCTCCTCGTGGCTGCTGTTTGCGGGGCTTATTTCCGGGGGGCTGGCAGTTCTCCTTTGGCTGGTCGGTCTCCTCGTCTATCGCGGACGGCCCCAATGGCTGGTCGTTTTTCTAAGCGTCCTGATCCTTGCCGTGGCCTTCTTGAACAGCCTTGTCCACGCCGGCGACGGTTGGACCGCCATCGTCCCTTGGGGCATCGGGCTGTCGCTTCTGACCTGCGTTCTGATGGTCATCTCGGCCACCCTGCGCCGGACGGCGCTTCATCCGCATCAGCGCGCCTGACGGGAAGGATATTTCCATGCCACGTTCAAAGCTGTCGCTTCCTGCCTTGCTTTTGACAAGCATCAGCCTGACTGCCGTCCTTGCCGCCGGTGCCAAGGCCCAGGACGGGGACTTCGACATCTCCAGCCAGATCGGTCCGGACCCGGTTCTGCCCGAGCCCAGATACCATGACCTGCTTCCCGGCATGAACGTGGGCGAGGTTGTCGGCTGGAAAGAAGGCGAGACCCCCATGGTGCCCGAAGGCTTGGTGGTAACAGCTTATGCGACCGATCTGGTGAACCCGCGCACGGTCCACACGCTGCCGAACGGCGACGTGCTGGTGGTGCAGTCCAGGTCTCCCGAAGGGAAGCCAAAGTTTCGACCCAAGGACTATATTCGCGGCTGGATCATGTCGATGGCGGCGGGCGGCGGGGCCGGTCCGCAGAAAGACACGAACCTCATCACCCTGTTGCGGGACCCTGATCGGGACGGTGTGGTGGACGATCGCCACGATCTGCTGACGGGCCTTCATTCACCCTTCGGCGTGGCCTGGATCGACAATACGCTCTACGTCGCCCTCGCCGATGGCGTCGTCAGCTACCCTTATGCCCTTGGCGATACCGAGATCACAGCCGAGCCGGAGTTGGTCACGCTGCTTTCGGGTGGTCCGTTGAACCACCACTGGACCAAGGATCTTGCGCTAAGCCCCGACGGGACATTGCTATATGCCTCGGTCGGGTCGAACTCGAATGCCGCCGAAAACGGGATGGAGCTTGAACGGGGCCGAGCCGCGATCTTCGAGATCGACCGGAAGACCGGGGCATCGCGAATGTTCGCCAGCGGGCTTCGCAATCCCAACGGGCTGATGTTCCACCCCGAAACCGGCGAGCTTTGGGCGGTGATCAATGAAAGGGACGAACTGGGTCCAAACCTTGTGCCGGACTACCTGACCTCCGTGATCGAGGACGGGTTCTACGGCTGGCCCTACAGCTATTACGGCCAGCATATTGATGAGAGGGTTCGCCCGCAGCGGCCTGATCTGGTTCAGGCGGCGATCCAGCCGGACTATGCGCTTTCCAGCCACGTGGCGGCGCTTGGGCTTGTCTTCACGCAAGGATCGGCGATGCCGGAGGAATATGCCAATGGTGCCTTCGTCGGCCAGCGTGGCAGTTGGAACCGCGAAGAGTTCAATGGCTACAAGGTTTCCTATGTCCCGTTCCGTGACGGCAAGCCGGACGGCATGCTGCAGGACGTGGTGACAGGGTTCCTGCTGCCGGAAGAGGAGCAGGTCCGCGGGCGTCCGGTGGGTCTTGGGATCGACGGCACTGGCGCGTTGCTGATCGCCGATGACGCGGGCAATACCGTCTGGCGGGTTGCGGCTGCGGACGGGCGTGTCACCGAGGCTCCGGTCGAAACGGACCGGGTCGCCACCGCCGAGCCCGCAGCCCCGGCTGACCCGGCACTGGCACCGGCACCGGCGGAGGGGGAGGCCCCTACTGATGGGGCAACCCCTGCCGAACCCTCGACGGAACCCGCCTCTCCCTAAGTGCAGACCGTAAGGGTCAGCACGGGAAGCGACGTCCAGACCGCCGCCGCCAGTGCGGCGGTGGCAATGACCGTTGCTGCCCGCTGGACAAAGTCCGACGAGGTTGGCCGTAACAGGAAGGCGCCCGTGATCGCCGCCTGCACCAAAACGAACAACGCGCCAGCGGCGATCAGCATCGTGCGGGCATCAAGACCCGGCAGCCAGTGCCGCGAGCAGGACAGCCCCTGAAGAGCGTACACCCCGCAGAAACCGATGATCCAGACCGTAAACGGCAGTGCAAGACGCAGGACGTTGCTCATCCGAGCGCCCCTGGCAACCAGGCCGCCCCCAGGGCGACAAGACCCGTAGCGGCGGTGAAATCGGCCCAAAGCGTCACGATCCGCACTTCTCCGATGCGCAGACTGTGCCCGGCGATACGTCGCAGCACGACATAGGCCAGCATGATAAGTGTAATGCCGGCGTGAAAGGCGGTGTGTCCGGCAAGAAGCCATAGCGTTGCATCATAGGCGTGGCCGGCGGGCGTTGGGCGGGCGATCATGACCGACGCGGCTGCGGCGGTCAGCGCAAGGGTACCCAGGCTGGCCACGAGAAGACCGGGTGCGACCATTCGGTCAATCCAGCGGCCGATGAGCCGCGGCCCAAGCGCCAGCGCGGTTGCCCCACCCAACGCCAGACCAACAGTCCAGACCTCCGGGCGCAGATAGGACGGCGGAGGCCAATTCGGCGCGACGGTCCAGAGGAAAGCATAGCCGAAGAGGAGTGAGCCGAAATGCACGCCATCCGCCAGAAGCAGGAACAGCGACCCCCACCAGCCGGGCGGATCCGCAGTCTCCGACGCAAGGGGCAGCATGGCGCCATGTCCGGCATCCACCAGTCCCTCGATCTTGGCCGGGGCCAGTCTCCAGACCCAAATCAGTGCGATGATCACCACTCCCAGCAGGGCAATGGCTGATAGCCAGTAGGCTTTGAACAATGGCGCAAGGAACGATGCGCTGGTGACGACGGCCAGAAGGAACGGCAGGATGGAGTTCCCCGGCAAGACAACAACCTGCGACGGCGCGCCTGTCGCAGTGGCGACGATCAGCGTCTCGCGCCGATTGCGCGACGTTTCCGCCAGATAGCCCTCTCCCTTGGCGATGCGAAGTGCCAGGTCCGGGTCCTTCAGCAGCGGGTATCGGCCCTGGACAATGGGTATCGACGCAAAGCCGTAGTTCGGGGAGGGGTTCGCCGCAGCCCATTCCAGAGTCGTTGCCCCCCATTGATTGCGCCGCCCCCGCAGCCCGGCGAAGGTGTTCACCGCGATGTCCAGGATCACCAGGGCAAAGCCGATTGCCATGACGAAGGACGCGATCGAGGCGACAAGGTTCAGAACCTCCCACCCCTGGCCCTCGTCATAGGTCCAGGTCCGGCGGCGCTGGCCGAGAAGGCCTGCCACATGGACCGCCAGGAAGGTGATGTGGAAGGCGGGGACCACCAGCCAGAAGGCGACCCCACCCAGCCGAAAGAAGCTTGACCGCCCGGTAAGTAGCGGCTGGAAAAAGTAGACCGCAGCGATCATCGGGAAAACGTAGCCGCCGATCAGCACATAATGCAGGTGGGCCACCACGAAATGGGTGTCGTGGACCTGCCAGTTGAACGGCACGATGGCCAGCATCACCCCAGTCAACCCGCCGATGACGAAGGTGGCGTAGAATCCGACGAGCCACAGCATCGGCGGTTCCATTCGCACGCGGCCCTTCCAGAGCGTCCCGATCCACGAGAAGATCATCACCGAGGTCGGCACGGCGACCAGTGTCGATGCGGCCGAGAAGAACGCCAGACCCAGATGCGGGATGCCGGTGGTGAACATGTGGTGGACCCAAAGCCCGAAGCTCAGGACCGCCAACGACACCGCGGCTGCAACCACCCAACCGTAGCCCAGCAGGGTGGTGCGGGCCATAACCTGCAGGATCGTGGCGATCATCCCGGCGGCAGGCAGGAAGATGATGTAGACCTCCGGGTGGCCGAACAGCCAGAAGAGATGCTGCCACAAAAGCGGGTCGCCGCCATTTTCCACCTGGAAGAAGGGCCAGTCCAGCGCACGCTCGACCTCCAGAAGCAGGGACCCCAGAATCATCGGCGGGAAGGCGGTCAGGATCATCACCGACACGACCAGGATGTACCACGCGAAGATTGGCATCCGGGACAGGCTCATGCCGGCTGCGCGGTAACGCAGGACGGTGACCACGACCTCGACCGCCGTGGCGATGGCCGAAACCTCGATCGAAGTGATGCCAAGCAGCCAGACATCGGCCCCAAGACCGGGAGAGAAGCCGGCCGAGGTGAGTGGCGGATACATGAACCAGCCGCCGTCGGGAGCAAGCCCCATCAGCATGGCGATGATCACCGCCGTGCCGCCGAAGATGTAGACCCAAAGCCCGTAGGCGCCGAGCCGCGGGAAGGCGAGGTCCCGCGTGCCAAGCATCCCCGGCAGAAGAAGCATCGACATCGCCTCGAAGAAGGGGATCGCAAAGAGGAACATCATCACGGTGCCATGCATCGTGAAGACCTGGTTGTAGGCCTCGGGCCCCATGAAGGCCGAGCCGGGGGTCGCAAGCTGCGCCCGGATCAGCATGGCCAGAAGGCCGCCGATCACGAAGAAGGCGGTGGCAACGCACAGGAAAAGCCGGCCGATGTCGTTGTTGTTGCTGGTGGTCAGCCAGCCGCGCCAGCCGGGCTCGGGCGCCCAGATCCGGGCCAGCGCCTTGTGCAGGCTCAGCGCGGTGCGGTGGCGTCCGGTCTGGCTCATGGTGCCCCCTGCAGGAACGCGCTCCAGGCCGCTGGGCCATGCGCCTCGACTGTGAATGTGTGCTCGCGGTAGCCCGTCCCGCTGAACTCGGCGCTTTGGCCGGCGTAGGTGCCCGGGGCCCCGGCCTCGATCCGCAGGACGTTGACGTGGCCCGGAACGGCATCCAGCTTGCCCGCCAGTCGAGGCACCCAGAACGAATGGACGACATCACGGCTGGAGATCCGCACATCAACGGGCCGGCCGGCGGGAATGTGCAGGACATCTTTAGTCACCAGGCCGGGTGCGTCGGCATAACCGAAACTCCAGACCCATTGCCGGGCCTCCGCCTCGACCGTCACCAGATTGGCCGCGTTCCGGGGAAGAAGGCGCTCGCCCATCAAAAGGCCATACACGGTCAGCGCAGCCAAAGTGACAACCGGAAACCCCAACCCCAGTCCCCAAAGCCACAGGGCTGCGCCACCTTCGCCGTCCTCGGGTGCAGGCCGTCGCAGCATGGCCGCGGCAACCAGACCAAGGACCAGGGCCGTGATTCCCATTGCTCCGGCCAGCATCATCCACCAGATGTCGGCAATGGTCTGGGCCATCGGACCGCCAGGATGCAGAACCGACAGCCGGTCCTGGCAACCGGAAAGCGCCGCGAGCGTTGGCAATAGCACACTCACGCGGAGGCATTGACGGTGACGCAGAAGATCCAGGCACCCGAAAGCGATGGGTCGCCCGCCGACCCCATCTCCAGCCACCCAGATTTTCACCAGACCGAGACGCGTATGGCGATCCTTGGACATCCCCTGCACGCGATGTCGGTCGCATTCCCCGTGGCGCTGACTTTCTGCGCCTTCGGAGCCGATCTCTTCTACTGGTGGTCGGGGGAACAGCGTTGGGCATGGGCGGCGCTCTGGGCCACGGGCACCGCCTTTCTCTTCGGCCTGCTGGCCGGGGCGACCGGCACAATGGAACTGCTGATGGTCCCCGGCATCCGCATGCGCGCCGCCGCCTGGACGCATTTCGTCATTGCGGTGATGCTTCTGTCGCTGCTCGGGCTGAACTGGGGCTGGCGCATGACCGGATACGAAACCGCGGTCCTGCCCTGGGGACTTCTCTTGTCGGGCTTTGCGGTCCTGGTGGTGAGTGCGACGGGTTGGCATGGGGGAAAGCTGGTCTTCGATTATCGGTTGGGCACGTCGAAAGGCAACTGACGGCCCAAGGGTGCCGTCAACCAGGACGGTAACGGCAGCTCTTCAAGCTCGGGCTTGGCAAGGACGACCGTCAGGATCGCCAGCACCAGGACGAAGGTGATGAGGGCGGGCACCAGCGCGCCGGGTGGCTCGTGTCCTCCTTCGCTTTCCGCAACGGCAACAATGGTGTGACCGACCCAGGCATGCACCGCGACCAGCCCGGCGACGAGCACCAGCTTTGCGAAAAGCCATACGGTAAAGACTTCACGCAGAAAGATGAGAAGGCTGCCTGAAGCGATGGCCAGCACCGCCGCCGGGGTGACCGCCCATATGTATCCGTAATGCGTCGCGCGGCGGATCTGCGCGTATTCCGCCTGAACAAGGTCGTTATCGTGTCGCGCCAGCATTTGGGGCAGGGCGAAAAGGCCGGCGACCCAAAGCGCCAGAAAGCCCAGATGCAGTGCCTTGATATGCGGGACCAGATCCTGCGCCCAGATCATGACGCAGGTTCCATCGATCGCCAGGCGCGGCTTGCCAGCATCCAGCCCCAAAATGCAAAGGGCAATCCGGCGGGGATCCACATGAGCATGCCGCCCAACTGCTGGTCCGCAAGCGAGGACATGCCCCATTGCAGCGGCGCGGTTGCGTGGACCGCATAGAGGGCCTCGGGTGCCAGTGTCAGGATCGCACCCAGCATCCCCATGGCGAGATAGGCCAGGAAGACCCAGCCAAGACCAGACCCCGCAGGTTGCGAAAAGGCGGCGCGCCAGAAAAGCCACGCCGAACCGAACAGGCTGCCCTGCATCAGCCAATAGATCGCCATGTCCGACAGCGCTGCGTCGTAGGCCGCAGGCAGATGCCACAGCCAAAGCGCCGCCGTGGCCAAGAGATAGGGCAAGCCCACGCCGGTCGCTCTGGAGGCAGGGCGAGCCAACGCCAGAAGCGGGGCGGCGACGGCCACCAGCAGGACGTGATGCACAACCCGTGCCGAGAAAAGCGCCGAGGACAGCGCGCAGAGCGGCGACAGAAACGCGAGCGCGAGGACAAGGGCTCCGAGTCCGCCAGACCGGCGGCGGCCAAAACCGATCGCCACAAGCGCGACCAGCAGCAATGCGAAGGGATCGAAGTTCCACCGCGCCAGCAGCTCGTCCGGTGCCGGCGCGGGGCCGCAATAGACGCCCTCCCACGCCATCACTGCGGGACTCCAGAGCCCGACAGCCAAGCATCTGCAACGGCAAAGGAAGACTGCGGGAGTGAAGGGTTCACGGGAAAGCCTTTTCAGGGACCCTCCTCAACGCAAAACCTCGGCCTCCGTTCCAACTGCCGACCACTTCACCCGCAAGACGTTGCAGTGGCACGGTTGCGTAGCCCAACCGTGTCGCCCAGTGCACAGACGGTGGCGCGGGGACCGCCCGACACCTGCGCAGACCGGGAGGTCAGGCTTACGCCGCCGCGTCAACCGCCGTGCTGGGTTCCCAGAGCAGGCCCGCACGGTATCGCGTGGCGACCCGGCCGTCCTTCAGCGCGAAGAGATGCAGCCAGCCGTTGTCAAACAGTTCCCGGACGCCGTCGTGCTTGGCCAGGATCTCGGTCATCGCCTGTTCCGGCGCCTCGACCATCACCGACAGCCGCAATGCATCGTGCGCCTGGGCCTTCCCGTCATGCACCGTCTGGATCGGCAAGCCGGGACGCAAAAGGCCACCGTTGCCTTCCACCACGCCGATCCCTCCGACGACGTTGTGGATCAGCTTGTTGCCGCCGCCAAACACCTTCGGGGCGACGGTCGAGCCGTAGTATTGCAAGCTGATCCAGGACGCCACGACGACGGGCGCGGTCAGGATCAGCTCCAGAGTGCCAAAGCCGTTGTCCGCCTGCCAGTCATAGCTGTGCAGGAAGGCCCGCCCTTGCAGGTCGCGTCCCACCGTGGCGCTGCGCGGTGCGGCGATGAAGGCAGCACATCCGGCAAGACCCCATTCGGGACGTATCTCGGCCCAGTCCGACGCACGCCTGACCAGGCTCTCACCCGTGGCACCCGGCAGCCGGATGGCCCTTTCCTTCCGCGCAAGCTTTCCGGCCGCCGCAAGCCAGTCCTCGACTTGCGCCAAGTCGGTGGCATGGTCGGGTGCAGGGGTGTCGCGGTAGAGCATGACCTTGTCCGTCACCGTGTCATGCAGGCCCGCAACGAACAGCGTGTCCTCAGGGAGGGTAAGCCCCAGCGCAGGCAGACCGGCCCGGGTTTCGGGGTCATTCAGCAGCGCGGCAAGAAGGCGCGAGGAAACCTCGCCCGTCTGACCACAGCAGGCACCGCAGTGATATGCACTTTCGTGCGGGTTGTTGGTCACCTGCGCGCCGTGGCCGACCAGCAGCACCAGACGCGCATGGCCCTCGGTGAGGCTCATCGCCCGCAGGACGGCTGCGGCGGTTTGCGCCTTGGCCTCTGCCGTCAGCCCACCTTCGATCTGCGGCAGGGGGCCCGGCAACAGACCCTTTCCCCCCAAGCCAAGCGCATCCATGACCAGTTTGCCGCCATAGGCCGGGCCCGCCGCCTCGACAAAGGCAAAGGACGAGACCGCCGCCTGCCGGAACCGGCCCCAGGCCCGCCTCGCGCGGGCAGTGATCCGGGTCGCGGTTTCCATCGCGGCGTCGCCGTGGCTGGTCGAGATCATCGCCGAGTTCAGAAGGGCGGGAAGATGGGCCTGCAACTCATCCGTCCCCTCGGGCCGGTGGGCGACGGGCAGGCCGAAGAAGCCGGCGAAGCCAAGGGTCGCGATCTGGTCGCCCTGACGCTCAAGCGCGCGGCGCAGGACCTCCGAGCGGACGTCGATGCAGAAAGCGGCCTGCAGCGCCGGTCGTCCCGTGAGCGTGACAGGACCGGACAGCAAATCTGCAAGCCCGCGCTGATGGGCGCGCTCGGCGGCGTCCTGCAGGATGGCGTCCAGCGCCTGATCGGGGGTGGCGCGCACGGGGGCAGCATGCGCGGCGACCGTCGCCGTCCAGCTGTCGTGAACCGCCGGGCAATGGGCAAGAAGCGCCTCTTCCCAGACCAGACGGATCGCCAGAAGGTCGGTCAGCGTGGCGTCGGTCCCCCCCTGCAACTCGGCCTGCCACAGCAGCCAGCGGGCATGCATCGGCCAGCCGCCCAGGTCGATCAGCAGGCGGTGGAACGCGGTCTCGGCGCCGGTGTCCGTCAGGCCCAGCCGGTCGGCAGCGCGGAGGATCGCGCGCTCGGCCGTATCGGGGGCCTCGGCCACATGGGCACAGAACCCGGTCAGACCGGCAATCTCGGGCGTCAGATCATGCGTCGCCCATTCGCGCCAGGCAGCAAAGGCGCCATGGCCCGACCGGGGTGTCCAAAGCGCCTGGCCCCGGTCGAAGAAGCCCGCAGCCCAAAGCCCGAAGCTGCGGTCGATCACGGCGGGCCAGTCGGTGCCGCTGGTCTTGGCGGCCAGCTCGGCCACGGTGGGGAACGCCATCGGGACGGGCGCGGGCTTGTGCATCCGGGCCTTAAGCGTGGCAAGGTCAACGGGTTTGACCGGCGAGGCCGAGGCGATCAGCGCATCGGCCAGGTCTTCGTCAGTGATCGCCCCGGCGACGACTTTCGCGGCAAGGTCAGTCCGGGGCTGGGTCAGGCTGATCCCCGACACCCGTGCCAGCCGGGCCGAGGCTTGTGCGAGATCCTCATGCGTCTGGCCAAGAAAGGGATTCACGGCCACGGTCGCATCCAGCGGGAACGCGGGCGGCACGGCGCGGGCGGCTGCCTCGGCTGCGCGTAGAAGGTCTGCGGCAGGCAACGAGGCGATCTGCGGGTGCTTCAAAAACATCAGACTCTCCATCGGTCAGGGGTCAGTATGGCGGGATCAGGATTTCGGGGACGTCCGGAAGCCGCCGATCAGGCGGTCCAGAAGCGCGTTGAGGTAAAGGCCGTTTGCCAGATGCACCCGCAGTCCGGCGGTCGAAGGGTGGTGTGCCCAAAGCGGGAAAAGAGCCTGGGCAAAGGCAACAAGGCCGAAGGACAGGACCGCAAGCACGATCAGCGCCCATTCCAATGGCCCGGCCACAGGGGCCGGGGGCAGCGATGGACCCCAGATGGCCTGGGCCAAGACCTGGAAGGTGAAGTAGGCAAGCGCCGCTCCCAGCGAGGCGGCGACCGTGCGCCGGGTCAGCGCGCCGGGCGCGGCGTCGGCTAGGCCCTGCGCGATCAAGTAGGACACCCCGAAGATCAGCATCGTGCCAAGCGCCAGCGCCTGCGGCGATTTTTCCCCCAGAAGCGCGGTGAACCCCGCTGCCACCGCGACATACAGAACCAGCGCGAGCCCGAAGGAACGTCCCACCGCCCCCAGGCCGGGCGCCGCGACGGGACCTGGCTTGCGGACCGCGTTCACCGCCTTGACCGCACCGCCCGAAGACAGGAAGGCATGGGCCTTGTACAGCGAGTGGGCGACGATGTGCAGCAGTGCCAGCGCCCAGAGGCCCAACCCGCATTGCAGCAGCATGAAGCCCATCTGCGCCACCGTGGACCAGGCCAGCGCCGTCTTGACCGCGCTTTGTGTCAACATGACCAGTGCGCCGAAAAGCGCCGTGAAACCGCCAATCACCACCAGCGCCGCCATCGCACCTGCGCTGTGCTGCACCAGGCCGGACAGCGTGATCAGAAGCACACCTCCCGAGTTGATGATGCCCGCATGCAAAAGCGCCGACACCGGGGTCGGGGCCTCCATCACCTCGGTCAGCCAGCCGTGCAGCGGGAAAGCGGCGGTCTTCAACGCAGCGGCCAGGACCAGAAGCGCGACCGCGAGCTGCGCCAGGGTGGGCACCACCTGGGCTGAGTTCAGAGCCGCGATGTCGACGCTGCCAAGGCTGTGCCAAAGCAGGACTGACGACAAGATCAGCGCCACGTCGCCAGCGCCCCAGACCCGGATGAACTTCGCCGCAGCGCGCTGTGCTTGCGGCCGGTCGGGATAAAATAGCAGCAGCTGCCGCAGGATCAGCCCGGTCGCCCCGAAGGCTAGGACAAGGACCGGCAAGCTTGCCGCCTGGACCAGCAGCATCACCAAAGCCACTGCGGCCAGGGTCAGGCCGTGGAACCGACCCTCCCGGGCTTCCCCATCCAGATAACGGCGCGAGTAGCGGATGACGACCCAACCGACGAAGGCCACCAGAAGCGCAAGCGTCACGCTGATCGGATCCAGACGAACCAGAGCCAGCCCGCCAAGCGTCAGCACCTGCGGTTCGGTCACCCAGAGTTGGATCAGGCCGGCGAACCCCAGTGCCAGGGCCGCAAGCGCTGCTGCCTCGGCAAGGATCGGCAGGCGACCGGGCCGTCGGCCGGGTTTCGTCAAGACGGCGGCGGCCGCGGCCAAGAGGACAAGCGGTGCGAAGGCAATAAGCGGAAGCAGGGTCATGGCGGGCTCCGATACCAGGTTCTGCCATGCGATGTAGCGGTTGCGTGAATTGCAGAAAAATACATATAATCCGCATAAACGTTCGTTTTGGTGAAAGAATGGCTCAGCTCAACCTGCACCACCTGCGTCTGTTCCGGGCGGTTGCCAGTGACGGCACCCTCACCAAAGCTGCACGGACCCTGAACCTGTCGCAATCGGCGCTATCAAGTCAGATCAAGACATTGGAGATCTCTCTGGGCCAGGACCTGTTCGAAAGACGCGGCAGGGGACTGGTCTTGACCGAGGCCGGTCGCATCGCGCTCGACCATGCCGACGCGATTTTCAGGACCGCAGACGACCTCACGGCCACTCTGCGGGAGACCGGCCGGACGCGCCTCTCCCTTCGGGTCGGCGCTCTCGCGACCCTTTCGCGCAACTTCCAGATGCAGTTCCTGCGACCGCTGATCGGGCGGGGCGATGTCGAGGTGGTGCTCCGTTCGGGATCGCAAGAGGAACTTCTGCGTGATCTCGAAGGGTTGGCTCTGGATGTGATCCTGACCAATTTCGCGCCTGTGCGGGACGCCTCCAGTCACTGGCTTGTTCACCGGCTGGATGAACAGCCAGTAAGCCTTATCGGCACCCGTGCCCGCGTCGGCGCTGCGCCCTCCGGCCTCCGCGATTTGCTGGCGACCCAGCCGCTGATCGTGCCGACGCGCGAAACCGGCCTCCGCGCCGCCTTCGAGGCCATGACCGCGCGACTGCAGGTGACCCCGAACTATGCCGCCGAAGTCGACGATATGGCGATGATCCGACTGCTGGCGCGGGCAGATGCGGGCCTAGCCGTCATTCCGGCAATCGTGGTGCGGGACGAGCTTCTGTCCGGCATCCTGGTGGAAGCCAGTCGGCTGGACAATATTGCCGAAACCTTCTTCGCCATCACCCGACAACGCCGATTTCCGAACCCCCTTCTCGCGGACGTCCTGGCCGGTTAGCCCGCACGGCGGCCCGAGGGCCGCTCTTTTGGGATGCGGGCGGCCATCGACATCCGGAAGGCCGGTAGGAAGGGGTTCCAATTCGCCTCCCTCCCACTGATGCCCGAGTTTTCGCAAATGCACTGTCAAAGGCCCTGGCCGAGGAGCACTCCCGCTCCGCGGAGACGGGCTGGTTGTGACGTCACTCCACGTCACCAGGGCTGCCACCGCAGTCTATGGCCAAGGTTTGCGCAGTGCGCCCAGTCCTTGGAACGCAAGCCTTGCATTGCCAGGCCATCGCGCCCATTCAGTCTTCTGTGACCGAAGCATCAGATCAGGAACAGTTGTCGCTGGCGGCCCTCGGATGGTCAGCGTTCTTCGACGACCAGGTGGACCCTGGCGAAGTCGACCTCACTCCAATGCGCGTCGCCACTGTCCATCGCGCCAGAATGACAGCGCAATCCACGTCGGGCTCTGTGAAGCTGACCCTTCCCAGTCAGTGCAACACAGCTGACTACGCAGTCGGAGACTGGGTTCTGGTGGACCCTGAAACCCGGGTTCCCCTGCGCCGTCTGGCCCGCAAGACCACCCTTCAACGGCGCACCGAGGGCGGGCGGGATCCGCAATTGATCGCTTCCAACGTGGATACATTGTTCATCGTCTCGTCCTGCAACGACGACGTGAATGTTGCACGTCTAGAACGCTATCTGGCTCTGGCCAATGAAGCGGGGACAACGCCGGTCATTGTCCTGACCAAGGCTGACCAGGTGGCAGACCCCAAGCCGTGGCGAGACCAGGTGGCAGGGTTGCAGCGCGGACTGGAGGTTGTGGTACTGAATGCCACGGCGCCAGAAGCGTCCGTGCTTCTGGCACCCTGGTGCGCTCCCGGTCAGACTGTCGCGCTTGTCGGCTCCTCCGGCGTTGGAAAGTCGTCGCTTCTGAACACCCTCTCCGCAAAGTCGCCGGACCAGGCACAGCAGACCGGAAGCATACGCGAGGCAGACTCAAAGGGCCGTCACACCACCACATCCCGTTCCTTGCACCGCATTGCCGGTGGCGGCTGGGCAATCGACACGCCCGGTATCCGCACACTGCATGCGAGCGACCTGTCCGCCGGACTGGATCGCCTCTTCTCGGAAATCACCGAGCTTGCGCCCGACTGCCGGTTCAGGGACTGCACTCATGCCCATGAACCGGGATGTGCGGTCCAGGCGGCCGTTGCAGCCGGCAAGCTTGATCCTGTGCGCCTTGAACGCTGGCGAAAGCTTGCCGAGGAAAACCGAAGCAACACTCCCGTCCAGTCCGGTCCCCGTGGAAACAAGAAGACAAAGCCGGCCGGCAAGCGGTTCTGAACGCTTTCGGTGAAGCCGCCGATGCCAATGCTTCAGGTGCTTGTCACCAGCATGCGGTCGGCGCTCGCCTCGAAAAGGCTGCGGGCGTAGGGGGTGGTCATCTTGGCCTCTGCCAGGATTTCGCGGGTCATCTGTTCCACTGCACGGCCGTGCTGCATGACCAGGATCCGGTCACACATGTGGTCGATCACGGCAAGGTCGTGGCTGACCATCAGGAACGTCAGTCCACGGTCGTCGCGCAGACGCGAGAGCAGGTTCAGCACCTCGGCCTGGACAGAGGCATCCAGCGCGCTGGTGGGTTCGTCGAGAAGAAGAATTGACGGCTCCAGCATCAAGGCGCGCGCGATGGCGACGCGCTGGCGCTGACCGCCGGAAAGCTGGTGGGGATAGCGAAAGCGGAAAGAGGCAGGCAGTCCGACGTCGGTCAGGGCTTTTACCACGCGGCTGTCACTGCCAGCAATGCCGTGGATGGCAAGCGGCTCGGACAGCGTGCGGTCGATGGTGTGGCGGGGGTGGAGACTGGCATAGGGGTCCTGGAAGACCATCTGCACCGTGGTCGCGAAGCCCGACCCGCGCGGTGTGGGCAGCGCCTTGCCGTCGATGCGAATCGTGCCACCGGTGACCGGCGCCATGCCGCAGATCGCGCGCAGTATCGTGGACTTGCCAGAGCCGCTTTCGCCGACCAGGCCGAAACTTTCGCCCTTCTCGACGGCAAAGGTTACGTCTTCAACCGCACGAACGACCCGGCCTTGGGCGCGGAAGGTGACTGTAAGATTCTCGATCTCGATTAAAGGCATGGCACGCCCTTTGTTTGGTTTCGGACAGATCCCTCTGAAACCATGATGATGCCTTTGAAGGCCCTTGTCCGGAGCTTCCGCAAGCGCCGCCGGTGGTACGTCAGCCCCGTCATTCAGCCCAGGCCCCGGTCCGGTCCAGGCCCGGCAAGGGACCGCGCGGCCCCCCGATGCGGGGCAGGCAGTTCAGCAGGCCCTTTGTATAGGGATGCTGCGCGCCCAGAAGGTTGCTGGCAAGAAGCTCCTCGACCACCTTGCCCTTGTACATCACCAGAACCCGGTCGCAGAACCGCGCGACCAGGCGCAGGTCGTGGCTGATGAAGATCAATCCCATCCCCCGGTCGCGCACCAGGTTGTCGAGAATCGACAACACCTCGGCCTGAACGGTCACGTCCAGCGCACTGGTGGGCTCGTCGGCGATCAGCAGATCCGGCTCGGGGATCAGCATCATCGCGATCATTACCCGCTGGCCCATGCCCCCGGACAGTTCGTGCGGGTAGGCATCCATCACGCGCTGGGGATCGCGGATCTGGACTGCGTCAAGGGCGGCAAGCGCCTTCGCCTCGGCGTCCCGGCGGCCAAGACCATCGCGACGTCGCAGACCCTCGGTCAACTGGTCGCCCACGGTCATCACCGGATTGAGGCTGTATTTCGGGTCCTGCATCACCATTCCGATGCGCTTGCCCCGAAGCGCGCGCATCTCGCGTTCCGATGCCCCCATCAGGTCCTGCCCGTCAAAAACCATCCGGTCGGCCTGGATGCGTCCCGGTGGACGGATCAGGCGCAGCACGGCTCGGCCGGTCATCGTCTTGCCCGAGCCAGACTCGCCGACGATCCCCAGCCGCTCGCGGCCGAGCGAGAAGGACACACCCCGTACCGCCTCGACCGGGCCGGTCTCGGTATCGAATGTCACCCGCAGGTTCTTGACATCAAGGAGAGTCATTTGGGTGCGCTTTTCGGGTCGAGGACGTCACGCAGGCCATCCCCCAGGAGGTTGAAGCCCAGCGACACGATGAAGATCGCAAGGCCCGGCATGGTGGCGACCCACCATTGTTCGAACAGGAACTTGCGGCCCGACGAGATCATCAGCCCCCATTCCGGCTGCGGTGGCTGGACGCCCAATCCCAGAAAGCCAAGGCCTGCGGCGATCAGGATCACGCCAGCCATGTCCAGCGTGACCCGGATGATCACCGACGGCAGGCACATCGGGACGACGTGGCCCAGGATGATGCGTGGCGCGCCGGCACCTTGCAGGCGGACGGCGGCGATATAGTCTGAGGAACGGATCGTCAGCGTTTCGGCTCTGGCCACGCGGGCGTAGGGGGGCCAGGCTGTCAGGGCAATAGCCAGAACTGCGTTCTCGATTCCGGGGCCAAGCACCGCGACAAGGGCCAGGGCAAGGATCAGGCGGGGAAAGGCAAGGAAGATGTCCGTCACGCGCATCAGGACCGCGTCGGCCCAACCGCCGAAGTAGCCGGCGACTGTCCCGATCAGCAGGCCAAGGACGGGCGCAGTGACGGCGACAAGGGCGATGATGTACAGAGTGATCCGCGACCCGTGTATGATCCGGGACAGGATATCACGTCCGAAGTCGTCGGTGCCAAGCCAATGTCCGGGAGTGCCGGGGGGCTTGAGACGGTTGCCCAGATCTTGGACGTAGGGATCGTGCGGCGCAATCCAGGGCGCGAAGGCCGCGACCAGAAGCAGGATGCTGACGATGATCAACCCCGCCATCGCCAGCCGGTTGCGCTGGATGCGCAGCCAGGCAAGCCAGAGCTGTCCCAGACGCGCTTGGCGGCGGGAGGCCGGGCTGGGATCCTGCAGCCAAGCGCGGAGCGTCGTCATGTCCGGGCCCTCGGATCGACCAGGCGGTAGATGATGTCCGACACCATGTTCAACGTGACAAAGACGACGCCAACGACCACCGTGCCACCCAGAACAGCAGGCATGTCGGCGGCAAAAAGCGCATCGGTGATGTAGCTGCCCAGCCCCGGCCATGCGAAGATCGTCTCGGTCAGGACCGAGCCTTCCAGGAGGTAGGCATAGGAAAGGGCAATCACGGTGATCAGCGGAACCATCACGTTCTTCATCGCATGAACCCAGATCACCCGCCATTCCGGCATGCCCTTCACGCGGGCGGTGGTGATGTATTCCTGGCCCAGCTCGTTCATCATGAAGCTGCGGGTCATCCTGCTTATGTAGGCCATCGAGACGTAGCCCAGAAGCCCGGCGGGCAGGATGATGTGGCTGATCGCGTTGGCGAAGACGTCCCAGGCACCATTGAGCGCACTGTCGACCAGGATCATCCCGGTGTAGGGGGTCAGCGTGAACTCCATCATCATGTCGTAGGTGGGGTCCAGTCGTCCGGGGCCTGCGACCCAGTCAAGCTGGCCGTAGAACACCAGCAGCCCGATCAAGCCCAGCCAGAAGACCGGCATCGAATAGCCCATCAGGCCGACGACGCGGACGATCTGGTCGGCGATGCTGCCAGGACGGGTGGCCGCCAGCACACCGGCGGGGACGCCCACCAGGGTGCCGAAGATGGTGCCCAGGGTCGCAAGCTCAAGCGTCGCGGGGAAATAGCGTGCGATCTCGGTCGAGACGTTTTCGCCGGTGCGGATCGAAGTGCCAAGATCGCCCTGCACGGCATCGCGGACATAGATCCAGAACTGCTGCCACATCGGCAGATCAAGACCCAGCCTATCGCGGACGGCCTGCATCTGCGCTTCGGTAGCCCGTTCACCAACGATTGACAGGACCGGGTCGATCGGCACCACACGGCCAATGATGAACGTCACCAGAAGCAGGCCCAGAAGCGTGATCGCAAGCGTCAGAATGCCAAGGCCGATCTGCTGCGCAAGGCGAAGCAGTCGGTTTTCGTCATCGGAGGAAGATATATCGGACATTGCGGGAAACGGGCTGCCGTCCCGACGGGAGGGCAGCCCAGATCACTTACTTCGTGATCGTCCAGTAACTGGCCGAATCCGTCGCGCCGCCAGCGTAGAAGCCGGTCACGTTGGCGCGCATCGCATCCTGCCGGGCTTGCTGGAACATGAGGATGAAGGCCGAGTTGTCGCGCACCTTGCGCTGAATGTCGGCATACATTTCTTCCCTCTTGGCGGCGTCCTTCTCTTCGACGGCAGCGGCCGTTGCAGCGTTCAGCTCGGCACCCGGATCCCATGCGGTCCGCCAGGCGAGGTAGCCTGTGGCGTTGGCTGCGTCGCTGTTGTCGGGGTTCATCGCGAAGGTAGAGGCGTTGGTGTGCGGATCGGGATAGTCCGGCCCCCAGGTCTGCAGGGTGATGTCATGCTTGCGACCGCGGTAGGTCTCCAGGCCTTGTGCACCGTCGCCGACGTCCATCACCAGGTTGATCCCGGCCTGCGCAAAGGTGTTCTGGATCGAGGTGGCGATGTCCAGGCGCTCTTGATTGTTGCGGACGGTGAAGCCGATCTCGATGGGCAGCGTCAGCCCGGATTCCGCCATCAGCGCCTTGGCCTTCTCGATATCCAGGCCATAGGGGTTCTCGTCCAACGCGCCAAGAAAACCCTTGGGCAGGAAGTTCTGGTGGACGACCCACTGGCCTTTCAGGATGCTTTCCTGCATGCCGGTGTAGTCGATAGCCCAACGCATGGCCTCCTGGACCTTGGGGTTCGCCAGTTCTTCCTTCTTCTGATTCAGCGCCAGATAGTATACTTGGCCGCCAACATCACTTTGCACCTTGAGGTCGGCATTGCCCGAGATTCCCTCGATGTCGGTCGGAGTCATCTCGCGGGCGATGTCGATGTCGCCCTTTTCCAGCAGCAGGCGCTGGGTGGCACCCTCGGGGATGTGCTGCATGAAGACCGTCTTGATCTTCGCGTCGCCGCGCCAGTGGCCCGTGCGGGCCTCCAGCACATAGCCTTCGTTCGGTTTGAACGACTTGAGAACGTAGGCCCCGGTTCCGGCGCTGTTGGCCTTCAGCCAGGCGTTGCCCAGGTCGCCGTCGGCCTCGTTGGCCATGACCGTCTTCATGTCGACGATGTTCGCGACCCCCGCCGTCAGGCAGTTGTAGACAAAGGAGGGCGCGTAGGACTTGTCGGTCTTCAGGGTGACGGTGTCGCCCTCGAAGGTGATCATCTGATCAACGTTTTCCGGCGTCAGGCCGAACTGGGTAAGGATAAAGGCCGGGGTCTTGTTCAGCTTGACGACGCGGCGCAGGCTGCCGGCTGCATCTTCGGCAGTAAGGGGATTGCCACTGCTGAAGGTGATGCCCGACTTGATCTTGAAGGTATAGGTCATGCCGTCGTCGGCCACTGCCCAGCTTTCGGCAAGACCGGGCACAAGTTCTCCTGGCTTGGCGGGGTCAAGTTCGACCAGGGTGTCGTAGACGTTGTTGTTCAGATCGACGCCCGAAAATTCGAAAGCCTCGTGCGGGTCGATCGAGACGATATCGTCGATGGCATCCGCAACGACCAGCGTGTCAGCAGGTGTCTCGGCCATCAGAGCAAACGGCGCGGTGCCGATCATCAAGGCGGCAATCGCTGCCGCACGACCAAATCCATGCTTCAGATACATCATCCATCTCCCTGGACTTTTTTCATCGAGGAGTCGGTCCGTGCCGCTTCCTGACCCTGATTGGACGAAGCCGGGAAGGCGGAGTCAATGGCTATCTGGGTTCCCTTTCGCACGCTTGAGTGTCAAGGCCGGTCTCTGGAGAAAGAACGTGCCCACGGTGGTCAAGCTGGGCGCATCAAGTAATATCAATGGGTTGGTCGTGGGCGTTTGGGGTTTGTTAACGTTAAAAACGTCATGGCTCGACGGGGCCTTTCGGGCGCGCAGAAAAATGCCGACGGGCCCTTGACCTTACCATGATGGGAAGGTCCATATGGGGTAGGTCCAGATCACAAAGGGAGGACGGACCATGACCGCCCCACTTGTCGAAACCACAATTGCTCTGCCCGTCACCGGCATGACCTGCGCCTCCTGCGTGGGGCGTGTCGAACGGGCCCTCAAAGCTGTGCCTGGCGTCAGCTTCGCTGCGGTGAACCTCGCGACCGAGACGGCAGAAATCCGCGGCATCGCCCCGCCCGAGGCGCTGATCGCCGCGGTCGAGAAGGCCGGCTATGAAGTCCCCGCCAGTTCCCAGGAACTGAGCATCGAAGGCATGACCTGCGCTTCGTGCGTTGCCAGAGTGGAACGTGCGCTGAAAGCAGTGCCGGGGGTGACGCTTGCCAATGTGAACCTCGCGACGGAAAGCGCGCGCGTCGAAGGGGCGGTGGATGCTGTGGCACTGATCCAGGCGGTCAAGGCCGTCGGGTATGAGGCGCATGTCGCTTCCGCTTCGGATAGAGAGTCCCCGACCGAACGCCGCGAACGTGAGGCCGAAGGGCTAAGCCGCGACCTGATCCTTTCTGCTGTGCTGACCTTGCCGGTCTTCGTGCTGGAGATGGGTGCGCATCTGGTCCCGGCTTTTCACCATTTCATCCTGGGGACCATCGGGCAGGGCGCAAGCTGGCTGATCCAGTTCCTTCTGACGACGCTTGTGCTGGCAGGTCCGGGTCGGCGATTCTTTGTCAAGGGCATCCCGGCGCTTTTGAAGGCTGCGCCCGACATGTCGTCGCTGGTCGCTATCGGCTCGGGCGCGGCCTGGGCCTATTCGACCCTGGCGACCTTTCTGCCGGGCCTGCTTCCGCCCGGCTCGGTGGTCGTCTACTTCGAAGCCGCGGCGGTGATTGTGACACTGATCCTTCTGGGTCGCCTGCTGGAGGCGCGAGCCAAGGGCCGGTCGTCCAAAGCCATCGAGCGGCTCGTGGGCCTTCAGCCGTCTGTCGCGCATCTGCGGCGTGACGGTCAGGTGCGGGATGTCCCGGTTGCCGAGGTCCGGCCGGGCGACCTGCTTGAACTGCGCCCCGGTGAACGCGTGCCCGTCGACGGCCGCGTGGCTGAGGGTGCCAGCTGGATCGACGAGTCGATGGTCACGGGTGAGCCTTTGCCGGTGGAAAAGCACGCGGGCGACCGGGTTATCGGTGGCACGGTGAACCAGACCGGGGCCCTGGTGATGGAGGCCGTGTCGGTCGGTGCAGACACCATGCTGTCGCGCATCATCCGCATGGTCGAGGCCGCACAGGGCGGCAAGCTGCCGATCCAGGCGCTGGTCGACAAGGTGACGTTGTGGTTCGTGCCTGCGGTGATGGGGCTGGCCGTCGCCACCTTCCTGGTCTGGCTGGTCTTCGGCCCTGCACCCTCGCTTCCCATGGCGCTGGTCAATGCCGTCGCGGTCCTGACCATCGCGTGCCCCTGTGCGATGGGTCTTGCCACCCCGGTGTCCATTCTGGTCGGCACAGGGCGTGGGGCGGAACTTGGGGTGTTGTTCCGCAAGGGTGAGGCGTTGCAGGCCCTGCAAGGCGTGCAGATCGTCGCCTTCGACAAGACAGGCACCCTGACCGAGGGCAAGCCGGTGTTGACCAGCTTCCAGCCCGCGGCCGGTGAGACCAAGGAGGCCCTGTTGCCCGTGCTGGCCGCAGTCGAGGCGCAGTCCGAGCATCCCGTCGCCCGTGCCATCGTCGCGGCGGCAAGCGGACTGACTCTGCCCAAGGTCGAGGCGTTCCTGGCGAAGCCTGGCCACGGCGTTTCGGCCCGCGTAGGTGGGGTGGAAATCGCGCTGGGTTCGGCACGTGAAATGGCCAGGCGCGGCATCGACATTGCCGCCTTCCTGTCCGAGGCCGAGCGGCTGGCCGACCGGGGCGAAAGTCCGATGTACGCTGCGCGGGATGGCAAGTTGGTGGCCCTTCTGGCGGTGGCCGACACGGTGAAACCCACGACCCCTGCCGTGATTGCCGCGATGAAGGCGATGGGTCTGAAGCTGGCGATGATCTCGGGCGACAACGCCCGGACGGCCAACGCCATCGCCCGCGATCTTGGCATCGACGAGGT
>JANOCQ010000226.1:0-28619 GCA_031412255.1 Paracoccaceae bacterium | reverse complement strand
CTTCTCCTCGACGGAGCGGAAATCGAAACCCCTATCGCCGACATCCACCCCGGCGATACCGTCCTCGTCCGCCCCGGCGCGCGGATGCCGGTCGACGGCATCGTCCTGCATGGCGCATCGGAACTCGACCGCAGCCTTCTGACCGGCGAAAGCCTGCCGGTGCAGGCGGGGCAGGGCACCGTGGTCAGCGCAGGCGAGGTCAACCTGACCGGCCCCCTGACCGTGCAGGTGACGGCGGCAGGTAAGGACTCGAGCCTCCACCGCATGGCCGACCTCGTCGCCGTCGCCGAGGGCGCGAAGACCCGCTACACCAGCCTCGCCGACCGCGCGGCCAGGCTTTACTCGCCCTTGGTTCATATCCTGTCGTTCAGTGCCTTCGGCTACTGGATGTGGGCCACCGGGGGCGACCTTCGTTATGCGATCAACATCTCTGCCGCCGTCCTGATCATCACCTGCCCCTGTGCTTTGGGTCTGGCTGTCCCGGCGGTCATCACCTCTGCCTCCGGTCGCCTCTTCCGCAAGGGTCTGCTGATCAAGCACGGCACCGCGCTGGAACGTCTGGCCGAGGTCGATACCGTCGTCTTCGACAAGACCGGCACTCTCACCTTGGGGATGCCGCATCCCGTGGGTCTGACGGACCAGCCGCAGCACGCCGTCGCGGTTGCCGCAGCCCTTGCTGCCGGTTCCTCCCACCCGCTGGCCCGCGCCTTGGCCGAAGGCGCAAAATCCGCAGGCATCGCCGCCGCGCAGGTAACCGACATCCGCGAGGTGCCGGGTCAGGGCATCGAAGGCCAGTTCCACGGCAACCGCGTCCGGCTTGGCCGGGCCGACTGGTGCGGGGCTGATCCCGTTGCGGCAACGGCCACCTACCTCTCGCTGGACAGTGCGACCCATGCCTTCCAGTTCACCGACCGCCTGCGCCCCGGCGCGGAAACCGCTGTTCGGGCGCTGAAAGCTGCCGGGATGCAGGTCGAGCTTCTGTCCGGCGATGCCCCAGCCCCGGTCCGCGATCTGGCCGACCGGCTGGGCATCACCAACTGGCAGGCGGGCGTTCTGCCGACCGAGAAGGCCGCACGGGTGGCCGAACTGTCCGCGCAGGGCCGCAAGGTCCTCATGGTCGGCGACGGGCTGAACGACACGGCAGCCTTGGCCGCGGCCCACGTCTCGATCTCGCCCGCCTCTGCGCTGGATGCCGCACGCGTCGCCTCTGACATCGTGCTTTTGGGACAGGACATCGCCCCCATCGCCGACGCGGTGCGGATCAGCCGGCAGGCGACCCGCCGGATGATCGAGAACTTCCTGATCTCGGGTGGCTACAACATCGTCGCCGTGCCCTTGGCGCTGGTCGGTCTGGCAACTCCGCTTGCCGCCGCGCTGGCGATGTCGCTGTCGTCGATCACGGTTTCGCTGAACGCGATGCGGCTGAAGTAGATGGAAATCCTGGCGATCCTGATCCCGGTATCGCTGCTTCTCGGCGGGATCGGCCTTGCCGCCTTCTTCTGGGCCATGCGCACCAAGCAGTTTGACGATCCGGAAGGCGATGCGAACCGCATCCTGACCAAGGAGTGGGACGACAAGCCCAAGCCCTGATGACAAACGTTAAGATCAGGTAAACGGAAACCCTCAAGTCCTTGAAACTGATGGCTATTTGATTTTTGTCCACCGTGGACAGGTCAGGCGATCGTCACGCTTGCCGACTGCAACCCGTCGATCTCGACCTTGCAGGTATCCCCGCGATTCAGCGGCCCCACCCCCGCCGGAGTGCCGGTGAAAATCAGGTCCCCCGGCGACAGGCTGACCATCTGAGACAGAGCCGCGATGATCGCAGCCGGCGACCAGACCATGTCGGACAGCGCCGCCTCCTGCCGCACCGCCCCGTTCACCAGGCATCGCAGACGCGCGTCGGGGAGAGCTCCCGGCCGGACGGCCCCCACAACCGCCGACTTGTCGAACCCCTTGGCCATATCCCAGGGCCGCCGCGACGCCTTTGCCTCGGCCTGCAGGTCGCGCCGGGTCAGATCGTTGCCCGCCGCGTGCCCCCAGATCATCGCTTCCGCGCCTTCCTCCGAGACCATCGCCCCGCCCTTGCCGATCGCCAAGACCAACTCGCCCTCGTGATGGAGGTTCGTCGTGGCCGAAGGGTAGGGGATGCGGCTGCCCGACTCGACCACCGCGTCGGCGGGCTTCGTGAAGAAGAACGGCGGCTCCTTGTCATCGGCCCCCATCTCGCGGGCATGCTCGGCATAGTTCCGGCCGACGCAGAAGATGCGGCGCACCGGGAAACGTTCGGCGCGACCTGTCACCGGCAGGGTGACCGTCGGCAGCGCTGGGAAGACCAGGGCGACCATATCAGCCTCCCACGGTTTCACAGGGGATCGCACGGGCCGAAAGTCGGCGACATGCAAGCTCGGCCTGTTCTTCGGTCAACCCCATGAAGCTGGCCCGCCAGGCCCCGCCCGACTGCGAGGTCTTGCGCAACCCGTCGTTCAAAGTCGCACTCTCGGCCAAGGCGGTCTTGAGCAGTGCCTTCTCTGCCTCGTAGCGCGAGGAGTATTCTCCGACGTTCACCCCGAAGTGCCGCCCGCCCGAAGTGGACATGACGACCACGACCTCCTGGCTTTCCTCCGCAGGGGCTTTTTCAACTGCAACCGCGTCGAAGATCGGGGCCTGGCGTTTTGGAAGGGGTGCAGGAACCGTTGCTGCGGCCAGTTCGATATCCGGCGGGGAAAGGTGGGCGGCACCGACGACCTCTTCGACCTCGGTCACCTCGCCCAGCACAGTCACAGCAGGATTGACCATGGCGACCTCGGTTCCCGGATCGGTGATGACCAGTTCAGGCTCGGGTGCAGCCTCGGCCAACACGACGTCTTCCGCCGGCGAGGCGGTCTCAGCCTCGGTTTCCGCTACCGCCAGCGCAACCACGGTGTCTGAGGTGCCTTCAGGTCTCGCTTTCGGCTTCGACGCCGCAAGGGCCGGGTCAGTTTCGACGGCAGGCAGAGCTTTGGGCTCGACAAGGGCGGCCAGTGCGGTCTCGACCGGAGGAACCCCGGCTTCCAGGGCCGCGGCCTGAGCATCCAAAGTACCCGGATCGGTAGGAACAACCGGGGCGGGTTCGACAGCGGCAAGGGCGACCTCCGGCTGGGCAGCTTCAGTTCCAAGCGTATCCACCGCGGCCTCCGGCGCCACGGCTGCGGCGAGGGCCATTTCAGGCTCCGCAGGCAGCGCGCCCTGTCCCATCGTCTCGGCCTGGAACTCCAGCGTTCCCTCAGGCGCAGGTTCGGCCGTCGCTTCCGCCAGCGCGTTCTCGATGCTGGCGTTCATCGCGACGACGATCTCGTCCGGCACCGCCGGGATGGAAGGCCGCGCCCTTGGACGTGGCGACGTCTTCACCTCGCCGGACACGCGGACGATCTTGCCTGCGCCCCCCTCGGCATCGATTTCGTCGATGCCCGTCTCCAGCGATGCCATCAGCGCATCTTCTACGGCAGCCGCTACCGGAGGCTGTTCCTCGACGTTGTTCGGAGCTTTGCCAAAGCCGATATCCATCAGCTCTTTCATCTTGGCATTGCGGTTGGCCGTCGAAGTTCCACCAAAGACCGTAGCGATGACGTGCTTCTTGCCGCGGTGGGCCGAGGCGGTGAGGTTGAAACCCGCAGCGACCGTGTAGCCGGTCTTGATTCCGTCCGCGCCTTCATAGGCATCCAAAAAGCGGGTGTTGGTGTTGTTCACCTGCGCGACCCCCGCATCCGCCGTCCGGCGCGAGAAGATGTGATAGTACTGCGGGAAATCGTAGAACAGGTGACGACCCAGGATATTCATGTCGCGCGCGGTCGAAAGGTGCCCCTCGGCGGTCAGGCCATTGGCGTTCTTGAAGGTGGTGTTGTGCATCCCCAACTGGCGCGCGGTACGCGTCATCCGCTTGGCAAAGATGGCAGCGTCGCCCCCGATATGGTCGCCAAGGGCCGAGGCCGCATCATTGGCCGACTTGATCGCCGCCGCGCGGATCAGGTAGCGCACTGCGATCTTCTGGCCGGGCTTCAGGCCTAGCCGCGACGGCGGTTGCGAGGCCGCATATTTCGTCACGGTGACCTTGCTGTCCAGGGTCAGGCGGCCCGCCTCGATTTCCTGGAACGTGATGTAGAGAGTCATCATCTTGGTCAGCGAGGCTGGATGCAGCCGCGCGTCCGAGTTCTTTTCGTACAGCACTTCGCCGGTACGCCCGTCCATGACGATGGCCGCGAAAGGCGCGGCCTGCAATGGAGACGTCACCACGATTGTGCCGACGACAAATGCCAAGAAAATAGCGTGATAGATCCGCCCGAGAAGCGATGCCACGTCGCCCACCCTTTGCCTGCTGGCCCGGATTTTCCGGTGCCTATTCTGCCTCATCCCGAAAGCTAACACAGGAGTCGGCGGCCGAAAACCCAAAAATTCCAATGGCTTTCAAGCATTTGTTCATGCAGTTGCGTGAATGCAGCACATTTTTGCCGACGATAGCACATCTTGGGCAATACCGAGCCAAGGGCCCTATCTGTGGGGCCTAATCTTGCAATCGGAGGACAAGATCGGGCAGTTCGCCCAAATCGGGAAGCACGTGGAAGCGGCGATGGTCCAAGGGCGCCGCAGCCGCCTCGAACGCCCATTCGTGCTCATGCGGGACGTGGACACCCCAGGCTCCTGCCTGCAGGGCCGGGATGACATCGGATTTCAGCGAGTTGCCAACCATCAGTGCCTGGTCCGCCCCGGTTCCGTGCCGCGCAAAGATCGTGCGGTAGGTTGCCTCGGTCTTGTCCGACACGATCTCGATTCCGTCGAACAGATCGCCCAAACCGGATTGCGCCAACTTGCGCTCCTGATGCAGAAGGTCACCCTTGGTGATCAGGACCAGGCGGAATTCCCCCGATAATGCGGTCACGGTGGCGCGGGCATGGGGAAGAAGCTCCATCGGATGTTCCAGAAGGTCGCGACCCATCGCCACGAGGTCGCCGATCACGCTGGCTGGCACACGGCCCTCGGTCACCTCGACCGCCGTCTCGATCATCGACAGAGTGAAACCCTTCACGCCAAAGCCGTAATAGTCGAGATTCCGCCGCTCGGCTGCCTCCAGCCGCGCGCGCAGATCATGCGGATCGGCGTGGTCGCGCAGCACCTGCAGGAAGCGGTCCTGGGTCAGCCGAAAGAACGTCTCGTTCTGCCAAAGTGTGTCGTCTGCATCGAAGCCGATGGTGGTCAGCATGTCCGCCCCTTTTCGCCGGAGCAAAAGAGGCTATATTTCTCAGGTCAGTTGCAACCCCGAATCCCACTCCCGGAGCCCGCATCCCGTGTCAGTCCGCCCATCGACCATGTCCGACAAGACGGATGGCCCGGGGAATGACACCTCGATCCTGACGAAGACCAAGACCAAGACCCAGCGTCCGCCGATGTACAAGGTGATGCTACTGAACGATGATTACACTCCGATGGAGTTCGTCGTTCACGTGCTGGAGCGGTTCTTTGGACTGAACCATGCGCAAGCGTTCGAGATCATGCTGACCGTCCACAAGAAGGGCCTCGCGGTCGTGGGTGTCTTCAGCTTCGAGGTGGCCGAGACCAAGGTGGCACAGGTGATGGACTTTGCGCGCCGCCACCAGCACCCGCTGCAATGCACGATGGAAAAGGAATGACCCGTCGTGCCGCCATAAGGGGACCAGGGGCGTAAGGCTCCGCCCATGCGTTCCGCAAGATTGTCATTGGCGCTGGAAACCGGCGCATTGGACCTGCCACCGCAGGGCAGGATCGCGGTCTATCGGCCGCGGATCGGCGATGACCTGTCCGACCTGCCGCGCGACCGGGTGACGGTGCTGACCGGCTTCAAGCCGGACCACGACCATTTTGCCGCCAGCTATGCGGTGACGTCCGAACCGCCCTATGCCGCCGCCATCGTTTGCCTGCCCCGCTCACGCGAGGCGGCGCGGGGGCTGATCGCACGGGCGGCGGCCGAGGTTGCGCCGGGGGGCTGGATCGCGGTCGACGGCCAGAAGACCGACGGGATCGACACGGCGCTGAAGGACCTGCGGGGGCGGGTCGATCTGTCGGAAAGCCTGTCGAAGGCGCATGGCAAGCTGGCGTCGTTTCAGGCAGGTCCCGACCTGTCGGACTGGCTGGCCAAGCCGCATCAGGTGGACGGGTTCCAGACCCTGCCCGGCATCTTTTCGGCCGATGGGCCGGACCGGGGATCGGTGCTGCTTGCCTCGGCCCTGCCAGTGAAGCTGGGGGGTAAGGTCACCGATCTGGGGGCCGGCTGGGGGTTCCTGGCGGCGGAAATCCTGAAAAGACCGGGGGTCAAGAAACTGGATCTGGTCGAGGCCGAGGCGGACGCGCTGGATTGCGCAAAGGTCAATGTCACCGACCCCCGCGCCCGGTTTTACTGGGCGGATGCGACGACGTGGCGGCAAGAGACGCTGCTGGACGTCGTGGTAATGAACCCGCCTTTCCACAAGGGCCGCGAAGCCGATCCGGCCTTGGGTGCCGCATTCATCCGGGCCGCCCGTCGGATGCTTGCCCCCAGTGGAGAGCTATGGTTGGTCGCGAACCGGCATCTGCCTTACGATGCCGTGTTGTCGGAGAGCTTTCTTGAAGTCCGCGAAGTGGTCACCGAAGGCGGCTTCCGCGTGCTTCAAGCCATCAAGCCCAAGCGGGCCAAACCCTGACAAGAGGCTAGCCATGTCCTTTTCCGTTTCCGGCAAGACTGCCATCGTGACCGGCGCGGCCTCGGGCATCGGGCTCGCCATCGCGCGGCATCTGTTGGACAAGGGCGCCAACGTGATGTTCGCCGACGTGGACGAGGACCGGCTTGAGGCCGAGGTGGGCGAGGAAGCGCGGGCAGAGGGAGGAGTCCGCATGTTCTCGGGCGACCTGACCGAGAAGTTGACGATTGCCAACCTGTTGTCAGCCACCATCGATGCCTTCGAGCGGGTGGATATTCTGGTCAACGCCAACCGCCGCACCTTGGTGTCCGATATCCTGAACCCCGAGGCTGACGGGGTTGAAGAGCTGTGGCGGCATAATGTGCTGTCCGCACTGCGGATTTCGCAGATGACGGCCAAGCGGATGATCCAGCATGGACAGAGGGCCGAGATGGAGCCGGGAACGATGTTGGGCTCAATCATCAACCTGTCGTCCATCGCCTCACAGGCAACGCGACCGGAACTGCTGGCCTATTCGATGGCCTCGGCTGCGATGGACCAGATGACCCGCTCGCTGGCGGTGGCGCTGGCACCGCGCGGTATCCGGGTCAACGCGGTCGCTTTCGGCAGCGTGATGAGCGCCAGCCTGCAGGCAGCGCTGAAGGAACACCCCGACTTCCGCGACCAGATCACCGACGCCACCCCGCTGGGACGTATCGCGGCACCGGCGGAACTGGCTGAGGCGGTGCAGTTCCTTGCGTCCGACGCGTCCGGTTTCATTACCGGTCAGGTGCTGACCGTGGACGGCGGGCGCGGGCTGCTGGATGTGGTCAGCGCGCCGGCGCACTGATCATTCGGGATACTGCGCCTTGCACTGGGCGATCACGGCTTCGGCCTGGCGGGTAAGCTGCTGGCGCTTGGCCCTGAGGCTGTCCAGCTTGCGGGTCTCTTCATTCAGGTCGATGGCCTTTGGGCGGCTCTCGGTCACGGCGCGTTCATCCATGCAAAGGCGCGGCGGCGGGGCAGGCTCGCCTTCCGCAGGAGCCGGCCGTTCGCAATAGGTCCAGTAATCCTCATAGACGGTTACCGTCTCAAAGGCATAGCCGCGCTGCAGGTTGCCCTCGGATTCTGCGATAAGGCGTTCCACGGTGCGCAGGTCGCGGGTGTTGCGGCTGATACATTGCTCTTGCGGGGTGCCACAGGCCGCCAGCGCGACAAATGTCAGTAAAAGCAGCCGTTTCATGGCCTTCTCCTCTAACAGTGGAAAGCGGCGCGCCGGGGTGCTAGGCATGCGGCGTCAACATTCGAGGACCAAAGCATGACCGATCCCATCGACAGTCGCAACGCCGTCGCCGCTGCGTGGTTCCGGACCCTGCGCGACCGGATCGTCGGGGCTTTCGAGGGGCTTGAGGACAAGTATGCCAAAGGCACTCCGGGCCGGTTCGAGGTGACCCCCACCTCTCGCGCGGATGGCGGCGGCGGCATCATGAGCGTGATGCGCGGCGGCGAGGTCTTCGAGAAGGTCGGTGTCAACTGGTCTGAGGTGCATGGCGTGTTGGGCGAAAAGGCGCAGCGGGCCATGGCCGCGCGGGGTGTGCCCGGCATGGACACTGACCCGCGCTTCTGGGCCAGCGGCATCAGCCTCGTGGCCCACATGGTCAACCCGCATGCCCCCGCCGTCCACATGAACACCCGGATGTTCTGGACCCCTGGTGCCTGGTGGTTCGGCGGCGGGTCCGACCTCAACCCTTGTATCGAATATCCCGAGGACACCGCGCATTTCCATGCCGAGATGCAGGGCGCCTGCGACGCTCATTCCCCGGACTACTACGGGAAGTTCAAGGCCTGGGCCGACGAGTACTTCTTCATCCCCCACCGGGGTCGCGCGCGCGGTGTCGGCGGGATCTTCTACGACGACCTGAACACCGGTGACTGGCACCGCGATTTCGCCTTTACCCGCGCCGTGGGCGAGGCTTTCCTGCCCGCCTTCCAGCCGGTGACGGAGCGGCGGGTTGCGACCCCCTGGACCGAGGCCGACCGCGAGACCCAACTGCAGCACCGAGGCCTCTACGCCGAATACAACCTGGTCTACGACCGGGGCACCAAGTTCGGGCTGGAGACCGGCCACGACGCCAATGCCGTTCTGATGAGCCTGCCGCCGATCGCGAAGTGGTACTAGGGGCATGGCCGACATCACCGTGAAGGCGGCCTACGGGTCGGTCGTCGAGGACGAGGGCGAGCTTTTCATCGGCTTCGCCGAAGGTGAGGACGAAGATGAGGGCTATGTTCTGTTCCGGCAGGCTGTCAGCCGGGGGCCGGTCTGGTTCGAGGCGAGTGACGAGACATTCGGGGCCGAAGATGCAATCGAAAGTGTTGTGATGGGGCCGAAGGGGTTCGAAGTGACGATCCGCCCGGACAAGCGCGCGGCCTACGGGTTTGCGGCGACTGTGGCCGTGCGGATCGGGCCTGCCTGCGAGGACGGGCCGGAGGCGCTGGCGGCACTGCAAGCGATGCTTGGGGATCTCTGGCGCTAGGCTCGTCGTGCGTCTTCGACTTCTCCTCGCAGGCGCGACCGTCAGCGACGAGTGACGCAGTCATCGAGGAGCGTTTGAGTGCGCCCATACCGCGTGGCGGATGCGGGCGGTCTTGTAGGCATCGAAGGCCGCCATCGCCCAGACGAAAAGCCCGCCGGCCATCTTTCCGACGAAAGATACATCTGGCGCGGCGGTCTTCAGGGTAAAGCCGCCCAAGAGGATCGCAAAGCAGACGAAGACCAGCCCGCGCACCGGCTGGCGGTTCAGGACCTGACCCACGCCGGGCAGGACCGTGGCAACGGCGAGGACGACATAGGGGTTCAGCGGCGCTTTCATGCGGGGTCCTTCAGGGCCAGAACATCCTCGCGGATTGCAGCCAGCCTGTCGAGCAGCGGTGCAAGCCGTGTCGGGGAAAGGGGCGTGCGGCCCATCTCGGCCTCGCGGAAGATCAGATAGCGGCCCCGGTCGGCTTCCTCGGCCAGGATCACGATGCGCAGGCCCTTTGGCGAAAGGACAAGCTCCTTTACCGAAGGGTCGCTAAACAGGTCGGCGTGGCGGGCCAGCAGGTCCTGTGGCGGGATGCGGGTGGCGTCGTCGCTGCGGATGGCGACTTCCTTCGGCAAATCGGGCGGGGTCGGCAGCGACTGGGGCAGGGTGGTGAACTTGCTGAACGGCTCATTCCCCGAGGGGCGCGCCATCAGGTCAAGCGTGGCGTCCAGCGGCAGTGGTTCGGGCAGCGTCACCAGCACCCACAAAGCGGGAAGCTTGCGAAAGGTGAGTGTGTCGGGGATTGCCTGCAGGTCGAACGCCAACCCGTCACGGCGGCCGGTCATGCGGGGAAAGCCCGTCGGCTGCACGCGCGTCTCGCCACCGTCAAACAGGGCTTTCGCGGCGGAAAAGTAGCTTGCGCGCGCGCGCGAGCGGGCCGAGGCCTCACGCATCAGGCGGAAGCCAAGCCAAAGGCCGAGGGCGGCAAGGGCGAGGCCAAGGGGAATGAGGGGGGACATGGGAAAAGGCCCGCCCCTTCCGGGACGGGCCGCTTGTCCTTAATAGCCGCGTGGTTTCGGCCAGGGCATGGTGAACTGCGCCCCGCGGTTCACGAAGCGGTAGCGCCAGAAGTGGAACCAGAGCGACACCACGATGTAAAAGCCGATCATCGCCACCAGCTGGGTGCCGTAGCCCAGGAACACCGCGAAGAAGGTCACGGCGCACAGGGTCAGCAGCGTGATCGCTGGGACCGGGTGGAACGGGTGTTCATAGCCGCGTTTGATCGTGTCCAACGGCCACTTCCGCCGGAAAAGGATGATGTTCAGCGGCATGAAGGTGTATCCCAGAAGGCCAGAGAGGATCGAGAAGGTGATCACCTGGTCCAAGGGGGCGCCCAGTGCGAAGATCAGCGCGATGGGGACCAGGAAGACGATCGCCCGGTAGGGGGTGCGGTATTTCGGATGGACCGCACCGAACCAGCCGGGCAGGTACTTGTCGCGACCCATGGCGAACCAGGCACGGCTTGCGTCGTTGATGCAGCCGTTGGCAGAGGCAAGGGTGGCGAAAAGCGTGCCGAAGCCCAGAAGCCAGACCAGTGCGGTCGAGCCCGAAAGGCGTGCCGTGTCGAAGAGCGGTGCCACGGAGCCGTTCACACCGTCGCCCAGGAACTCCCACGGAAGGACGCCCGAGCAGACGTACCAGGTGAGGGTTGCCGCGATGAGAAGCGTCATGATCCCGGCCAGCGTGCCGAACGGCAGGGCGCGGGCGGGGGAGCGGACTTCCTCGGCGGCCTGGGTCGTGCCTTCGATCCCAAGATAGTACCAAAGGCCGAAGTGCATGGCCGCAAGCACGCCGATCCAGCCGTAAGGCAGTTCGTGGCCCTCGAAGAGCGCCGCATGCTGCATGATCCCGCTGCCGACAAGGCCGGTGGTCGAGACGAAGAGCACGAGGATCGCCACGAAGGCGATGGCGGTGATGACAAGGTTGAAAGTCAGCGTCGCAAGGACCCCCCGGTAGTTCAGCCAGGCCAGGAACATGATGACCAGGATGATGAAGGGTCTCTGGTCCAGCGCGTCGGCATGGCCGGTCATCGAGGCCACGACTGAAAAGAGGTAGCCGGCGGTGATCGCGTTGGCCGCTTCCAGCATCGTGTAGGCGAAGACCAGGTAAAGGCCGACGTTGAACGCCATCAAGGGTCCGATGATGTGCTTGGCCTGGGTGTACTGCCCGCCGGCCGAGGCGACGGTGGAAGTGACCTCCGAGTCGATCATGGCCACGCAGGAGTAAAGGATCCCCGCGAACCAGCAGGCGATCAGCGCCGCATAGGCTCCGCCTTTGCCGACGGCGAAGTTCCAGCCCATGTATTCGCCGACCAGAACGATGCCGACGCCAAGCGCCCAGACATGGGCAGGCCCAAGGACGCGCAGCAGGCCGACCTTGGTGCCATGGGGCCCCATGCCGTCCATCGTGGTTGAGGTGATGTCGACCTGGGTCATGATATCGCCTTGTGCTCTTCGGCCATCGCTTCAAGCTCGCCTTCGCGGGATGAAGTGAGGACGTCTTCGGAATAGGTGCTGTCGGTTTTCAGCCAGTCGACAGCCATGTGCAGGCCAAAGGCGGCAGAAAGCCCCCAGGCGCCGTATTCAAGCCAGTTCCACAGGTCCATTTCGGCTCACTCCCCGAATTTTTCTGAAATGACCTCGCGGTATTCCACTTCGGAAAACCGCAGGATCAGGAAGTAGTACAAGAGGATGACCGCGATCATCGTCAGAAGCGCCGTGACCGAGAAGCTGTAGTCGAAGCGCGCAAGGATCAGGTCGTGGGCCGTCTCGGGGGTATAGCCAAGAGCTTCGTACTTGGCAGCCTGCGCCGCGTTCTGACCCAGCGCCTCCCAGGTGGCGTCGGAAACCGGTTCGGCGACGGTCTTCGCGGCGCCGGCCATTCCCATCCAGAGCGGCACGAACAGTGCGCCGACGGTCAGGATGACCAGGACGATTACGTCGAAAAGCTGGCTGGCCTTGCCCTGCGTCGGCGGTTGGTAATGTGCCATCAGCGTCTCCCCTTCGCTTCGTCCAGGAACTTGATGTCGAGCCCGTACATGAAGTCGCGGTCTTCGCGGTAATGCTTCAGCATCGCCAGGATCGCGGCGGTGTTGAAGACAAGCACGATGACCCCTGCAATCAGAAGCAGGATCCTAGCCGTCCCGTTGGGAGCCAGGTCCCATGTCGCAAGCGCCACGAAAATCATGGCGCACCAGAGGCCAAACACGAACGCCCATGCCACCAGCACGTCGCGTCGATGCATCGCCTCGATCCGCTGAGTAAGGTCTCCCACAGTTTCCTCCCTTGGGCTCTTGTGCGGCTCGTGCGACGTGGCCCCGACGTCTTCCCTGCACGGCAAAAATGTTTTCCTCAGGGAAAGCCACCTGCGACATTCTGTCAAGAAAAACCGCAGGCGCACATGAATTAAGCAGCAATTTTCCCGAGAGGTGAAAAATGTTTCTTACCAGTTGATACGGAGAAAACTCGGTGCTAGCGTCATCGCAATAACGTGAGGGAGCCGAATCCATGTGTGGCATCGTTGGACTTTTCCTTAAGGACCCAAAGCTGGAATCGCAGCTTGGCGCCATGCTGACGGATATGCTGATCACCATGACTGACCGCGGGCCGGACAGCGCGGGAATCGCGATCTATGGCGGGGCGAAGGATGGTCTCGGCAAGCTGACGATCCAGTCGGCCCACCCCGAGAAGGATTTCAAGGACCTCGACGGCGACATGCATGATGCGATTGGCCAGCCTGTCACCATGAAGATCAAATCCAGCCACGCGGTGCTGGAAGTGCCGATGGACCAGATGGAGGCAGCCCGTTCGGCCTTGTCGCACCTGCGTCCCGGCGTCAAAGTCATGAGCGCGGGCGACAGCATCGAGATCTTCAAGGAGGTCGGCCTGCCGAAAGACGTCGCCGCGCGCTTCGAGGTTGCCAAGATGAAGGGCACCCACGGCATCGGCCATACCCGCATGGCGACCGAATCCGCCGTGACCACGATGGGCGCGCACCCGTTCTCGACCGGATCGGACCAGTGCCTTGTCCACAACGGCTCGTTGTCGAACCACAATGGTGTCCGGCGCGAGTTGAAGCGCCTGGGCATGACCTTCGAGACCGAGAACGACACCGAGGTCGGCGCCGCTTTCATCAGCCACAAACTGCAAACGGGGGAGACCCTGGGCAACGCACTGGAAGCTACGCTGACCGACCTCGACGGGTTCTTTACCTTCGTCGTCGGCACCAAGAACGGCTTCGGCGTCGTCCGCGACCCCATCGCCTGCAAACCGGCCGTCATGGCCGAGACTGATCAGTATGTTGCCTTCGGATCGGAATACCGGGCGCTGGTGAACTTGCCAGGCATCGAGGACGCCCGCGTCTGGGAACCGGAACCCGCCACTGTCTACTTCTGGGAGCGTTGAGAGAATGCAGAGTTTCGATCTGGGGCAGGAAGGGCTGCGGGCCCTTAATTCCTCGCTTCACGCCCTCAAGGGCCAGACCAACATGACGGCGTGGGAAGTCATCAACCCGAAGGGCGCACATGCAATTGCCGCCGGGGTGGATGCGCCCGTCGACATCACGGTGCGCGGTTCGACGGGCTACTACTGCGCGGGGATGAACAAGCAGGCGACGATCCGGATCAAGGGCAGCGCCGGGCCGGGCGTGGCCGAGAACATGATGTCGGGCACCGTCATCATCGACGGTAATGCCAGCCAATATGCGGGTGCGACGGGGCGGGGCGGCCTTCTGGTCATCAAGGGTAACGCCTCCAGCCGCTGCGGCGTGTCGATGAAGGGGATCGACATCGTGGTCCACGGCTCCATCGGTCACATGTCGGCCTTCATGGCGCAGTCGGGCAATCTGGTGGTGCTGGGCGATGCGGGCGATGCGCTGGGCGACTCGCTTTATGAAGCGCGGCTATTCGTGCGCGGATCGGTGAAGTCGCTGGGCGCGGACTGCATCGAGAAAGAGATGCGGCCGGAACATATCGCCCTGCTTGCCGACCTTCTGAAGCGCGGCGAGGCGGAGGGGAAGGCAAAGCCGGAAGAGTTCAAGCGCTATGGCAGCGCCCGGAAGCTTTACAACTTCAACATCGACAATGCGTCGGCCTATTGAGGCAATGGAATGACCGATCTTCCCCGTACCCCGCCCCGTTTCTCGGCGACCTTTACCCCGGCGGTGAACGCCGAAATCCGCCGCGCCGCTGCTTCAGGCATCTATGATATCCGCGGTGGCGGCACCAAAAGGCATCTGCCGCACTTTGATGACCTTCTGTTCCTGGGCGCCTCGATCAGCCGTTACCCGCTGGAAGGCTACCGCGAGAAATGCTCGACCGACGTCTGGTTGGGCACCCGTTTCGCCAAGAAGCCGATCCACCTGGACATCCCGGTTACCATCGCAGGGATGAGCTTTGGTGCGTTGTCCGGTCCGGCCAAGGAGGCCCTCGGCCGTGGCGCATCGGAAGCTGGCACCTCGACCACCACCGGAGACGGCGGTATGACCGAGGAAGAGCGCGGGCATTCCAGGACCCTGGTCTACCAATACCTGCCCAGCCGCTACGGCATGAACCCCGACGACCTGCGCCGTGCGGATGCGATTGAAGTCGTGGTCGGCCAAGGGGCGAAGCCGGGCGGCGGTGGTATGCTGCTGGGCCAGAAGATCAGCGACCGCGTGGCCAACATGCGGAACCTGCCGAAGGGGATCGACCAGCGGTCGGCCTGCCGTCACCCGGACTGGACCGGCCCGGACGATCTGGAAATCAAGATTCTGGAACTGCGCGAGATCACAGACTGGGAAAAGCCGATCTACGTCAAGATCGGCGGCGCGCGGCCCTATTACGACACGGCACTGGCTGTGAAAGCGGGCGCGGATGTGGTCGTCCTTGACGGCATGCAGGGCGGCACGGCGGCGACGCAGGACGTGTTCATCGAACATGTCGGCATGCCGATCCTGGCCTGCATCCCGCAAGCGGTGAAAGCGCTGCAGGACCTTGGCATGCACCGCAAGGTGCAGCTGATCGTCTCGGGCGGGATCCGGTCGGGTGCCGATGTCGCCAAGGCAATGGCTCTCGGGGCGGATGCGGTTGCCATCGGAACGGCGGCGCTGATTGCGCTGGGCGACAACGATCCCGTCTGGGAAGAGGAATACCAGAAGCTTGGCACCACCGCCGACGCCTATGACGACTGGCACGAGGGGAAGGACCCTGCCGGCATCACTACGCAGGACCCGGAGCTGTTCAAACGCTTCGACCCTGTCCTGGGTGGTCGTCGACTGAAGAACTACCTCAAGGTTATGACGCTTGAAGCGCAGACCATCGCGCGCGCCTGCGGCAAGAACCACCTGCACAATCTGGAACCCGAGGACCTCGTCTCGCTGACCATCGAAGCGGCGGCGATGGCGGGGGTTCCCTTGGCGGGCACGAACTGGATACCGGGGCGGAACGGCGGCTTCTGACAGCCCCTTCCTACAACAACCAAAAAGACGACAGGGAGTTACAGTGATGGCGAAAGACCTTGCCAAGTGGGCCGAGGCTAAAGGCGTCAAGTATTTCATGATCTCCTACACCGATCTCTTCGGTGGGCAGCGTGCGAAACTGGTGCCGACGCAGGCGATCAACGACATGGCGGTGGATGGGGCGGGTTTTGCGGGCTTTGCAACCTGGCTTGACCTGACGCCCGCGCACCCCGACCTGATGGCGGTGCCCGACCCGGACAGCGTGATCCAGCTGCCGTGGAAGAAGGATGTCGCCTGGGTCGCTGCCCGGGCAACGATGGAGGAGAAGCTGGTCGATCAGGCTCCCCGCAACGTGCTGGAGCGGCTGATCGGCGAGGCGGCCAAGGAAGGTCTCCGGGTCAAGACGGGCGTGGAGCCGGAGTTCTTCATTCTGAACGCGGACGGCACCGGCTGCTCGGATCCCTACGACACCGCCGAGAAGCCGTGCTACGACCAGCAGGCGATCATGCGGCGCTATGACGTCATCTCGGAAATCTGCGATTACATGCTCGAAATGGGCTGGGAGGCCTACCAGAACGACCACGAGGACGCGATCGGCCAGTTCGAGATGAACTGGAAGTATGACGACGTCCTCCAGACTGCGGACAAGCACAGCTTCTTCAAGTTCATGGTCAAGTCGGTGGCCGAAAAGCATGGCTTCCGCGCGACCTTCATGCCGAAGCCGTTCAAGGGACTGACTGGGTCGGGCTGCCATGCGCACATCTCGGTCTGGTCGCTGGATGGGCAGACGAACGTCTTCGCCGACAAGTCGAAGGAGCTGGGCCTGTCCGAGCAGGGCCGCAACTTCCTGGGCGGGATCATGAAGCATGCCTCGGCCTTGGCGGCGATCTGCAACCCGACGGTGAACAGCTACAAGCGGATCAATGCGCCCCGGACGTCTTCGGGTGCCACGTGGGCCCCGAATACCGTGACCTGGACCGGCAACAACCGGACCCACATGGTCCGCGTGCCTGGGCCGGGGCGGTTCGAGCTGCGCCTGCCCGATGGTGCGGCGAACCCTTATCTGATGCAGGCTGTCATCCTGGCGGCGGGGATCGACGGGGTGCGGACCAAGGCTGATCCTGGCCGTCGCTACGATATCGACATGTATCAGATGGGCCACACGGTCAAGAACGCGCCGAAGCTGCCGCTGAACCTTTTGGATGCGCTGCGGGAGTATGACCGCGACAAGACTCTGAAGTCGATGATGGGCGAGGAATTCTCGACCGCGTTCCTGAAATTGAAGCACAAGGAATGGAACGACTACTGTTCGCATTTCTCGTCCTGGGAGACGCAGACGACGCTGGATATCTGAGGGCTGCCCACGCGCGGGCAGCTTTTTGATGGCATAAAAATCAATGGGTTGCCTGTAGGCATTCATGAGATGTTAAGACCTTGCAGCGGATGTCCGCAGCCGCTGCAAGCCCTGACTTGCCCGACCTGAACCCCCAACTGGCCCCGGAGCGATCCGGGGCTTTTCTCTTGCGCAACGGACAGGCTCGTCGGGATTTCGTCCCTTCTCGCGGACCCGCCGACGAGAAGCCGAAGGCGCATGAGGAGGCCCCGCTCATTCCACTGGCGTTTCCGGCCCGGCGATGTGGACGGCCAGGAGGCAGCCGCCCGGCGTGTAGGAATTGTGTTCCGACCCGTCATGGTAGAACACCATGTCGCCCGCCCGCAGGATGGTGCCGTCGCTTTCGTGCAATTCGCCCTCCAGGATGAGGAACTGTTCGTGTCCGTTGTGGCGGTGGCCGCGGGTCGTCATGCCGGGCGGCATCCGGTAGACATGGAAGCCGACGCCCAACGGCTGATCGTGGTCGAGTTGAAGGACGGTGTCCCCCAGCGTCACTCCGTCCGGGTAGACGAAGGGGGTAAACGCGACCTGATGGATATTGGCGATCCGACGGTCCGTGGGTTCGATGGACTGCATGGCGGGCTCCGAGAATTTACCTGCAGGTAAACTTTCTTGACACAGGTCAAGGCAGATTCCCGCATTTGATGGTTGGTGGGTTACGGTCAACCAAGCCAAGGATGGATGCAATGACAAGCAAGATACTCTGCCCCACCGATGGGAGCGATCACGCCACGACCGGAGTCATTCTTGCGGCGGAGGTTGCCAAGGCGACCGGCGGCCACCTGACGATCTGCGCCGTGAACATTGCGCATGGCGGTGTGCGCGGACCGACCATCAGCCACTGGAAGGCGGAAGACGTGCAGAGGCTTCTGTCCGAAGCCGAGGCTGCCGCGAAAAACGAAGGTGCGACCGATGTCGCCACCATCGAGGTCGTGTCGCGCGAGGCCGCGCCGGCAATCATCGCCTATGCCGAGCAGAACGGTTACACCCACATCGTCATGGGAACCGGCGACAAGCGCGGCTTGCAGCGGCTGGTCCTGGGCAGCGTCGCAAGTGAAGTCGCGACGCGCGCACATTGCACGGTGACTATTGCCCGCTAACGCGGCTTGCGCCTAGATTTCATGCACAGGTTGTGACCTTGCCCCCGGAGCGCTCGCGTATTCCGGGGGTAAGATTGTTTACCTACAGGAAGAAGATTTGACACAGGCGCAACAATACCCCTAGGCTTGCGAAAAACCAGCGCGCCCGACGCGTGAAAAAAGACTCACCATCCGGAGGTTCACCATGAAGAAGAGAGTTGCCGTCATCGGAGCGGGGCCATCCGGCCTTGCGCAGTTGCGCGCGTTCCAGTCGGCGCAAGCGAAGGGCGAAGATATCCCCGAGGTCGTCTGCTTCGAAAAGCAGTCGAACTGGGGAGGCCTGTGGAATTACACCTGGCGCACGGGCCTGGATGAACATGGCGAGCCAGTCCATTGCAGCATGTACCGCTACCTTTGGTCGAACGGCCCGAAAGAGGGGCTGGAGTTCGCCGACTATTCCTTTGAGGAACACTTCGGCAAGCAGATCGCCAGCTACCCGCCGCGCGCTGTGCTGTTCGATTACATTGAAGGCCGGGTGAAGAAGGCGGGCGTGCGCGACTGGATCCGGTTCTGCACCACGGTCCGCATGGTCAAGTACAACGAGGACAAGGGCAATTTTACCATCACGGTGCATGATCTGAAGGCCGACCGGATGTATTCCGAGGACTTCGACAACGTCATCGTCGCCTCTGGCCACTTCTCGGTGCCTAACGTGCCGGAATACCCCGGCTTCGACAAGTTCAACGGCCGCGTGCTGCATGCCCACGACTTCCGCGACGCGCGCGAGTTTGCCGGCAAGGACCTGCTGCTTCTGGGCTCCAGCTACTCGGCCGAGGACATCGGGTCGCAGTGCTGGAAGTATGGGGCGAAGTCGATCACGGTGGCTTACCGTAACGCCCCGATGGGGTTCAACTGGCCGGACAACTGGAAGGAAGTGCCAAAGCTGGTGCGGGTCGATGAGACGACGGCCTACTTCGAGGACGGGACGTCCAAGAAGATCGACGCGATCATCCTGTGCACGGGCTACAAGCACCACTTCCCCTTCCTGCCCGACGATCTGCGGCTGAAGACGGCGAACCGGCTGGCGACAGCGGACCTGTATAAAGGGTTGGCCTGGGTGCACAACCCGAAGCTGTTCTACGTCGGCATGCAGGACCAGTGGTTCACCTTCAACATGTTCGACGCGCAAGCCTGGTGGGTGCGTGACGCGATCATGGGCAAGATCCAGATCCCCACGGACAAGGCAGTGCTGCTGAAGGACGTCGAGGATCGGGTGAAGCACGAGGACGAGGGCAAGGATGCCCACGACGCGATCCACTATCAGGGCGACTATGTGAAGGAGCTGATCGCCGAGACGGACTATCCGTCCTTCGACGTGGACGGCGCCTGCGAGGCTTTCTTCGAGTGGAAGGAACACAAGAAGAAGGACATCATGGCCTTCCGCAACAACGCCTACAAATCGGTCATAACCGGCACGATGGCGCCGGTCCACCACACGCCCTGGAAGGATGCGCTGGAAGATTCGATGGAAAGCTACCTGCGGAACTGAAGCAGGTGACAGATTGACAAGGGGCCCCGTCGCTGTGCGGGGCCCTTTGCTTTGGGATTCACTTCTGCCGGAGTTCGATGCAGTCGCCCGGTGTCCTGCTGCGCTGGGTGCGGATCGGTGGCAGATTGCGGCTCTGGTGCGGAAACACTTTTGCCCCGGATGAAGGGTGTCCGCCGACCCGTGGTTAACTGACCCCGCCAGCTGCCCGGCTCTGAACAGCGGCAGCGACAAACGGGGAGACGATCATGGAAGAACAGATCGCGGCCTTGACCGCGGAGCTTGCCGCCATGAAGGACAGCCTGGCCAGTTTGAACCGGACGACGGCGGAAACCTTCTATTGGCTGACCATCCCGCTAATGGTCCTGATCCATGCGGGGTTCCTGTCCTACGAGATGGGGGCAAGCCGCGCGAAGAATGCGCTGGCCTCGGGGATAAAGAACATCCTGGCCTTCGCCTTCATCATTCCGACCTTCTACTATGTCGGCTGGTTCATCTACTGGGCCTTCCCGACGGGGTTCACCATGACACCGGGGCCGATCGGCACCTCGGGCTGGGATTATGCGGTGGGTGCCGCGAACCCGGTAGGCTCGGTCATGGGACCGAACGTGGCCGACGGCGCGACGGGGGTGTTCTTCGGCGCCTTCGCCATGTTCGCGGCGACAACGGCCAGCATCATGTCCGGCAGTCTGATCGATTGTCGGTTTCACGATCCTGGCCATCGTGCTGGGTAGCTTCGTCTGGATCCTGGGTGCGGCCTGGGGTTGGCATGCGGATGGCTGGCTGGTCACGGCATTGGGCTACCATGACTTCGGCGCCTCGGGCGTGGTCCATGCGATTGCGGGGTTCTTTACTCTGGGGGTCCTGATCAACCTTGGCGCGCGGATCGGCAAGTTCAATCCGGACGGCACCGCCAACGCCATCGCCGGGCATTCGATGCCGGCGGCGCTGGTCGGGCTGATGCTTATCATCGCGGGCTTCTGGGGGTTCCTGATGGGCTGCGTGATCTTCCCGGGTGAGCCGTGGAGCTGGGGCTCGGGCATCTTCCATTCGATCTACGGCACGCCGGTCACGCTGTCGGCGATGACCTTCAACATCCTGATGGGCTTTGCCGGAGGCGCGATTGCGGCCTGGGTGATGACCCATGACCCGTTCTGGATGATGTCGGGTGCGCTGGGCGGGATCATCTCGGTCGCGGCGGGGCTGGACCTTTACTGGCCGCCGATGGCCTTCGTCATCGCGATGATCGGAGGCGTCATCATGCCGCTGGTTGCGGGATATGTCGAAAAGCTGCGGATCGATGACGCGGTGGGCGCGGTGGCGCTGCATGGAGTCGTCGGCCTGTGGGGTGTGATTCGCGGTCGGGATCTTTGCCAGCGGCTATCCGGCGCTGACGGCGGAGGGTGCTCCGGTGATCACGCTTTATGGCCAGGTTGTGGGCGCGCTGGTGATGGCGGCGCTGGGGTTCATTCCGGGCTACCTCGTGTCGCTGGCCCTGAAGAAGCTGGGCCTTCTGCGCGTGCCGGAAGCGGCCGAGATCCTGGGCCTGGACAAGGTCAAGGTCCCGGTCGAGGCCTATCCCGATTTCCTGGGCGCAAGGCCTGCGCCCGCCACCCCTGCAGAATGATAGGAGAGAGAGAATGCTGATTGGAACGAACATCACCGACTGGAGCAGCGTCGAAGGCGCCTACTACGCCGGACAGGGAACCGAGGCGATCTGGCTGGGCCTGTCGCTTGTGCTGTGCATCGTCGCGCTTGTGGCCGGATCGCGCCACGAAAACGCGGCGTACCGGAAGGCTGGCTGACGGCTGCCGTGGCTTTGGGGATCGGCCTGGATCGGGCCGGATATGCGGACCGGTGATGCCCCGGTCCGCACATCTTTTGGTCTTTTCTGACCGCAGCAGGGCGGTTGGAACTTTTGGGAAACAAATATTCGCTTAAATGAAATTTTTCTCGCATTGCGTGCGAGACCATGCTTTCTTCGCGGCATCAGGCGGCAGGGAACGCCACCTGAGACGATTCTGCGCCGGATGGCAATAGGCTGAGGAGCGGACCACACCTCCACGAAAATCCGACGAGAACACCCAACAGGACATCTGGCAAGACGGGCAGTCGATAAGCCCAAGGCCGGTCTGTCCATCTGACAGGAGAGAGGGAATGACTACAGAAACTGGATCGGGCCAGATGGTCCGTGCGCTGACATGGAAGGGGGCCTTCTGGGTCGCGGCGGGGGTTCCGCCCCTGGTGCTATTCTCGATTGGCGGAATTGCAGGGACGACGGGCAAGCTCGCGTTCCTGGTCTGGATGATTTCGATGGTGATGGGCTTCCTGCAAAGCTTCACCTATGCCGAGATGGCGGGGATGTTCGGCAACAAGTCGGGCGGAACCTCGGTCTATGGGGCGACGGCCTGGCTGCGCTACGGCAAGCTGATCGCGCCCCTTTCGGTCTGGTGCAACTGGTTCGCCTGGTCGCCGGTGCTGTCACTGGGTTGCGCCATCGCGGCGGGGTATATCCTGAACGCGCTGTTCCCGATCCCGCTGGCGGAAAGCCAGATGGTGCTGGACTGGGTGACCGCAAACATCGGCAGTTACACCGCCGAAACGCAGTCCGTCATCGACTACATGGCGGCCAATGCCGGCACGGCGGTTGAGGACGCGATCAAGGCCGTGGCATCGACGGATGGTGTTGCGGCCCTGACACCTGCGTTCCGGACCTGGGAAGCTTTCCAGATCACCATTCCGGGGCTGGGCAACCTGCACTTCAACTCGACCTTCGTGATCGGCGTGATCCTGATGCTGGTCATCCTGATGATCCAGGAGCGCGGCATCGCCTCGACGGCGTCGGCGCAGAAGTATCTTGCGATCATCGTTCTCGTCCCGTTGCTGCTGGTGGGACTGGTGCCGATCCTGACCGGCTCGATCAACTGGATGAATGTCACCAACCTGGTGCCCCCCACGGCGGCCTATTCCGGGGTGGATGGCGAGTGGAACATCGGCGGCTGGACGCTGTTTCTGGGCGGCCTTTACATCGCGGCCTGGTCGACCTACGGCTTCGAAACGGCAGTCTGCTACACGCGCGAACTGAAGGACCCGAAGACCGATACGTTCCGGGCGATCTTTTACTCGGGTCTTCTGTGCATCGTGTTCTTCTTCCTGATCCCGTTTTCGTTTCAGGGAGTTCTGGGCCAGGAAGGTATGCTGGCCTCGGGAATCGTGGACGGCACCGGTGTCGGTGAGGCCTTGGGCAACATTATCGGCGGCGGGCCGGTGATCACCCAGATCTTCGTCATCCTGATGATCATGGCGCTTTTCCTGGCGATCATGACCGCGATGGCCGGGTCGTCGCGCACGCTTTACCAAGGCTCGCGCGATGGCTGGTTGCCGAAGTACCTGGGCGAGGTCAACAGCCACGGTGCACCGCGCAATGCGATGTGGACCGACTTCAGCTTCAACGTGATCCTGCTGGCGCTGGCCTCGGACATCGGGGGATATTTCTACGTCCTTGCGATCTCGAACGTGGGCTACATCCTGTTCAACTTCCTGAACCTGAACGCAGGATGGATCCACCGCATGGATAGCGCCCATATGGAGCGTCCGTGGAAGGCACCAACCTGGCTGATCGGGCTGAACACGGTTCTCGCCTTCGTCAACGCCCTTTTCCTGGGCGCGGGCGCAAAGGTCTGGGGTTATGAGAACGCGCTGTGGTCGGGGCTGGTCTTCGCGGCCTTCATCTTCCCGGTGTTCTGGTATCGCCACTACTTCCAGGATGGCGGCAAGTTCCCGAAGGAGGCCTATGACGACATGGGTCTGGCTTACGGCGAAATGGGCGAGCGCAAGGCCGGTATGCTCCCTTACCTCGCGCTGCTCTTGGGCGCGGTGGTGGTGCTCTGGTCCAACTGGTTCTTCGTGCTGCCCGTCTGAGAGCCATAAACCGCTTTGGAAAAGGCCGTCCTTCGGGACGGCCTTTTTCTTGGGCGAATGTTTTCTGGCAAGAAAGATTGTTGCACTTCATTATTGCTTTTTGGCGGGAATCGCCCGACACTCGGCGAAAATCAAGACCACAGGGGAGGGTTGAAGCATGACGAATAGCTGGCGTTTCTCGGCACTGATGGACCGGCACCGGGCCTTGGGATCGAACCTGGAAGACTGGAGCGGGATGGGAACTGCCTGGTCCTACTCCAAGGGTGACCCGGATGCCGAATACATGGCGATCCGCACAAAGGCGGGGCTGATGGACGTGTCCGGCCTGAAGAAGGTCCACATCACCGGCCATGCGGCGTCGCATGTCATTGACCGGGCCACGACCCGCGATCCGGAAAAGATTGCGCCCGGCAAGTCGGTTTACGCCTGCATGCTGAACGACGCGGGCAAGTTCGTTGACGACTGCATCATCTACCGGATGGGGCCGAACAGCTACACCGTGGTGCATGGGTCCGGCCAGGGGCACGAGCAACTGACAATGGCGGCGACCGGCCGCGATGTGTCGATCCGGTTCGACGACAACCTGCATGATCTGTCGCTGCAGGGCCCGCTGGCGGTGGAGTACCTGGAAAAGCACATCCCCGCCGTGCGCCAGCTGCCCTATATGGGCCATATGCCTGCGATGCTGTTCGGCAAGCCGATCACCCTGTCGCGCACCGGGTATACCGGCGAGCGCGGCTATGAGATCTTCTGCCGCGGGCAGGACGCGGGCGAGATCTGGGACCGCATCCTGGAGGAAGGCGCCAGCATGGGGATCATCCCCTGCCGGTTCACCACGCTGGATATGCTGCGGGCGGAATCGTATCTGCTGTTCTTCCCGTTCGACAACTCCGAGATGTATCCGTTCGAGAACGAAGGACCGGGGGATACGTTGTGGGAACTGGGTCTCGACTGGACGGTGACCAAGGGCAAGACGGGGTTTCGTGGCGCCGAGGAGCACTACCGGCTGCAAGGCAAGGAACGCTTCAAGATCTGGGGCCTGAAGCTGGAAGGCAAGAACGTGCCCGGCAACGCCCCGGTCTTCAAGGATGGCAAGAAGATCGGCGTCGTGACGCAGCCGATGTATTCGCCGCTGAACGACTGGGTCGTCGCGATTGCCCGCCTGCCGGTCGATTGCGCGGTGAACGGCGTCGAGGTGGAAGTGCGCTGCGGGACCCATGGGCCGATCAAGGCCGTGACCCACTCGCTGCCGTTCTACGACGTCGAGAAGAAGCGGCGCACCGCAAAGGACTGATCTCTCATGGGGCCTGCCGTCGGGTGGGCCCCTTTCACCAAGGGAAGTGCCCTGTGAAGACTGAACTCACACCCATCGACGCCCCTTCGATCAAGTCGCGCCCGGTCTATGCACCGCTGGAACCGCGTCCCGGCAAGCTGCATGTGATCGTGGCAGACGACGTTGGCGGGGATGCTGTAACGGACATGCTGGTCAGGTCGAACAACGGTTCGGAATTCCTTAGGGCGGCGCATGTGATGTACTGCCCCGGCCCGACCGGGACCGACCTTTCGGCGAAGCTGGAGGCTTTGGGTGCCGCGCAGTTCTTCCGCGCCCCCACCATTCCGGCGCTGCTGCCAAGACTTGTGCGGGTGCTGTCGGACGCCCATATGGGAACCCAGTTCTACCTTGCGGGCACTGAAAGCCTGATCGGTCAGGCGGAACGTGAGATCATGAACACCGGCTTTCCCTTCGCCTCGATCCAGAAGGAACAGCGCGGGTCCACCCTGCGCCGCGTGCAATGCGTGCACTGCAAGGGGATCACCGAGAACGTGGCGACCGACCCGTTCAGATGCAGCCACTGCGGGCTAAGCCTCTTTGTCCGCGATCATTATTCCCGGCGCATGGCCGCTTTTCAGGGCGTGAACATCGATGCCGAGGACCCCGGTCTCGTGCCGGAAAGCGTGGTGAGGTTCAAATGAGCGGGGGTGCGAAACTCCAGGTCCGGGTGGCCGAGGTTGTCGACGTCAACGCACTGATCAAGCGGTTTCGCTTTGTCAGCCGCGATGGCTCGGCGCTGCCGGCGTTTTCGGGCGGCGCGCATACCGTGGTCGAAATGGACGATCACGGGACCCGCAGGCTGAATCCCTATTCACTTATGTCCGACCCCGAGGATCGGTCGGGCTATGAGATCAGCGTAAGGCGCGATGATGTCGGACGCGGTGGCTCGCTTTACATGCACCGGCATGTGGTGCCGGGGATGGAGATGACGCTTTCCTACCCGGTCAACCTGTTCCCCCTGGACAACCGGGCGAAGAAACACCTGATGATCGCGGGCGGGATCGGGATCACCCCGTTCCTGGCGCAGATCGCCCAGATCACGCATTTCGGCGGCAAGTTCGAACTGCACTATTCGTCACGGTCCCCGGCGCTGGGGGCCTATATGGACCGGCTGACGGCGGCGCATCCGGATCAGGTGCACTGCTATTTCGACGACCGGAAGCAGATGATCGAGCTGCAGAAGGTCCTGGAAAATCAGCCGATTGGGACGCACCTCTACGTCTGCGGGCCGAAGGGGATGATCAACTGGGCGCTGGCGACGGCCGAGGCCTTGGGCTGGCCCAAGCAGGCGCTGCACCATGAAGAGTTCCTTGCTCCAGGCACCGGCCTGCCGTTCCAGGTGGAACTGGCCGCCAGTGGCAAGACGATCACCGTCGGCACGACGCAAAGCCTGCTGGAAGCGATGGAAGCCGCCGGGGTCGACGCGCCTTACCTGTGCCGGGGCGGGGCCTGCGGGCAATGTGAAACGTCCGTTCACAAATGCGACGGCACCATCCTGCACCGCGACCATTGGCTGTCGCCCGAGGAGCACGCCTCCAACCATAAGATCATGCCTTGCGTTAGCCGCTTCGAGGGCAAGACCCTCGTCATCGACCGATAGGAGACGACGATGAGCCTCGATTTCAAGTTCGCACCCGATGACTTCGGTGGGTTCTTCCGGGACGAGACGTTCCGCGAGACCTTCACCTACACCAACAGCAATCCGCGCCGGTTCCCGTTCCCGTTCGACCGCGACGACTACATGTACTCGGTCAACATGGAGCCGCATGTGCCGGGACGTCCGGGGACGGTGTTCGAGCATGTGTTCGACGTGGACGAACACTACGTCGCCGAGATGATCGACCGCGCCAAGGTGCTGGCCGAGGACCCGCTGCGCTGCCAGTCGCTGCCGCACATGACGCTGGCGGGCTGGGACGTGCTGGAACTGATCATGGAGGCGAAGGCGCGGGACTATCCGCAGTGGTTTTCGCTTACCAAGGATGGCAACCGCTGGCACTGGGTGAACCGGCCGCTGGGCATCGAACAGTCGTTCACGTTCCTCGACGAGTCCACGCTGCCCTATCCGCCTTTCGAGTACATCATGCGGCAGACCCAGGGCGACTGGACGCTGCAGGACGACCGGGAGGGTACACTGTGGATGGATGCGGGCATCGCGACCAGCCAGGCCGACTGGTCGGTGGACTTCGACGTCGGCATGAACTTCATGGAATGGCACGCCCCGGTGCCGCTGGCGCATGAAAAGGGCGTCTTCGACCGGGCGCTGAAGTTCCTGCTGAAGCTGCAGCACGGTTCGCCCGTGCGGCGGTTCAACTGGACGATGACGGTGAACCCGCTTCTCGACACCGCGCCTGAAACCTACCCGAAGTGGGGGCCTATGAAGGCCAGCATCACGCCCGAAAATCTTGGGGCCAAGCAGCACCTGCGGGTGGAACTGCAATCGCTGTACCGCCTGCCCCGGTCCAACGCGATCGCCTTCGACATCCGCTGCTACCTGTGCAGCTTCGACCAGATCGTGACCGTCCCGAAATGGGCGCGCCGCCTGCACCGGGTGGTTCGCGACCTGCCGGACGAGCTGGCGACCTACAAGGGCTTCATCCGCAACCGCCCGGCGATGGTGGAGTGGCTGGCGAAGCATGACGACGGGACGCCGACCTCGCCCGGCTGGTGGCCCGATGACTGACCGCGGCGGACCTTTGCGGTTGGGGTTCCTGATGTTCCCCGGCTTTCCGATGGCTTGCCTTACCTCGGCCATCGAGCCATTGCGCGCGGCCAACGAGATCACCGGGCGGCAGGAATTTGTCTGGAAACTGGTTGCCGAAGCGCCAACCCCCGTGCGGTCCAGTGCCGAGATCGGGTTCGATCCGGACGTGACGCTGCAGGATCTGGAGGGGGTGGACCAGCTTTACCTCATCTCCCCGCCGACGGCCGAGTATGTCGATCCGCGCCGCAGTCCCGCAAAGCTGCGCTGGCTGGACCGGACCGGGGTGACGCTGGGGGCGTTTTCGGGTGGGATCTTCCCGCTGGCGCGTGCAGGGCTGATGGAGGGGAAACCCTGCTCGGTCCACTGGTGCTATGAGGCCGCGTTCAAGGCGGATTTCCCGGACATCGAAGCACGTGAAGTGACCATCCTGCGCGAAGGCCGCCGGATCACCGCCAGTGGCGCAGGCGCGGTCTTCGACCTGATGCTGCGGCTGATCGAGGAACGGCTGGGGCGCGACTGCATGACTGAGGTCGCCTGCTGGTTCCAGCACCCCTTCGTGCGGGATGCCGATGCCAGTCAGAAAGTCCCCGTCGCGCGTTCGGGTGGAACCACTGACAGCCTGCCGGTCGCGATCCGCGAAGCGATCCGTCTGTTCGAAACCCATGTCGAGGATCCCCTGCGTATCCCCGATGTCGCTGCCGCTGTGGGTCTGTCCGGCCGCCATTTCGAACGCACCTTCAAGCGCGAGACCGGGCAAAGTCCGTTGCGCTACTATCACCATCTGCGGCTGATGAAGGCCCGCCAGCGCGTGCTTTACTCGAACGATTCACTAAGGGAGATTGCGGCTTCGGTCGGTTACATGACGTCCAGTCCGATGATCAGGCATTATACGGAGTTCTTCGGGGTTTCCCCTCGGGACGAACGACGGCTAACGCAGACCATGCGGCGCGCGCCAGCACGGGTT
>JANOCQ010000225.1:0-2366 GCA_031412255.1 Paracoccaceae bacterium | reverse complement strand
CCTTCGAATCCGTCTACTCGATGGACGGCGATATCGCGCCCATCCGCGAGATCGTCGAGGTCTGCGAGGCCCACGGTGCCCTCTCCTACATCGACGAGGTCCACGCCGTCGGCATGTACGGCCCCCGCGGCGGCGGCGTGTCGGAAGAACGCGGCCTCGCCCACCGGATCGACATCATCGAAGGCACCCTCGGTAAGGCCTTCGGCGTCGTCGGCGGCTACATCACCGCCAAGGCCGAGCTGATCGACTTCGTCCGCAGCTTCGCAAGCGGTTTCATCTTCACCACCGCCCTGCCCCCCGCCTGCGCCGCCGCCGCCCAGACCTCGGTCAAGCACCTGAAAGCGTCGTCGCAGGAACGCACCCGCCAGAAGGCCAATGTGGCGCTCGTCCGCGCCCAGCTCGACGCCAAGGGCATCCCGCACATGGCCAACGAAAGCCACATCATCCCGGTGATGATCGGCGACCCGGTCAAATGCCGGATGATCTCGGACATGCTGATGGCCGACTGGGGCATCTACGTCCAGCCGATCAACTACCCCACCGTCCCGAAAGGCACCGAGCGTCTGCGCATCACCCCCGGCCCGCTGCACTCGGCCGAGGACATCGCCCACCTCATCAACGCGCTCTCCTCGCTGTGGAGCCGCTGTGCCATCGCCCACGCCGTGGCCTGAAGCCACATCGCGCCGAAGTGTCTCGAATCTCCTTGCCTTTTACGCGCGGCGGCGCATCTGATGCCCTCGCCAATACCCCGGAGGAACCCATGAAATTCAAGCTTGCAACCGCTGTCCTTGCCCTGGTCGCCGCCCCTGCCTTCGCGCAGGACGCCCCCACGGGTGATGCCGTCGCCGGCGAAAAGGTCTTCGCCAAGTGCCAGACCTGCCACATCGTCGCCAATGAGGCTGGCGAAGTCCTCGCCGGCAAGGGCTCCAAGACCGGCCCGAACCTCTACGGCCTGCCCGGCCGCGTCGCCGGCACCTATCCGGAGTTCAAGTACGGCGAATCCATCGTCGCCCTCGGCGCCACCGGCTTTGCCTGGAACGAAGCGGACTTCGTCGCCTACGTCGCGGACCCCGCCAAGTTCCTGAAGGAAAAGCTGGGCGACAAGTCCGCCAAGTCGAAGATGATGTTCAAGCTTGGAAAGGAAGAAGACGCCAAGAACGTCTACGCCTTCATCGCCTCGCTGTCGCCGGCCGCTGACGCCGCCGCAGCCCCCGCCGAAGGCGAAGCCGAGCCCGCCTCGAACTGACCGTTCCGGCCCGCCGCCCACAAGGGACGGCGGGCCGTTCGCCTCACCAGGTCCCGGTCGAGGCCATGCTTGCCCAAGGCTCCGCCGGGGCCTTCGCAGCCCCCCTTTGCAGCAACTCGATCGACACGTTGTCCGGGCTGCGGACAAACGCCATCCGCCCGTCGCGCGGCGGCCGGTTGATCAAGACCCCGTTCTTCTGCAGATTGGCGCAGGTCGCATAGATGTCGTCCACCTCATAGGCCAGGTGCCCGAAGTGCCGGCCGTCCGACGGCAGCCCATTGTCGCCGTCCCAGTTGTAGGTCAGCTCCACCGGGCAATCCTCCTGCCCCGGCGGCGCCATGAACACCAGCGTGAACCGCCCCTGCTCGCTTTCATGCCGCCGCGTCTCCTTCAGGCCCAGAAGCCTGTAGAACGCCATCGACTTCTCCAGATCCTTCACCCGGACCATCGTGTGCAGATACCTGATCGCCATTCCGTCCTCCATTCATTCATCTAGCGGTATCACGCCGCCGAACCGCAAGCTATAGTCACACCCGACTCGAAACCCTCATGAGGCCCCCAATGCCCCTCACCCCCGAACAACTGTCCGAGATCGAGGCCGCACGGGCCACCCCCCGCCCCACCCTCCGCGCCGTGTCGGAAGGGATGGAGGCACATCTCTACCGCGCGACCGGCGTCCTCGACCACGGCTTCATCCGCGTCATCGACTACATGGGCGACGACAGCGCCATCGTCCAGGCCGCCCGCGTGTCATATGGGGCGGGCACCAAGCACGTCCAGAACGACGAGGGCCTGATCCGCTACCTCATGCGCCACTGGCACTCCACCCCGTTCGAGATGTGCGAGTTGAAGCTCCACGTCAAACTCCCCGTCTTCGTCGCCCGCCAGTGGATCCGCCACCGCACCGCCAACGTCAACGAATACTCCGCCCGCTACTCGATCCTGGATCGTGAGTTCTACATCCCCGCGCCCGACCAACTCGCCGCCCAGTCCACCGTCAACAACCAGGGCCGGGGCGAGGTCCTGCAGGGCGACGAAGCCGCCCGCGTCCTCGAATTGCTGAAATCCGACGCCAACCGCGCCTATGACCATTACGAGGCGATGCTCAGCCAAGACGGCC
>JANOCQ010000224.1:0-4026 GCA_031412255.1 Paracoccaceae bacterium | reverse complement strand
GCCGCCGTCGACCTGGCTCGCGCAGCCTATCCCTGGCTTCCCGTCGGCCTCTTGATGAAGGACCAGTTCCGGTCGCGCGACCACATCGCCTCGGTCCGCGCCCCGCTTCTGATCCTGCATGGCGATCGGGACCTGATCGTGCCTCCTGGTTTTAGCCAGCGGCTCTACAAGGCCGCGCAGAACCCCAAGACTTTCGTCTCTCTCGGCCCTGTGGGCCATGAAGCTCTGTTCGATCCGGCCACCTGGAAGGCGGGAGCCGAATTCATCGACAGGATCGTGACACCTTGACCCTTTCGCAGTCCCGGCCCATCTCTGCACGACCTTTCCAGAAAGCGCCTCCTCATGACCGACGCCCCATTCCGCCCGTTCGACACCCTTCTGGACGAGGCCGCAGCCCTTGCCACCCTGCGCGCGGCGACCGAGGGGGCCGACGATGGCGAGCTGTTTCTCGAGCGCCGCCGCGCCGAGTCCATCGTTCTGGATGACGGCCGCATCCGTCAGGCAACCTATGATGCGAGCCAAGGGTTCGGACTTCGCGCTGTCAAGGGTGAGGTTGCAGGCTACGCCCACTCGACCGAAATCACCGAAACCTCGCTTCGCCGCGCGGCCGAGACCGCCCGCCTTGCGGTTGGCGCCGGCGGCGGCACGCTTGCCCCCCCGCCGCGCGGCACCAACACCCGGCTTTACCGCTCTGACGATCCGATGGCCGATGCCGCCTTCCCGGTAAAGATAGAGCTTTTGCGCGAGCTTGACGCCTATGCGCGCGCCCTGGACCCACGTGTGGTCCAGGTGTCGGCCACTCTTTCGGCCAGTCTCCAGGAGATCGAGATCCTGCGCCCCGAAGGCACCCGCATAGCCGATATCCGCCCGATGGCCCGGATCAACGTCAGCGTCATGCTGGAAGACGGCGGACGGCGCGAACAGGGCGGCACCGGCCAGGGCGGTCGGCATGGTCTGGCGCAGCTGATGTCACCTCAGACGTGGAAGCCGATGATTGCCGAAGCCCTCCGCATCGCCCAGGTCAACCTTTCCGCGGTCGAGGCCCCGGCGGGCGTGATGGACGTCGTCCTCGGCCCCGGCTGGCCCGGCATCCTGCTGCACGAGGCCATTGGCCACGGGCTGGAAGGTGACTTCAACCGCAAGGAAACCTCGGCTTTCGCGGGGCTCTTGGGGAAACAGATCGCGGCAAAGGGGGTCACTGTCCTCGATGACGGGACAATTCCCGACCGCCGTGGCTCGATCTCCATCGACGATGAAGGCACCCCGTCCGCCAGGAACGTCCTGATCGACGACGGAGTGCTCGTCGGCTACATGCAGGACCGCCAGAACGCCCGCCTGATGGGTGTCGCTCCCACCGGCAACGGGCGGCGCGAAAGCTTTGCCCATATCCCGATGCCGCGGATGACCAACACCTACATGCTCTCGGGCAAGGACGACCCCGCGGGGATCGTCGCCAGCCTGAAGGACGGCATCTACGCCGTGGGCTTTGGCGGCGGGCAGGTCGACATAACCTCCGGCAAGTTCGTCTTCAGTTGCACCGAGGCCTACCGCGTCCGAAACGGTGTCGTGGGCGAGGCGGTGAAGGGTGCCACCCTGATCGGTGACGGCGCGACCGCGCTGATGGGCATCCGCGCCATCGGCAACGACCTGAAGCTCGACCCCGGCATCGGCAACTGCGGCAAGGCCGGGCAATGGGTGCCGGTGGGCGTGGGCCAGCCGACCCTGATGATCCAGGGGCTCACAGTCGGGGGCGCCGCGGCCTGACACCGGGCACCGATTTCTTCGAAGAAATCGGACCGGAGCCTTCAAAGGCTCCGAACCGGAATTTTCGAAAATTCCGGCGCTTACTGCGCAAACTTGCCCTTCAACGCGTCGGCGAAAGCATTGCCCCCACCTTGCGGCCCGCTCTGCATCGCACCCCGCAACGGTTTCGCCGCCGGACCCCGCTCGCGCGCCTGATCCTTGGCCGAGGCCCCACCATTCGACTTCATCGTCAACCCGATGCGTTTTCGTGGCACATCGACCTCGACCACCCGGACCTTGACTACATCCCCCGCCTTCACCACGGCGTGGGGATCCTTCACGAAACTGTCCGACAACTGGCTCACATGCACCAGCCCGTCCTGGTGCACCCCGATGTCGACGAAAGCGCCGAAAGCGGCGACGTTGGTCACGGTCCCCTCCAGCACCATCCCCGGTTTCAGGTCCCCAATTTCATCCACCCCCTCGGCAAAGGTCGCCGTCCTGAAGCTGGGCCGAGGGTCCCTGCCCGGCTTTTCAAGTTCCGACAGGATGTCCTTCACCGTGGGCAAGCCGAACCGCTCGTCCACGAAACTTGCCGGGTTCAACGACTTTAGCGCCGAGCCATCCGCCATGATTGCCCGGATGTCCCGCCCGCAGGCCGCCACGATCCTCCGCGCGACATCATAGGCTTCCGGGTGGACCGAGGATGCATCCAGTGGTTCTTTGCCGCCCGAGATCCGCAGGAACCCCGCCGCCTGCTCGAAGGCCTTCGGCCCCAGGCGCGCGACTTTCAGCAAATCCTTCCGCGTGGCAAACGGGCCGTTCTGATCCCGATGCGCCACGATGGCCTCGGCCAGCCCCGGCCCGACGCCCGAGACCCGCGCCAGAAGCGGAGCGGATGCGGTATTCAGATCCACCCCGACCGCGTTCACCGCATCTTCCACCACCGCCTCGAGCGACTTGCCCAGCCGGTGCTGGTCCACGTCGTGCTGGTACTGGCCGACGCCGATCGCCTTCGGTTCGATCTTCACCAGTTCGGCCAGCGGGTCTTGCAAGCGGCGCGCAATGGACACGGCCCCGCGCAGTGACACGTCCAGATCGGGAAACTCCCGTGCGGCCAGTTCGGAGGCCGAATAGACCGAGGCCCCCGCCTCGGACACGATCACCTTCGTCGGCTTCTCCACGCCCGCAGGCAGCAGCGCCAGCAGGTCCGCGACCAGCTTTTCGGTCTCGCGACTGGCGGTGCCGTTCCCGATCGAGATCAGCTTCACACCATGCTGCCCGATCAGACGCGCGATGGCGACCTGAGCAGCACGAACGTCGTTCCTGGGCTGGAACGGATAGACCGTGTCGGTCGCGACAACCTTGCCCGTCGCATCGACCACGGCAATCTTGACGCCGGTGCGGATGCCGGGATCGAGCCCCATCGTGGCCTTGCCACCCGCCGGGGCGGCCAGCAGCAAATCCTTCAAATTCCGCGCGAACACCCGAATCGCTTCCGCCTCCGCCGCGTCGCGCAGTTCGGCCATGAGGTCCAGTGTCAGCGAGGTCTTGAGCTTCACCCGCCACGCCCAGGCCGCCGCATCGCGCAGCCACTTGTCGCCGGGACCTGAGCCCGACGCCCCGACCGCCGCGCCGCAGGCCCTCTCGGACGGGCTTTCCCCGCGCGGGGTCTCGCCGTCGATTTCTAGATCCAGCGACAGAAACTCCTCGTTCCTGCCCCGGAACATCGCCAAAGCGCGGTGGCTGGGGACCCGCGAAAACTCCTCGGTATGTGCAAAGTAGTCGCTGAACTTGGCCCCCGCCGCTTCTTTGCCCGCCACCACCTTCGCGGCCAGCTTGCCCACCTTGCGCATGTGGTCGCGCAGCCGCCCCAGGAGCGCGGCATCCTCGGACAACCCTTCGGCCACGATGTCCCGCGCGCCTTCCAAAGCGGTCTTTGCTTCCGGGAACGCCTCAGTCAGGAACCCGGCGGCCAAAGCCGCAGGGTCCGCGGACCGATTGCCCAGAATAGCATCGACCAGCCCCTGCAACCCCGCCTCACGCGCAATCATCGCCTTGGTGCGGCGCTTGAGCTTGTAAGGCAGATAGATGTCTTCCAGTTCTGCCTTTGTGACCGCACCGGCAATCGACCGCGCAAGGTCGTCCGTCAGCTTGCCCTGCTCGGTGATCGAGGACAGGATGGTCCCCCGCCGCGTCTCCAACTCGCGCAGGTAGCCCAGCCGTTCCTCCAGCTTGCGCAACTGGGTGTCATCAAGACCGCCCGTCACCTCTTTGCGGTAG
>JANOCQ010000223.1:0-1504 GCA_031412255.1 Paracoccaceae bacterium | reverse complement strand
TTCAGGGTGCGCATCAGGGTGTCGTAGCCCTCGTTCACCCCCGACATCCCGCAGCCGGTGTTGTGCACGATGGGCACGAAGCCGTCGATGTTGGGCATCGCTGACAGAACGGGGTCTTTCTCCGCCGCCTCGGCGATGAAGCGTGCCACCGACCCCGAGCAGTTCACCGACGTCAGGATGCCGATGTAATTCCGCGTGCCGACCTGGCCGTCCGATCGGTGATAGCCCAGAAACTCCCGCGCCGGCAGCGGGGGCAGGGCGCGCGCCTCCTGGCCCATGGCATAGTCCGCGCTGTGTGGCCCCATGCCCAGGTTGTGGCTGTGGATATGGCCGCCCTCGGGGATGTCCTCGGTCGCCTGGCCGATGGACTGGCCGTAGCGCAGGACGATCTCGCCCCTCGCGATGGCGCGGCTGGCAAGCTTGTGGCCGCGCGGCACCGGGCCGGGCAGGGGCACTTGCACTCCCGCAACAACGGCCCCCTTCGCCAGGTCGGCCAGCGCAATGACCAGGTTGTCTGTCGCGTGCAATCGGATAGTAGCATCCGCCATGATACCTCACTCCGGCCCGCTTGCTTGACAGGCGGGCCCGCATCCCTAACATGTTAGCATGCTACAGTCGCCCTCGCCCGGATCACAAGACCAGAATGGTGCTGCCCGGCTTTTGCCTCTGGACCGGTTCCAGGGCTCGCTCGGCCAGCGGGTCTACCACAGCCTCAAGCACGCGATCCTAACCCTGGCCTTTCGCCCCGGCGACATCATCCGCAAGCCCGAGATCTGCGACCGCCTCGGCGTCTCGCGCAGCCCGGTGGCCGATGCGGTGGCAAAGCTTGCCTCCGATGGGCTGGTCGACGTCATACCTCAGGCCGGCACCTTCGTCACCCGGCTGTCGATGACCGACATCCGCGAGGGCGCCTTCATCCGGGAGGCGATCGAAGTTGCCGCTGCCGAACTTGTCGCCCCGATCGTCGCAGATGAACAGCTGCGCGACCTGCGCCGCAACCTCCGCATGCAAGAGGCGCTGGTGGCCGATGACGACCAGCAGGGGTTCATGGCGCTGGACGCCCAGTTTCATGAAATGATGCTGTCCTTCACCGGCTTTCCCCGCCTGCCGCAGGTCTCGCAGACCGCATGGCTGTCCGTGCACCGTGCGCGCCAGCTGATCCTGCCGGTGGAAGGCCGCATGCAGGCGACGCTGGACGAACACCAGGCGATCCTTGCGGCGTTCGAAGCCCACGACCCCCAAGCAGCGCGCCTTGCCGTCCAGCACCACTTGCGCCAGCTCTTGACCTACCTCGCGCCGCTGGAACGTGACCACCCCGAGCTTTTCTCTCCCCAAGGACAACCATGACCCTGCCCAACCGCCCGCGCTATGCCACCCGGCTGAACGCGTTCAAGACGAAGGGCGACACGGTGGCCCAGATGATCGCCGCGGCGGGAAGGGTGGGGGGCCTCGATGCCGCCGACCTGAACTATCCGGACCACTTCGACCATCACACACCGGCCGA
>JANOCQ010000222.1:0-13078 GCA_031412255.1 Paracoccaceae bacterium | reverse complement strand
GGCCGAAGTGGCCCGGCAGGACTTCAGCTCGTCCTACGGCTATGTGATGGAGTAAGGAGATGACCCGCATGCTTCCCAAGCTGCTTGCAGCCTCTGCCCTCCTCGCGCTGACCGCTTGCGGCGAAAGCTCCGTAAGCTGGGACCGCGAACTTGGCTCCGAGGTCGACAAGGGCCAGTTCGGCAACGCCACGATGAACAACACGCTTATCCAGACGGGTGAGCTGTCCTACACCGTGGCACTGGCCGAACGCTTCTCGGCCGAAGTACCCGACACGATCAACTTTGCCTTCAACAGCGCCGATCTGTCCGGCGAGGCCCAGGCCATCCTCAGGAAACAGGCGGACTTCATCCGCCAGTTCCCGGAAGTCCGCTTCCGGGTCTTCGGCCACACCGACAAAGTGGGATCAAACGCCTACAACCAGCGCCTCGGCCTGCGTCGCGCCCAGGCAGCCGTCGCCTATCTCAGCTCGCTCGGGATTTCCCGCTCGCGGCTTGAGGCGGTGGTGTCCTATGGCGAGACCCGGCCGATCATCCAGACCCAGGATCCAGAAGAGCGTAATCGACGCACGGTGACCGAGGTTTCGGGCTTCGTCGGTAGCCATCCGCTTGTGCTGAACGGCAAGTACGCCGAGGTGATCTGGCGCGAGTATGTCCAAAGCGGCACGCGAGAGCATCAGGGCGAACGTGCAGACGCCGTGGGCGAAGGCGGCGGCTGAGCCACTCTTACATTGAAACAAGAGGCCGGGTCTTGCGCCCGGCCTCTTCGTTTCCAGAATGGTGATAATCCCAGAAAGAAGCTTCTTTAGCCCAATTATCGCCACCATTCTTGAACAAGGTCGAAGCCATAGGATGAGTTGGGGACACTGATTTCCCAAGGCGGCACCGCCCGGAAAGGCGTCATGGCAAGCCATTGGAAATCAAGGATTAACTACCCCGTACCGAAAGGACGCTACGCGAGATGACGAGCAAAGCCACTGTACAAAGCGATCCGGCGCCGATCCTCGCCTGCACGATTTCGCGTGACGTGCAGCGATTCGATCTGCTGATCGACGACATGGAACAGGAGCTGGGCGAAGCCTGGGGCGACCTGAACTTCGAGGATGCGCTGGTCTTCCTCAAGCAGCCTGACAGCACCGGAATGCAGTTCGTGGCCATTGCGGTCGACAGCGAGGATGAATCCGAACTGTCCAAGATGAACGACGTCATCAAGGCTGCAAAGTCCAAGAAGATCAAGGTTCTGCTTATCGCCAACCAGGTAAGCCCCTCGGTCCTGCACCAGATGCTCAAGCTTGGCGCCGACGACTTCGTCCCCTACCCGCTCCCCGAAGGGGCGCTGCACGACGCCATCGAACGTCTGCGCAAGCCTGCCCCCGTCATGCCAGAAGGCTATGATCCGGAAACCGGCATGTTCAATCCGGTCTTCAAGGCCAAGGGCGACCGCAATGGCGTGATTTTGCCAGTGCACGGCATGGCGGGCGGCGTTGGTGCCACCACTTTCGCCGCGAACCTTGCCTGGGAACTGGCACTGATGCCCGACAGCGAAGGGATGCGCGTCTGCGTCATCGACTTTGACCTGCAGTTCGGCTCGATTGCGACCTATCTCGACCTGCCGCGCAAGGAAGCCGTGCTCGAGATCCTGACCGACACGACCTCGCTCGATGCGGACTCGCTGATCAAGTCGATGCTCACCTTCAACGAAAAGCTGCACGTCTTCACTGCGCCGGCCGACATGCTGCCGCTGGAAATGATTTCCCCAGAGGACGTTGGACGCATCCTTGATACCGCCCAGGCGAACTTCGACTTCGTCATCGTCGACATGCCGACCGCCGTGGTCGCCTGGACCGAGGCCGTGCTGACCCGTGCCCACGTCTACTTTGCGCTCCTGGAACTCGACCTGCGTTCGGCGCAGAACATCCTGCGCTTTGTCCGTGCCCTCAAGGCCGAGGCACTACCACATGACAAGGTGCGCTACGTGCTGAACCGGGCGCCCAAGTTCACCGATCTGTCCGCCAAGGCCCGCGTCAAGCGGATGGCCGAAAGCCTGGACATCGACATCGAAGTGCAACTGCCCGACGGCGGGGAACAGGTGACCCAAGCCAACGACCACGGGCTGCCCATCGCCGAAAGCGCCGCCAAGAACCCGCTGCGCAAGGAGCTGCAAAAGCTTGCCAAGTCCTTGCACGAACTGAACAAAGCCGCTGAAACCGGGAAAGCCTGAAGGGAGATCGCACCATGTTCAGCCGCTTCAAGAAGGACACCCCGCCCGGTGCGCCGCGTCCAGCAGGCAGCACCGCACCGGTCGCAGCCCCGGCACCGCCCGCTGCAATCGTTGCTCGCACCTCCATGCAGTCGCCCGTGCAGCAGCGCCCGGCGGCCGAAGCCGTGGCGGCCGACAAGGAAAAGAAGCGCAAGGAGCGCTTGACCGAGCTCAAGGTCGAGATCCACAAGCGCCTGCTTGAGGATCTAAACCTCTCGGCCATCGAATCCGCCACCGAGCAAAGCCTGCGGGGCGAAATCGCGTCTCTGACCGGCGAAGCGCTGGACCAGATGTCGGTTGCCCTCAACAAGGAGGACCGGCTTGCCCTGACGCAAGAGCTTTACGACGAGGTCATGGGCCTTGGCCCGCTCGAGCCCTTGCTGAAAGACGAGACGATCAACGATATCCTCGTGAACGGCCCGAAACGCATATTCGTCGAACGTGCGGGCAAGCTGGAGCTGTCGGACGTCACTTTCCGCGACGAACGCCATCTTTTGCGCATCATCGACAAGATCGTCTCCGCCGTCGGTCGCCGCGTCGATGAATCGAACCCCTATTGCGACGCCCGCCTGATGGATGGCAGCCGTTTCAACTGCATGATCCCGCCGATCGCGGTCGACGGCTCGCTGGTCTCCATCCGGAAATTCAAGAAGGACAAGCTGAAGATCGAGGACCTGGTCCGCTTCGGCGCCTTCACGGAAGAAATGGCCGCCTACCTTCAGGCCGCCGTGTCTTGCCGGCTGAACATCATCGTTTCCGGCGGTACGGGTTCGGGTAAAACCACCACGCTCAACGCGCTGTCATCCTTCATCGACAACCACGAGCGCGTGTTGACCATCGAAGACACCGCCGAACTTCAGCTTCAGCAGGTCCACGTGGGCCGGATGGAAAGCCGCCCGCCGAACGTCGAAGGCAAGGGGGCCGTCACCCAGCGCGACTGCCTCCGCAACGCGCTGCGCATGCGTCCCGACCGCATCATCGTGGGGGAAACCCGCGGTGAAGAGGTCATCGACATGCTTCAGGCCATGAACACTGGTCACGACGGTTCGATGACCACGATCCACGCCAACAACCCGCGCGACGCCGTCAGCCGTCTGGAGAACATGGTCGCCATGTCCGGCATCGAAATGCCGCTCAAGGCGATGCGCAGCCAGATCGCCTCGGCCGTCAACCTCTTCGTGCAAGCCAGCCGCTTGCAGGACGGGACGCGCCGCATGACCTCGATCACTGAAATCACCGGTATGGAAGGTGACGTCATCTCGATGCAGGAGGTCTTCCGCTTCGAGCGTCTGGGGGTCGAACCGTCGGGCAAGATCATTGGTCGCTTCAACGCGACCGGTATCCGCTCGTCCTATTCCGACCGCTTCCGCCAGTGGGGCTTCGATCTGCCCGCTTCCATCTACGAACCGATCGTCTGACCATCATGGAAATCAGTACCGCACCCCTAATCTACATCATGATCTTCGTGGCGGTCGTCGTGATCGTCAACGGGATCTACCTGATTGTCTTCGGCAAATCGATCAGCCTGAACAGCAAGGTCAGCCGCCGGTTGACCCTGCTGGAGAAGAACGCGAACCGCGAACAGGTCCTGGAACAGCTCCGCAAGGAGATGAACCAGCACCTGAACGCCAAGAACATCCCGCTTTACTCGATGCTGGCCAAAAAGGCGCAGCGGGCGAACATCGCCTTCTCGCCCCAGCAACTGATCGGGATCATGGCGGGCTTGTCGGTCTTTTCCTACCTGATGCTCTCGGTGTTCACCTCGGCCGCGCCCGGTCTGCGCGCGGTCATCGGCGTCGCGATGGGCATCGGCGGGGTCTTTGTCTGGGTGAACCGCACCGCAAAGAAGCGCATGGAGCTTCTGGAAGAGCAGCTGCCCGACTCCATCGAACTCATGGTTCGCTCCTTGCGCGTCGGTCACCCTTTCTCGACCGCGATCGGGATCGTCGCCAAGGAAATCCCCGACCCGCTGGGCACCGAATTCGGTGTCATCGCCGATGAGGCCGCCTATGGCCGCGACGTGTCGGAATCGCTGAAGGCCTTCGCCGAGCGGATGGATAGTCAGGACTTGCGATTCCTTGCTGTCGCCGTGTCGATCCAGCAGCAGTCCGGCGGCAACCTGGCCGAAATCCTGGAAGGCCTGTCCAAGGTTGTCCGTGCCCGCTTCAAGCTGTTCCGCCGCGTGCGCGCCATCACCGCCGAGGCGAAATGGTCGGGCATGTTCCTGTCTGGCTTCCCGATCGCCGCCCTGGTCATGATCAACGTGATCCAGCCCGACTATTATGACGAGGTTAAGGGCACCAGCGCCTATATCCCCGCCGCCCTTTTTGTCGTCACCTTCCTGATCATCAACGTGATCTACATGAAGGTGATGACCAACATCAAAGTGTAGGTCGACAATGGGTTTTCTGACCGACTTCCTCAACGGCATGACCGATCGTTTCGGGCCGATGGCGCCGCTGCTTGGCGTCGGGCTTCTGGGCATGCTGCTCATCCTCATGGCTCTGCCCGTGGTGATGAAGCGCCAGCGCGACCGCTTCCGCGAGCTGAAGGACCATGTTCCCAAAGCCGGGGCGGACAAGAAGCGCACGCTTCGCAAAGCCGACAAGATAGACAAGCTGGAGAAGTTCGCCCACTTCCTGGAACCCCAGAAAAAGGAAGAACTGTCGGCCGCCAAGCTGAACATGCTTCGCGCGGGCTACACTGGCAAGAACGCCGTCCGCATGTTCCACGCCGTCCAGTTCCTGCTGGCGATCCTGTTCCTGATCGGCGGCCTGATCGTCGCTCTGATCAAGTCGATGTCACAAGAGATGTCGGGTACCGACCTTCTTCTGCACAGCCTGCTGCCCTGCGCGGTCGGCTATTACATCCCGCGCTACTGGATCAACAAGCGTGTCGAACAGCGCAAGACCGAGATCATCCAGGGCTTCCCCGACGCCCTTGACCTGATGCTCGTCTGCGTCGAGGCCGGCCAGTCGCTGGACCAGTCGATCATTCGGGTGGGGCGCGAAAGCCGTGCGGGATACCCGGCGCTGGCCGACGAATTCGATCTCGTGGCGCAAGAGGTCAAGGCCGGCAAGGAACGGGTCTCGGTCCTGAAGGACATGGCGGAACGGGTCGGTGTGCCGGACGTGGCTTCTTTCGTGACGACGATCATCCAGTCCGCGACCTTTGGCACCTCGATTGCAGACGCGCTTCGGGTCTACTCCGCCGACATGCGCGACAAGCGCATCATGCGGGCCGAAGAGAAGGCAAACATGTTGCCGACGAAACTCACCCTCGGCACGATGCTGTTTACAGTTCCGCCGCTTCTGGTCATTCTCATCGGGCCTTCTGTATACGGAATGGTGACAATGCTGACGCAACTCGCAGGCAGCATGTGATTTCAAGCGGGATGTGACGTGCGTCAAGCGGCCATTTTGACCGTCTGCTCTGCCCTTCTGGCCGGCTGCGTGCCGGCCGGCGACGTATCCAGAAACAGTCCCTTCGGTGTGGATTCCCGCGGTCAGGGAGTTGACGGGATGACCGTCGGCCACCGTCTGATGGAGGCGGGCGAATACGAGCTTGCTTTGAAAGCCTATCTGCGCGGCGCAGGCGAAGAAGGCATCGACGCCGATGTTCTGTCCTCCATCGGCTCTGCCAATTTGGCGCTCGGACGGCTTGGCCAAGCCGAAAATATCCTCGAACGTGCTCTAGAGCTTGACCCGAACTTTGTTCCGGCGATCAACAACCTTGGCGTCGTGAAAATGGAGCAGGACCAGCCGGGCGAGGCTCGGGTGCTTTTTCAGCGCGCTTTCGCTCTGGATAGTGGCCAAACGGACTCGATCCGCGAAAATCTGATGCTCGCTATCGCCCGTACAGAGGCAAGCGTGTATGATCCAGAAGAAGAACAAGAAAAAAGCGGGTTCCGTCTCGTCCGGCAGGAAAAAGGCAAGTTCGTTCTCCTGTCCGATCTCTAGGCGGTGCCTCGAGCAGTCAACAAAAAGGACGCTTAACATGCGCCAATCGGTCTTTGTCATGCTGTGCCTTGGTGGCGCAGTTGCCTTGTCCGGCTGTGAAAAGGGTGGCGACGCCCAGGTCCAGCGAGCCCTCAAGGATGTCAACGTCATCGACGAAACCAATCTCAACGACGTGATGCTGTCCGTCGCCGACCCGAACGAGGCGGTCAACTACTTTACCACGACGCTGCAGCAGAACCCGGACCGGATCGACGTGATGCGCGGTCTGGCGCGGTCGCTGGTGCGGGCGCAGAAGCCGACCGAAGCGGCACAGGTCTGGCGCACGGCCGTCGCCCACCCGGAAGCGACCCCGGAAGACCGCGTCATGCTCGCTGACGCTCTGATCCGCTCGAACCAGTGGTCCGAGGCCAAGGCCGAGCTTAACCTGATCCCGCCGACCCACGAAAGCTTCGACCGCTACCGTCTGGAAGCGATGGTCGCCGACAGCGACCGGAACTGGAAGAAGGCCGACAGCTTCTACGAGATTGCAGCCGGACTCACCACCACGCCCGCAGGGGTCCTGAACAATTGGGGCTTTTCCAAACTGACCCGCGGCGAACACGCCGGGGCGGAAAAGCTATTCACCGAAGCCCTGACCTATGATCCGCAGCTCTTCACCGCCAAGAACAACCTGGTTCTCGCGCGGGCCGCGCAGCGCAAGTACGACCTGCCGGTCGTCAAGATGACCCAGGCCGAGCGGGCCGAACTTCTGTATTCCATGGCGCTTGCCGCTATCAAGCAGGGTGACGTTTCGGTGGGCAAGGGTCTCCTGAACCAGGCAATCGAGACCCATCCGCAGCATTTCGAAGCCGCGGTGCGCAGCCTTGAGGCCCTCGACGCAAACGTGAAGATGTGATGCTTGAACCAACCGATGCGATGATCCTGCTGATCCCGGTGCTGCCCATTGCGATTTGGGCGGCACTGTCTGACCTGAAACGGATGAAGATTCCGAACAACGCGGTCATCGCGATGGCGGCGGTCTGGCCGCTCATGGGCTGGTACCTTGTCCCTCTGGAGCCTTGGCTCTGGGGCTTTGCGATCATGGCGATGGTCTTCGTGGCGGGTTTCCTGCTGTATCTGACCGGCACGTTCGGGGCTGGCGATGCCAAGTACGCCGCAGCAATGTCGGGCATGTTCGTGGGTGGCAACATCGGCGAGATCCTTTTGATCCTTCTTGTCTGCATGGTCGGCTCGCTGGCCTTTCACCGACTTCTGCGCAGCCTGCCCTTCGTGCGGAACGCGACGCCGGATTGGGAAAGCTGGACCCGCAAACGCTATCTGCCCTTCGGTTTGACGCTGTCGGCCATCGTGCTCTTCTACCTTCTTGCCGCCATCTGGCCACAGGTCTGACACAAGTTACGTTTACGACTCAAATCGAAGCAGTTCGCTACGATTGTCCACGGAGCTTGTCCTATGAACGCTGAAGCACCGGTGTCCGGCGTCCAACCGCCGCCCTCGCCCCGTTCGCTTGCAGAAACCGGGCTGTCCACCGTCATGATGCGTGACATCCTGCTCAAGACGATGTTCCGCACCAACCAGGACCAGGTGTCGGCCTTGTCAAAGGCGATCAGCCTGCCCGTTCCCCTGACGCAGGAACTGGTGGATCTGGCACGCACCCAGAAGCTTTTGACTGCTACCGGCACGATGCATGCCACTGCGGGCGGCGAGATGGGGTACGAACTGACCGACGCCGGCAAGGCCCGCGCCTTGGACGCCCTGTCGCAGTCGGAATATTATGGCGCGATGCCGGTGCCGCTGGAGCAGTATTCGGTGCAGATCAAGCGCCAGTCGGTGCGGGACATCCGCCTCAACCGCGAACAACTGATGTCGGGCATGGGCCACCTGATCCTGCCCCCGGACCTGATTGACAACCTTGGCCCCGCGGTGACCTCTGGCCGGTCAATCCTCCTCTACGGTCCGCCCGGCAACGGTAAATCCTCGATCAGCCACGGAATCCGGGCCGCTCTTGGCGACAAGGTCTACGTCCCCCGCGCCATCGAATACTCCGGCCAGATCATCAGCGTCTACGACCCCATCGTCCATTCGGCTGCCGAATCCGCCGTGGACGACCCGAACAGCTTGCGCCGCACCTCGAACCGCTTCGACAACCGTTATGTCAATTGCGAGCGTCCTTCGGTGATCACCGGCGGTGAACTCAGCCTGGACATGCTTGACCTCAACTACAACCCCACAGCCCGCACCTACCAGGCGCCGCTGCAACTGAAAGCCACCGGCGGCATCTTCATCATCGACGACCTTGGTCGTCAGGCGGAACCCCCGCAGAAGATCGTCAACCGGTGGATCGTGCCGCTGGAAGAAAGCCGTGACATCCTTGCCCTGCAATCGGGCGAGAAATTCACCGTCCCCTTCGACACGCTGGTCATCTTCTCGACCAACTTCCACCCGAACCAGATCTTCGACGGCGCGGCCCTTCGCCGTATCTTCTTCAAGATCAAGATCGACGGCCCCAGCCAGGAGAACTTCCTCAAGATCTTCGCCATGGTCGCCCGCAAGAAGAAGATGCCGCTGGACGAAACCGCGTTGATGCACCTGATGAAGGTCAAGTTCCCGACCATTGCCAACAACTACGCGAACTATCAGCCGGTCTACCTGATCGACCAGATGATCGCCGTCTGCGACTTCGAGAACATTCCGTATCAGATGACTCCGGAACTCATCGACCGCGCCTGGGGCAACATGTTCGTCCGCCAGGAAGACATCGCGCACTGATCCGGGACGAGAGAGTCCTCTGACTATGTCAGAAGCCTGCTCGACCATTCCAGGCGTCACGCGAATACCGTGACGCCCTTTTCCGTGACCACCGCATCCAACCGTTGGTCGAACCCATCGACCGGCACCGCATCCATCTCCTGCGCGGCAAAAGCGAACCCCACCGCCAGCACCGCCCCGCGTGCCCGCAATCCCTCCAGCGTCCTGTCGTAGAACCCGCCGCCATAGCCCAGGCGATAGCCACGCGCATCGAAGGCCAGCATCGGCACGATCAGCACCTCCGGCTCGACCCAGGCCCCCTCCTCGGGGATCTGCGCCTTGAACGCGCCTTCGACCAGTTTTACTCCCGGAGACCACTCGCGAAATCTGAGCGGAGCCGCCCTCTCCAGGATCACCGGCACGCCCACCGGCCCCTGATGGGCGGTCATCGCGGGCAATGGGTCAATCTCGGTCCGCATCGGCATATAGCCCGCGAGCACGCGCCCGCGCTGGCTGGCGAGATAGTCCGCCAATAGCTCGGCCGCCTGCCCTTGCCCGGCCGCAAAGGCCGCCGCCCGCCGCGCGAAAGCCTGAGTTCGGGCCAAAGCCTTGATATCGCTCATGTCAGCATCACCGTAGCCAGCCCCAGAAAGGCAAAGAATCCCATCACGTCCGTCAACGTCGTGACGAACGTCCCCGAGGCCAGTGCCGGATCCAAACCCATCCGGTCCAGCGTCAGGGGGACCAGCACACCACCCAGCGCCGCCACGATCTGGTTCACGATCATCGCCAGCCCCAGAACCAGCCCCAGATGCCAGTCGCCGAAGATAAGCACCCCCGCCGCCCCAAGGATCAGTGCCAGGCTGATCCCGTTCATCACCCCAGCAAGCAACTCCCGCCTGACCACCCGCCCCGCATTGGCCCGCGTCAGGTCCCGCGTCGCCAGCGCCCGGACCGCCACCGCCAGGGACTGCGTCCCCGCGATCCCGCCCGTGGACGCCACGATCGGCATCAGCGCCGCCAGCGCCACGATCTGCGTGATCGTCGCCTCGAACCGGCTGATGACCAGCGCCGACAAGGACGCCGTAAAAAGGTTGATCACCAGCCAGGGCAGCCGCTGCTTCACCGTCTCGACCGGTCCGTCGCTGACATCGGCCTCGTCGCCCACGCCCGCCAGACGCAGCATGTCCTCCTCGTGCTCCTCGTCCAGAACATTCATCGCATCGTCGATGGTGATCACGCCCACCAGGCGGCCCGATCCATCGACCACGGGGCAGGAAATCAGGTGATACTGGTTGAAGATATAGGCGACGTCCGCCTCTTCGTCCGTGGCGCTCACGGTGCGAAAACTGTCCTCGACGATGGCCTTCAGCCCAACATCCCTGTCGGACGAGAGGACCCGTCCCAGCGTCACGTAACCCACGGGAGCCATCCGCGGATCGACCAGGATCACATGGTAGAACTGGTCCGGCAGGTGCTCGGCCCCGCGCAGGAAGTCGATCGCCTCGCCCACCGTCCAGTGCTCGGGTGCCACCACCAACTCGCGCTGCATCAGACGACCCGCGGAATGCTCCGGCCAAGCCAGCGCCTGCTCCACCGCCAACCGGTCTGCGGCCAGCATGGCGCCCAGCAGGCGCCCCTGATCCTCGGCCTCAAGGTCCTCGACGATATCGACGAGGTCGTCAGAATCCAGCTCGCGCAGCGCGTCCGCCACCACGTCATCTGGCAGCGCGTCAAGCACCTCCTCGCGGATGGCGTCACTGATCTCGGACAGCACGTCGCCGTCGATGACCGCCGACCCCATGGCCAACAGCATTTCGCGGTCGGATTCGGACACCTGCTCCAGAAGGTCGGCCACGTCGGCCGGGTGCATCGGATCCAGCAGCGCCTCGACCCGGGCCGTATCCCCGGCGCGCGCTGCCGCCAGCGTCGCTTCGACAAGCCCGGCATCAAGGCCATCCGGTGTCCTGACCGTCGTCTCCGCCATGCCTGCCCCCGCGCTTGCACTGACCTTAGGCCGCTTTCCCTGCAACGGCAAAGCCCATCACCCGCCCACGCGCCTTCGCTCTTTCACGAAACAGTTTCAAGCCTTGATCTGAAGTAGAAAATTTACCGCCGGTCTGAAACCCACTAGGCTGCACCAGTTCAAGGGGTGCTGCATGACCGAACTGATCCTGGGCCAGGTGCTAAGCTACTCGGGCGACCCATTCGCCGCCGGGCTTTCCACCGCCCGCGTCCTCACCCGGGGCGCCGTTGCAATCGACGGCTCCCACATCACCGCCGTTGGAGAGGCCGGCGATCTTTGCGCCCGCTACCCGCAGGCGCGTATCCACGACCACGGCGCAAAACTCATCTCCGCCGGCTTCATCGACGCCCATGTCCACTACCCCCAGACGGCCATCATCGCCTCCTGGGGCAAGCGGCTGATCGACTGGCTGAACGGCTACACCTTCCCCGAGGAAATGCGATTCGCCGACCCGGCCTATGCGGCGGAAATCGCCACCCGGTATCTTGACCTTGTCCTTGCGCGCGGCACCACGACCGTCTGCACCTACGCGACGATCCACCCAAGAAGCGTCGACGCGATCTTCACGGCTGCGCAGCAGCGCGGGATGCGCCTCTTCGCCGGGAAGACCTGCATGGACAGGAACGCGCCAGAGGGTCTTCGCGACACGGTCCAGTCAGCCTATGACGACAGCAAGGCGCTTCTCGAAAAATGGCATGGAACGGATCGTCTTTCCTACGTCATCACCCCCCGTTTCTCTCCGACGTCCACCCCCGAACAACTCGCGGCTCTGGGAGCCCTGTGGCGCGAATACCCTGACTGCCTCATGCAGACCCACCTCTCGGAACAGACCGACGAGATCGCCTGGGTGAAGGACCTGTTCCCCCAGTCCCGCGACTACCTCGACACCTACGAAGCCCAGGGTCTCCTGCGCGAAGGCGCCGTCTACGGCCACGCCATCCACCTGACCGACCGCGAGAAATCGCGGCTGATCGAGGCCGGGGCCTCCCTCGTCCATTGCCCGACGTCGAACACCTTCATCGGTTCGGGCCTTTTCGACATGACCCTCGCGCAGAGCCTCCGCGTCGGTCTTGCCACCGACACGGGCGGCGGCTCGAACTTCTCGATGTTGCACACGATGGCAGCCGCCTACGAGGTTGCCCAGCTCCGCGGCCAGTCGCTCCATCCCGCGCAGCTCTGGTGGCTCGCCACCCAGGGCTCGGCCCGCGCGCTGCACTGCGAAGACCGGATCGGCAACCTCGCGCCGGGACTGGAAGCTGACCTCGTCGTCATCGACCTCGCCTCCACCCCCGCCATCGAACAGGCGACCCGCCGCGCCGAAGATCTCTGGCAGCAGCTTTTCCCGACGATCATGATGGGCGACGACCGCGCCGTGGCCGAAGTCTGGGTCGGCGGCAAGCGTATCGCCACCTGACCCTCACCTTTCACATTTGCTCAAATATCCCCGCCGAAGGCCGCCGAGCCGCTTTGCGGTCTTCACGCAAAGCGGCGAGACGAAAGCCTTGTGCGTCAGCACTCAATCAGAAAACCGCCCCAACCCGCGCTGTGCGCCAGAAAGGTCGAACCCCCACCTGCACTAGGCGCCTTGATCGAAGGTCACCGCTCAGCATGGTAAAGACCACCTGAACGGCACCCGGCAACTCCTTGATTTCACAGCAGCCGAAAGCCTGCCCGCGCGTGGGCATGCTACTCCGCCAGTTCCCATCCGTCGGGGTAGAAGTCATGCTTCAACGCGACCGTCGTCGAGATCCGCTCATACTTCCAGATCTCCTCCGCCGTGACCGGAATTGGCCCGATCGAGGCCACCAGTGTCTCCCCGTCCTTCAACCGGCGCGTCTGGAAGCCCTCCATCCGCAAGGCCCGCTCCAAGGCTGGCCACGAGGCATCGGTCTCCTCGATGAAAAAGGAATACTCCACCACCGCCGTCTTCGGCAGGCTGATCCCCTTCGACTGCCGGAAGGTATCGAAGGTCTCGCGACGCTGGGCTTCGAAATTGTGGTCCATGGCGGGTCTCCCTGGCCGCCTTCTACCTCACTCGGCGCGGGTACAGAAGCCCCGGTCGAAGGCTGCCCCCCAGGTCCAATCGGA
>JANOCQ010000221.1:0-9144 GCA_031412255.1 Paracoccaceae bacterium | reverse complement strand
CGGGCGTTCTGCCAGTCGCGGGGGGCTTTCAGGAAACTCTCCACCTCGGCCATTGTGGCAGCATCGAACGAGCCTTGTGCCCGTGCTTCGGCCAGTACGTCCCACCAGCTGCACAGGTGATGCAGCTTCACCCCATGCGCGCCAAGCTTGGCTTCGGTGTCTGGAAAGATGCCGTAGTAGAAGATCACGGCCGTGTTGCCACAGGTCGCTCCGGTTTCCCGGATCGCGTCGACGAAGCTCAGCTTCGAACCGCCGTCCGTCGTCAGGTCTTCGACCAGCAGCACGCGCTGACCTTCGGTCATCACACCTTCGATGCGGGCATTACGGCCATAGCCTTTGGGCTTCTTGCGGACGTAGGTCATTGGCAAGGCAAGGCGCTCGGCCACAAGGGCTGCGAAGGGGATGCCTGCGGTCTCGCCCCCGGCGATGTTGTCGAAGGCCTCAAACCCCGCTTCGCGCAGGATCGTCACCGACAGGAAATCCATCAGGACCGACCGGATGCGCGGGTAGCTGATCAGCTTGCGGCAATCGATGTAGGTGGGCGAGGGAAGTCCGCTTGCCAACGTGAAGGGCGTCTCGGTGTTGAAGTGCACGGCCTTGATTTCCAGCAGCGCACGGGCGGTCAGGCGGGCGATCTCGTCCTTGGGCGGAAAAGCGGAGGGAATCATCGGGGACCTTTGCGATTACGAAACGACATGCCAGTGCACGGGAAAGCCGGGCTGGAACACGGTGACGGACCCGGCCTCGGACATGATCTTGTCGGGCCAGGTGCAGGGTTCGGCATGCTTTTCCAGACGGATTGTGCCGGTGTTCACCGGCAGGCCGTAGAAGGTGGGACCGTTTCGCGAGGCGAACCCCTCCAGCTTGTCCAATGCGCATTCTTCTTCAAAGACATGCGCCAGAAGGGACATGGTGTTGGTCGCTGTGAAGCATCCCGCGCAGCCGCAAGCATGTTCCTTCAACGCGTCAACATGCGGGGCCGAATCGGTGCCAAGGAAATAGCGCGGCGAGCCGGAGGTCGCGGCGCGGCGCAGGGCCAGCCGGTGCTTTTCACGCTTGGCCACCGGCAGGCAGTAGTAGTGCGGCTTGATGCCACCGGCGAGGATGTGGTTGCGGTTGATGATCAGGTGATGCGTGGTGATCGTCGCCGCCAAGGTGTCGCCCCCTTCTGCGGCGTAGGCCACTCCTTCCTCGGTCGTGATATGCTCCATCACCACCCGCAATTCCGGCAGGCGGCGGCACAGCGGGGCGAGGACGGTGTCGATGAACACCGCCTCACGGTCAAAGATGTCGACCACTGGGTCCGTCACCTCGCCATGGGTGCAGAGCGGCAGACCGATCCGCGCCATCGTCTCAAGCACGGGCATGACCCTGGTCAGGTCGCGCACGCCCCCGTGAGAATTCGTGGTGGCCCCGGCGGGGTAAAGCTTGACCGCTTTTACCAGGCCGGAGGCGGCGGCGCGTTCGACGTCCGCAGGGTCGGTGCCATCGGTCAGATACAGCGTCATCAGCGGCTCGAAGACCATCCCGGCAGGCAGGGCAGCCAAGATCCGCGCGTGGTAGGCCCGCGCGTCGTCCAGCGTCACCACCGGCGGCACCAGGTTCGGCATGATGATGGCCCGGGCGAAGTGGCGGGCGGTTTCCGGCAGCACGGCCTGCAGCATTGCGCCGTCGCGCAGGTGCAGATGCCAGTCGTCAGGGCGGGGCAAGGTGATCGTTTGCATGGCCGCGCAGGTAACGTAATCCAGACCGCGTTTCCAGTGGCATCGCGTGCCGTCCTGCGCAAGGATCGCGCCAAAGAAGGAGACCCGATGTTTCGCCCGTTTCTTGTTCTCGTCTCGCTTGCCCTGCCGGCTGCCGCGCAACAGGTGGATTGCCCCAATACCATGGTGCAGATGGAGCTGAATCAGTGCGCCTATCAGGATTGGGAAGCTGCCGATGCGCAACTGAATGCCGCCTACATGCGCGCACTGACCCTGTTGCAGGGCTGGGACGACGCCTTGCCGGAAGATGAACGCGGCGGGGCGCTTTCCCTCAAGCAAGCGCAGCGCGCCTGGATCACCTTTCGCGACAAGGCTTGCGCGGCCGAAGCCTACGGCATGAAGGGTGGCAGCGCCGAACCCCTGGTGGTCTATGGCTGCATGCGTAAACTGACCGAGGAACGCACGGCGCATCTGACCGCCCTGTTCGAGGCCTACGCCGAGTGATCAGGGCTTCCGGCCAGTCAGTTCTTCCAGTCGGCGGGCAAAGCGGGGCGCGTTCAGGCGTGCGGTGACCGACCGGCAGATCTTGATCTCGCGCTGCGGATGGCCCGAGATCCGCGCCGCCGCCAGCACCGCGCGCAAATAGCTGCTGTTGGATCGCCGTCCGCGCCAGAGCCACGAAAAGCGGTCGGCCGACATCTTGCCTTCCATGGCCGCTTCGAGAATGCGGTCCAGCACCCGCATCTCGCGCAGCGTGTCCTCGGTGCCCTCGCCGGTATAACGGGCGTGCAAGGGCTGCACCCAGGGACGCTGGAACAGTGCTGCGTGCATCGCGTCGGGCTGGTGGAGAGGATCGTGGATCAACCAGACCTTCGATGCGCTTTCCGTCATGTCCGGCGCATAGCCATAGCGGCCACGAAAGTTGATGCGTCGGGCAATGCGGTGGCGTTCGTCCCAGCCCGCCAGCGATGGGTCCAGCGTCGCGCGGGGCGCCACGAGAACCAGCTCCGCCTGTGGCGCGGTGATCGAATAGGCTGCTGCGGCATAGCCTGCCGCCCCCGAGCCGTAGAAGACCACCCGGTCAAAGTCCTCCAGAAATCCATCGTCAGCCAGTCGGTCAAAATAGCGAAACACCGCCGGATCGCGCCACCACGTTTCACCCTCGGCCAGGATGGTCAGTGTTGACCAGCCCCGGTTCTGCGCCAGCGCAAAATGCTCGGGCAGATGATCCTCGCGCTCGCGCAACGACGCCGCGTCCTCGAAGGTCACCAGAAGCTGCGGCCGTTCCTCGGCGAAAAAGGCGTAATGCTTGTCCCCCAAAGGCAGGAAGTCGCCATCGCCCTCGGCGATTTCCAGCATCGGGCGCTGCCAGTCGGGCGGCTGGGTGGGGGTGGTCATCGGGAAACTGTCAGTGTGCTGCATGTCGGGGCTCGGGCCTTCAGACACTGGCGACAGATTGAGGCCACCACAAGGCCCTGCGGTGGAAACATTTTTAGCGGATACAGCCTTTACGGGCAGGGAACGGCAACGATCGTGCGCGTGCACAACCTCGGATTGTAACGCTGCCGCAATCCTGGTCGGGGCTCAGGACTTTCCGACGTATGGTTTCCAGATTGCTTCAGCCTCGGCTTTGCTCAGAACCCGCGTGCGTCCCGCCATCAGCAACTGGCCGTAAAGGCTTCGCGCGCTGTCCTCCTGCATCAGCGTGCGGAACCGGGCATGCCGCCAGGCGACGGCCGCCGCGTGCAGGACGCTTAGAACGGGATCGGCGTGCAGGTGCCGGCGCAGGGTCCTGCTGTCCAGCAGCAGAATGGACGGATCGTCCTCGGCGTCGAAATTGCGCTCGACCCAATAGCCGGCATCCAGCCCCCCGCCAGTATGCACCGCGCGTCCCCGGTCGCGCTTCAGAAGAAAGCTTTCGACCGCACCCAGCGGATAATGGTTGAGTTGCACCAGTGCATGGGGATCGCGCCCCACGTCAGAAAAGATCCTTCCGCGGTGAAAGGCCGCGGGAAGCGCCCGGCCAGAGCCGTCGAACCACCGCTGCGCGGCACTGCGCGCCACCACCGGCGCGCGGGGACGGTGCACCCCAAGCTTGCCATAGCTGCCGTCGTTCTTCACCAGCGTCTTGAACAGATGCGCCCGCCAAGGCCAGTGCAGGACATGCGGTGCCGCTTGGGTAAAGGTCTCGCAGACCGGTGTGTCCTGATACCTCACCACCCCTGCGTTGCCAAAAAGGCGCCAGGTCAGCGTGACCGCTGTCGCCTCAGGGAGCACGGCCAGAAGGGCAGGGATCGTCCGATCACCGACGTGAACATTGACGAACTCGTCGATGTCCAGTGGCAGCACCCAATGCGCATCCGCGACCAACGGATGCCGATCCGCCTGCTTCAGCGCCGACCATTGCGGCCCCTCGGGATGCGGGCCGGGATTGCGGACATGGGTCAACCAGTCCAGGTCCTCCAGCCGGTCCAGCATGGCCTCGGTCCCGTCATCGCAGTCATTCGAGAAGACGAGAAAGCCCGTAACCCCGCAGGCCCGGTGGTGGGCCAGCCACTCCAGAAGGAACGCGCCCTCGTTGCGCACGCACAGGACGACCGTGATCCTCACCGCCGCCCCCATTCTATGTCCCCAAATATCCCCGCCGGAGGCATTCCTACCTCTCCACCCGCGCTACGCCCAAAGGACTAGCACGGGGAAAGAGTCAGAAGAAGGCCTGCACCCCGGTGATCGCCCTGCCAAGAATCAGCGCATGGATGTCATGCGTGCCCTCGTAGGTGTTCACGGTCTCCAGGTTCACCATGTGGCGCATCACCTGGAAATCCTCGGAGATCCCGTTGCCGCCATGCATGTCGCGCGCCCAGCGTGCCGCCTCCAGCGCCTTGCCGCAGTTGTTGCGTTTGATGATGCTGATCATCTCCGGCGCCGCATTCGCCTCATCCAGAAGCCGACCAACGCGCAAACTGGCCTGCAAGCCCAGTGAAATCTCGGTCATCATGTTCGCCAGCTTCAACTGGAACAACTGGGTCTGCGCCAAGGGCTTGCCAAACTGCTTGCGGTCCAGCCCGTACTGCCGCGCGGCTGCCATGCAGAACTCGGCCGACCCCATCACGCCCCACGAGATGCCATACCGCGCCCGGTTCAGGCAGCCAAACGGACCTTTCAGCCCCTCGACGAAGGGCAGAAGCGCGTCTTCGCCCACTTCCACGTCCTTCAAGACGATCTCGCCGGTGATGGACGCCCGCAGCGACAGCTTGCCCCCGACCTTCGGCGCGGTCAGCCCCTTCGTGCCCTTGTCCAGCACAAAGCCCTTGATCTTGCCGCCATGCGCCTCGGACTTGGCCCAGACCACGAAGACGTCCGCGATCGGCGCGTTCGAAATCCACATCTTCGCGCCGTTCAGCACATAGCCAGTGGAAGTCTTCTTCGCGATCGTCTTCATCCCTGCCGGGTCCGACCCCGCATCGGGTTCGGTCAGCCCAAAGCAGCCGATCCACTCACCGGTCGCGAGTTTCGGCAGATACTTCATCCGCTGTGCTTCGGTGCCGTAGGCATAGATCGGATACATCACCAGCGACGACTGCACCGACATCATGCTGCGATAGCCCGAATCAACCCGCTCGACCTCCCGCGCCACCAGCCCGTAGGCCACGTAGGACGCACCCAGCCCGCCGTACTCCTCGGGGATCGTCACGCCCAGTAGCCCCATTTCGCCCATCTCGCGGAAGATGCCTGCGTCCGTTGTCTCGTCCCTGTAGGCGGCGATGACACGGGGTTGCAGCTTTTCCTGCGCATAGGCGCGGGCCCCGTCGCGCAGCATCCGTTCTTCCTCGGTGAGCTGGTCATTCAGCCTGAAAGGGTCCTCCCAGTCGAAGCGGCCCAGATCGGGCGCGTCCTTGGCTTTCAGCTTCGGTTGGCTGTGCAGGGTGTCGGGCATGGGAACCTCCATCATGGAGTGCATCATTGCAGAAAAGTGTCAAGCGGGCTATCGAAAGCCCTGCATGGGTTCATGAGGGAAACTCATAATGCTGCCGCGCCGCTACCTGCCGCCGATTCCGGCGCTCACCGCCTTGGAAGCCGTCGATCGCCTAGGCACCGCCTCCGCCGCCGCCGCGGAACTGAACCTGACGCAAGGCGCGGTCAGCCGCGCCCTGCAAGGCCTTGAGGCACAGCTTGGCGTGCCGTTGATCCAGCGCGAACGCCAGCGCCTGCGGCTGACACCTGCCGGTCGCGACTATGTGGCAGATGTGCGCAAGGCCTTGAACCTGCTTGCCTCTGCCTCGATCACGCTTCGCGCCAACCCCACCGGCGGCAGTCTGAACCTCGCGATCCTTCCCGCGTTCGGAATGCACTGGCTTGCACCGCGCCTTGCCCGATTTGTCCAGACCCACCCTGAAGTGACGATCAACCTCTCCACCCGCCTGAAACCCTTCAACTTCACTGGCACCGCCTTCGATGCCGCCATCCACTACGGTCGGCAGGACTGGCCCGGCGTGGACTACTTGAAACTCATGGATGAAGAGATCATCGCCGTCGCCGCCCCCGGTTTCCCCGCGCTCGAGAAAGCCAGCGACGTCCTGACCCACCCGCTTCTGCAACTGGAATCCCGCACCGGCGACTGGGGTCGCTGGCTTGCGCATCACGGAGCACCCGGCCTGCGCCCGCCCGGCATGATGTTCGACCAGTTCGCGACGCTGACCCAGGGCGCGATCCACGGCATGGGACTGGCGCTCATCCCCACCTTCCTCATCCAGCGCGAACTGGCCGAACGTCGCCTGATCCCCGTCTTCGGCCCGGCCATTCCCGCCCTCGGTTCCTACTACCTCGTCTGGCCCAACAGCGTTCCCGACCGCGCGCCACTGCGCTCTCTACGACTATGGTTGCAGTCCGACACCAGCGATCCCGCCTTGACCCTCACCAACCCGCCCGCCACTCTCCCCGCAACGCCGGAGGCTCCGTGACCCAGATCCCGCAAAGCATCGACGCTGTCGAGACGCTCCTCTCTGGCCAGGGCTACGTCGCGTCCCGCGCCCTCGCCACCGTGGTCTTCCTCTCCCTCAAACTCGGTCGCCCGCTGTTTCTCGAAGGCGAGGCCGGCACCGGCAAGACCGAGATCGCCAAGACCCTTGCCACCGCCCTTGGCCGACGCCTGATCCGCCTGCAATGCTACGAGGGCCTCGACGCCGCCTCTGCCGTCGCCGAATGGAACTTCGCCGCCCAGATGATCGCCATCCGGACGGCAGAAGGCACCGCCGACCGCGACCAACTGAAAACCGAGCTTTTCACCGAAGACTACCTGATCGAACGCCCGCTCCTCGCCGCAATGCGCCCCCAAGCCGGCGGCGCGCCGGTCCTTCTGATCGACGAGATCGACCGCACCGACGAGCCCTTCGAAGCCTTCCTCCTTGAAGCCCTTTCCGACTTCCAGGTCACCATCCCCGAGCTTGGCACCATCAAGGCGCCCGAGCCCCCGATCGTCATCCTCACCTCGAACCGCACGCGTGAGGTGCACGACGCCCTGAAACGCCGCTGCCTCTACCACTGGGTCGACTACCCGACCTTCGACCGCGAGCTTGCGATCCTGAACTCCCGCGCCCCCGAAGCCCAGGCCCAGCTTTCCCGCGAAGTTGTGGCCTTCGTCCAGAAACTGCGGCGTGAGGACCTCTTCAAACGCCCCGGCGTGGCGGAAACCATCGACTGGGCCAAGTGCCTCCTTGCCCTTGACGTCATTGCCCTTAGCCCCGAAGTCATCTCCGACACCCTTGGCGCGATCCTGAAATACCAGGACGATATCCAGAAGCTCCAAGGCTCCGAGGCCAAGCGCCTGCTGGACGAAGTGAAGCGCGAACTGGTTCCCGCATGATCCATTCTTCGTCCCCAAATATCCCACGGGGAGCGCGAGGGGTGTGAAACCCCTCGCTCCGACGATGGCCACCTACGCCCCCCTCGACATCCCTGAAGACGGCAAGCTGGCTCACAACATCGCCCATTTCGCCCGCGCGCTGCGCAAGGCGGGGCTTCCTATCGGACCGGGTCGCACGCTTGATGCGGTGCGTGCCGTCGCTGCCGCAGGTTTCGACCGGAGGGAGGATTTCTATTTCACCCTCCAGGCCATCTTCGTCTCGCGCCCCGAGGAACGCAGCACCTTCGCTCAGATCTTCCGCCTTTTTTGGCGCGACCCGCGTTACCTTGATCACATGATGTCGCTGATGCTGCCGCAGGTGCACGGCGTGCAGGAGGACCGCCCCGCCGAAGCCGCCGAAAAGCGCGCCGCCGAGGCGCTCCTCGACGGGCACCTCCCCCCTCTACCCAAGGGCACCCCGGAAGGCGACCAGATCGAGATTGACGCCACTGCCACCATGTCCGGCGAAGAACGCCTCAAGACCCTCGACTTCGAACAGATGTCCACCGACGAAATCGAAGTCGCCAGGCGCATGCTGGCAAAGCTGACCCTTCCGGTCCGGCCCCTGAAGACCCGCCGCACGGCGCCCAGCACCCTGACGGCACGGATCGACGCCCGCCGCACACTGCGCAACGCCCTCCGCCACGGGGGCGAGATATCCACGCTTGCGCACAAGGCCCCGGTCACCCGGTGGCCGAACCTTGTTGTCCTGTGCGACATCTCCGGTTCCATGGCGGATTACTCCCGCATGGTTCTCCATTTTGTCCATGCCGTCGCCAACCGCAAAGGCCAGGGCTGGGCGCGCGTTCACGCCTTCACCTTTGGCACGCGCCTCACCAACATCACCCGCCACCTGCACGCACGCGACGTGGACGCTGCCCTGCGCGCTGCCGGGGCGCAGGCGCAGGACTGGTCCGGCGGCACCCGGATCGGCCAATCGCTTCATGCCTTCAACCGGGACTGGTCACGGCGCGTGCTGGGGCTGGGGGCGGTCGTCCTTCTGATAACCGACGGGCTTGACCGCGACGACACCAGCCTTCTCGCCAGGGAAACCGAACGCCTGCACCTGTCCTGTCGCCGCCTGATCTGGCTTAACCCGCTGCTGCGCTGGACCGGCTTTGCTCCTCGCGCCGCAGGGATTCAGGCGATCCTGCCCCATGTCGACAGCTTCCGCGCCGGACATTCCATCGCATCGCTCGAAGCTCTTGGCCGCGTGATCTCGGAACCCTCGGACAACGGCGAACGCGACCGCCTGCTGGCAATGATCCGCCCCTAGGTATGTCGCCGTGCAGGTTATGGCTTTGCAACTCCGTGATATCGCATATCAGCAACCCATGCCCTTAGTTATGCGTATCAGGGCCACCGGGAACCGGATGAATTCATATCCGTTATTCCCGTGCCCATCAGAATGAGGACTGGTTCATGAGAAGACTTCTGGTATCCACCACGGCCCTTTCGGTGGCGATGAGCCACCTGGGCACCATGCCTGGCTTCGCCCAGGTTATGAACGAGGACGGCTCGGTCACCGGCAACGACGGC